>JALRGT010000060.1 GCA_023259675.1 Flavobacterium sp.
TTTGTCATAAAGTTAATTCGGTTAAATAAATATTTGTTGATTTGCTTATTCTAATGTCATAAATTTGAATATTCAAAATCTGATTTCAAAAATATTCTGATTGGTGATTGAAGATTAACGAATTTAGATTTTAGATCAAAAAAATGGAAGCACCTTTAGCAGAACGCATACGCCCGCAAAAATTAGACGAATACATCAGTCAATTACACTTGGTTGGTCCGAATGGCTCTTTGACCCAACAAATTGCAAAAGGAATTATCCCATCCTTAATTTTCTGGGGACCTCCGGGAACAGGAAAAACCACGTTGGCACAAATAATTGCTCAGGAATCGCAACGCCCTTTTTTTGTATTAAGCGCTATTAATTCAGGGGTAAAAGACATTCGTGAAGTGATTGACAAAGCCAAACAAAGTGGCGGACTTTTCACTGCTAAAAACCCTATTTTGTTTATTGATGAGATTCATCGTTTCAGTAAATCGCAACAAGATTCATTGCTAGCTGCCGTTGAAAAAGGATGGATTACACTCGTAGGTGCAACAACCGAAAATCCAAGTTTTGAGGTAATCCCTGCACTTTTATCCCGTTGTCAGGTTTATGTTTTAAATGCATTTACAAAAGCCGATTTGATTTCGCTTTTGGAGCGCGCTATGAAAACCGATGTCTATTTAAAAAACAAAGACATCCAACTCAAAGAAACTGAAGCTTTATTACGTCTTTCGGGAGGTGATGGCCGTAAACTATTAAATATATTCGAATTAGTAGTTAACGCTTCTGCAGGAGATGAAATCATCATAACAAATAATCGCGTTTTAGAATTAGTTCAACAAAATACGGTACTTTATGACAAAACGGGCGAACAACATTATGACATTATTTCGGCTTTCATTAAATCCATACGTGGCAGCGACCCTAATGGAGCCGTTTATTGGTTAGCTCGAATGATTGAAGGTGGCGAAGATGTAAAATTCATTGCCAGACGATTATTGATTTCGGCCAGTGAAGATATTGGGAATGCCAATCCTACAGCTTTAATTATGGCGAATAATACTTTTCAGGCAGTTACCACTATTGGTTACCCAGAAAGTAGAATTCTATTGAGTCAATGTGCTATTTATTTAGCCACTTCGCCTAAAAGTAATGCCTCTTACATGGCTATCAATACAGCGCAGCAAATTGTAAAACAAACAGGGGATTTATCAGTACCTATTCATTTACGAAATGCACCTACTAAACTGATGAAAGAATTGGGTTATGGTGAAGAGTATAAATATTCGCATGATTATGCTAATAATTTTGCCGAACAGGAATACTTACCTGAAGAAATAAAAAACACTCCTATTTATGTACCTGGAGAAAATGCCAGAGAAAAAACAACCAGAGAATTTCTTAAAAATCGCTGGAAAGACAAATATGGATATTAGAAGTTAGAAATTAGAAGTAGATATATAACAAAAACAGATTTCAGATTAGATGATTAACATTCTTAATCTGAAATCTGAAATCTGAAATCTGGACTAAAACTTAACGTTTACTTTTTCAGAAACTAATTGATCATTTTGATAATATTCAAAAAACCATTGGTTGTCTTTTTTAACTAAAACACCTTGCTGATTTCCTTTTTGAGCTAAAAATGAATTAGCGTCAGAAGTTTTATAAATTTTCATTATCACTGATGGTTTACTATCAATCAACTGATAGTTTCCTCCTGCTAATGGTTGAGCAAAAAGTACTTCATTTGGATCCAATACAACTTTTGCCTCAACATTAGACTGAACAGTATTTTCAATCTTAACAGCTGCAGGCTCTTTTACCATTTCGCTTTTTTGTTCTGCTGCAACGTTTGCACCTCCGTTATATTTATATTCTAGCGCATAAACGGACTCAAAAGCTTTATTCAATGCCTCATGATAGGCTACCTGATATTCTTTTTCTCTACTTGAACCTATTTCAGATTGATAAACAATTTTACCGTAACAATCCTTGAAAGTCAAGAACAATTTTGTAACTAAAAAACCATTTTGTTTTTCAATATTATAATTTAATACTGCACATCTATTGATTTGCTGTGGAATTATTTCGTTGTAATAATAAACTTCAAAACCTACTTTTTCCAAATTAAATTTTGAAAAAGTAGACAATCGATATTGGTTTTCTGATTTCAAGAAATCAAATTTCAAAGGAACAATTACTGTTTTATAATCGTTTATAGACTGTGCTATTCCGAAACTAGATACTAGTAATAAAAGTAATAAAAACTGTTTTTTCATATTAATTTAATTTGAATATATTGGTTGTTTTATAGAGTGTGATTTCTAAAAAAGTTGCTTGTAAAGCTATTTTAAAAATTTTTATTTTTTTACAAATACTTTTTAAGTTCTAATAAATGATTTACTTGTTTGATGTTGCTGTTAACAGCTTCCTTATTTTCATTGAAATATATCGCATCAATCCCCGCATCCAAAGCTCCAAATACATCTGCTTCTATAGAATCCCCTATCATAATACTGGATTCTTTTTTGGCTTTCGCCAAATTAAGAGCGTATCCAAAAATAATAGGATTAGGTTTTTTAACCCCTGCCATTTCCGAATTAGTAATCGTAGAAAAATAGTTACTCAAATTAGCGTTTTTGAGCTTCTTTTGTTGAACACGTGCAAAACCATTAGTTATGACATGAAGCTTATATTTCACATTTAAATAATCCAAAATTTCATACGCACCATCAAAAAGATGGTTATTATCGGTCAACAAATCAATATATTCCTGAGAAATCAACTCTATATCATTGTCTGAAATTGTATAACCAATTGCATCAAAAGACAATTTCAATCGATCATAACGCAATTGTTGATGCGTTATTTTATCGTATTGATACAGTTTCCAGCAGGATTGATTAATTGGAATGTATTGTTTTATAAAATCTTCAATTTGTACTTCCGGATGATTCCTGCTAAAAATAGTTTCAAAAGTCATTTTTGAATTTTTATCAAAATCCCAAAGTGTATGATCTAAATCAAAAAAAACATCTTTTATACTATCAATTTTCATTCTCACTTTTTAAAAAATCCCTTCGTCTACAAAACTAAAATATTTTGTCTCAGTTACAATCAAATGATCCAATACTTTTATTTCTAAACTATCACCAGCGATTTTTAACTTCTTAGTAATTTGTTTATCGGCATCACTCGGAATCAAAGTTCCTGATGGATGATTATGGCATAATATCAAAGCGGTAGCTCCTTTTTCGAGAGCCATTTTAAAAACCAATCGTACATCAACCAGAGTTCCTGTAATTCCACCCACACTCAACTGTGCTTTTGAAATAACTTTATTGGAATTATTTAGGTACAAAATCCAAAATTCTTCGTGTGGCAATTCGCCAATAATAGGCTGCATAATTTCAAATACTGATTTACTGGAAGTAATTTTAGTCAATTCGACTGCCTCCTCTGCCCTTCTTCTTCTTCCGAGTTCCATAGCTGCCATAATCGAAATGGCTTTAGCCTCACCTATTCCTTTGAAATTCATCAACTGAGCCATCGACAATTTCCCAAGAGCATTCAAATTATTGGCTACACTGGATAAAATCCTTTTGCTTAAATCTACCGCCGATTCATTCCTACTCCCGGAACCAATTAGAATTGCAATTAATTCGGCATCACTTAGAGCACTTTTACCTTTGAGCATTAATTTTTCTCTCGGCTTATCGTCTTCCGACCAATTTCTAATGGGGAAATGACTGTTTTCCATAGTAAAGGACATTATTTTTTAAAATGTTAAAATAAGAAAAATTTGTCAATTACTTATAAGAAATTAGTAATTTAACTCGTCTATTACAATGAATTATTGCTCCCAATTCTATGAAAATAAAACACATATCCTTCTTCTTCTTTGTATTTATCTCTTGTATTCAAAAAGAAAACAAAACACTAACATTACTAGATGATAAAGAATTTGTACCAAAAATATTCGCCGAAAAACTATCACAATCAGCTATTTCTATTATTGACCCTACGCTTGAATATGACCCCAGTTATTATGGAATTCCCTACCCTAATGGTGATGTTCCGGCTAAAAAAGGGGTTTGTACCGATGTTGTTATTCGTTCCTACCGAAAATTAGGTATTGATTTGCAACAAGAAGTTCATGAGGATATGAAAGCTAATTTTTCTAAATATCCGAATTTAAAAAAATGGGGAATGACTAAAACAGATACAAATATTGATCATCGTAGAGTACCTAATCTTGAAGTGTTTTTTAGTAGAAAAGGGGAAAAACTTACTGTTACTCAGAACCCTTCGGATTATAAAACAGGTGAAATAATTACCTGGATGATTAATGGAAAATTACCTCACATAGGCATTATCACTCATAAATTGTCGGAAGATAAAAAACGACATTTAATTGTTCATAATGTAGGATACGGACAAGTTCTGGAAGATTGTTTATTTGACTACGAAATTGTTGGTCATTTTAAATATGAGAAGAAATAAAAAATCCCTAAGTTAATAATACAACTTAGGGATTACTATAGTTTAAAAAACTTATTGAATCAATCCTTTCACCTCATCAAAATTCAAACCTCCGTAATTTCCGGAACTCATCAATAACAAAGCCGAATTGTCTAAATTCATACTGAATAAATAATCTTTAAATTCTTTTGGATTCGTATAAATTATTAAATCCTGACGATTGAATGCTTTAGCGATTTGGTCATAAGTCACTTCTTCCAATTGCTTAATTTTTACTGCATCTGGCGAATAGAAAACCACAGCCACATCAGCATTATCCAAAGCCCCTTCATATTCTTTTAAAAACTCAGCATTCAAGCTACTGTAAGTATGCAATTCTAAACATGCTACTAAAGTCCTGTTTGGATATTGTTCTTT
>JALRGT010000061.1 GCA_023259675.1 Flavobacterium sp.
GTTTTTAGAAATATTGTCAAGGAATTTATCCCTGTCAGAGTTAATTTCTTCAATAGTCATCGTAGCAATAACTAAACGCAATTGACCAAATAAAATATCTTTGGCTAATTCTTGAATTTGCTCGTGGGTTAATCCCAATAATCTTTCAGCAGCGGTATTCATGCTTTCCGCTTCGGTAGAAATAGCAATTGTAAATCGACAAGGAACGTCAACACGAATATTTTGACGGCTTAAGGCATTGGTTAAATTGGCTTCAATAGACAATGGTTTTAAGTCTAAAAAAGCAAAATCCTGAATAACTGGCCAAATAAAGGCACCACCTCCGTGAACACATTTGGCAGAAGTTCCACCTGTTCTACCATAAATTACTAATATTTTATCAGAAGGACATCTTTTGTATCGGGATACTAAAGCAGAAATAGTTACAAAAAAGACAATTGCGGCAACTACAATAATTATTATTGGGTTCATTATAAATTTGGTTTAAAGGAGTTAACTATTATTATATTTTCGTTTTCAATTTTTATTACTTTAACTAAAGTGCCTGACGGTATGGTCTCATTTTCTGTCATTGCTTCCAATTCATGGAATGCACCTTTGACGCTAATCATGATTTTGCCTTTTCCTGTTTTTTTCTCCGGAATAGTTAGATATACTTCTGCGGTTTTATTCAGGGTGTTTTTTATGTGGAATGAATTGTCTTCCTCTAATTTTTGAACTTGTCGGATAATTAAGAAAAAAAGATATACAAAAAGACATCCAATAATTATGGATAATGTGATTAGTATTAAAGGAGAAGCAATACTATTGTAAAATGAAATTCCGGTCCAACTGAATCCTAATAAAAAATTTATCAGGTTTCTTAAGGAGAAAAGTTGGAAAGGAGAATCTCCGCCATCGAGATCACCATTAAAATCGGCATCCAACCCATCTGATGAATCAACACCAATGAATGTCATTATAGTCTGAATAATGAAGATTATACTAGTTGGAATTGCCACATACCAAAATGTTCTTAGTAGCGGCTCTAAATTTTCAATAATTTCCATAAGTGTAAATTTTACAAATCTGTTAACTTTACAAACATAATGAATTTACTTACTTATTTTGGTTTTTATCAAAATATTTTTATTCAGATTCTATGCATAAAAAAATAAGCCTGTGTAGGACAGGCTTATTGAAAAAATTATATGGTATAAATTTGCTTGATTCCCCAAATAGTTCAGGTGTTTGTCAATGCATCCGCTTTAAAAGCATCTCTATTTATTGACGCCATTGCAATTCCGGTCAATAAGGCATCCATTTTTTTATCTTCATCTAGATTCAATGCCAATAAATTGGCGGCTTGTTTTTCGCCAAGGGTTTTTGCAAAAGCATGAAGGGTACCATAAGTGGCGATTTCGTAATGTTTTGCTTTTTGATCGGAGGCGATTATTACCGCATCTCGAACCACACCCATATCAGTTTCATTCATGAGATCTTTGGTTTCTTTTAAAATCCCATCCATAGCATCACATTTTTTTCCTTTAGGTTCAATTCCGTTATGCTCAAATATTTTTTCCAAACGATTCACATGTTCTTTGGTTTCTTTAATTTGATTTTTTAAAGAATTTACCAATTCTGGTGAACTTGCGTTTTTCACCATTTTTTTCAAAGTTTTATTCATTATTTTTTCAGCATAATAAATATCCTTCAATCCCACTTCAAATAAATCCCGTAAACCATGGGAGGTATTTGATTTTGCATTCACTTTGTTTTTGTTTTCTTCTTGTTTTTTACTTGAATTTGCCATGATAGTTGATGTTATTATTAAATAAATTAAATGATTTTATTTCTAATTCAAAGTCAGATAGACCCATGTATTATAGCCTAAAGTTAAGTATTTTAATTTGTAACTGCTTGTTAATTAACTAAATGTAATTAAGAGTATTCTTGGTAATATATAGTCGGAAAAGGACTTTTTTATGTTTCTGAAAAATTAAACTTCTATAACTCTCGATTTTATCATTGGTTTAGATAATTCTCTTTTTTTTAAAAGGAAAATTCAAATATTTGGTAATGTAATAATAATTGTTATTTTTGCTTAAACGTTAAAGCTTATGACCCGTAAAACATCATTAAAAGATATTGCTAACAAGATTGGAGTTTCGGCTTCTCTTGTTTCCTATGTTTTAAATGGTAAAGACAAAGAAAATAGAGTTTCGGAAGAAACGGCCACTAAAATTAGAAAAGCAGCAAAAGAACTGAATTATATTCCCAATCTAAGTGCGAGGAGTTTGAAAACGAATAAGTCCCACACGATTGGACTTATTGTTGCCGATATATCCAATCCCTTTTTTTCAAATTTAGCGCGGACCATTGAGGACGAGGCCTATGCACATAATTATACGGTGATTTTTGGTTCCTCGGATGAAAATGAAGATAAGTTCAAAAGAGTGTTGGATTTTTTAAGTACCCGTCAGGTAGATGGTTTTATAATCGCTTCTCCGGAAGAATCCAGGGAAACGGTTTCAAAGTTAAAAGAGTCCAATATTCCTTTGGTGTTAATCGACAGGTATTTTAACGATTTAGAGACAAATTCAGTAACGGTAGACAATTTTCAAGCTTCTTTTGATGCAACAACGTATCTGCTGAACAAAGGTCACCAACGCATTGGAGGCATCATGTATGATTCTACTTTATTGCATTACCAAGACCGTAGTAACGGATATTTGGAAGCATTAAAACAAGCCGGAATTGTAGATGCAGATAAATTTTTAAGAAAAGTAAACCACCAATCGTTACAAAGTGAAATTAAAACAGAAGTACAAAAATTAATCTTCGACGATCAGGTTACGGCCATTTATTTTTCAACCAATACCATCGCTACAGAAGGGCTAAGGCAAATTAGAAATTTTGGAAAGAAAATACCGGATGAAATAGATGTGGTGGCTTTTGACGAAAATGTAATCTATCAATTTCTAGAGGAGCCAATTCCTTTTATCCGTCAACCGATTAAAGAAATGGGACAGGAAGCCGTTCGGATTTTAATTGACCAAATTGAGCAAAAAGATTTGGAAATCAAAAACAGACTCCTAAAGGCATCGTTAGAAATAAATTAAAGCTTAAAATAAAAGATAATATAAATAAAATCAGAATGGCATCACACGCAAATACTCAAGTTGTAAATGGAATTATTCCTCCAATGGTAACTCCATTATTATCAGATAATCTTTCATTGGATAGTAACGGAGTGAAAAATCTGGTAGAGCATTTGGTTTTAGGAGGAGTTCACGGAATATTTATTTTGGGAACCACTGGGGAATCGACTAGTCTGAGTTACAAAACCAGAGCACAACTCATTGTTGAAACAGTCGAAGCAGTGCAAAATAGGATTCCCGTTTATGTGGGGATTACAGACACTTCCATTGAAGAAAGTTTACAGTTGGCGGCAATAGCCAAAAATGCCGGAGCAGCTGCTGCTGTTGCTGCACCGCCTTATTATTATGGATTAGGACAAGAAGAATTATACAAATACTATTGGAGTCTGGCAGAGCAATCGCCATTGCCATTGTTTTTATATAATATGCCATCGCATACCAAAATAAATATCGATGCCAAAACGGTGGTGCGTTTGGCCGAACACTCCAATATTATTGGTTTGAAAGACAGTTCTGCCAATGCGGTATATTTTCAATCTTTGATTCATTTGCTAAAAGCGAAAGAAAATTTCAGTCTGTTGGTGGGGCCCGAAGAAATCACGGCCGAAATCGTTTTGATGGGCGGAAATGGTGGTGTAAATGGCGGAGCCAATATGTTTCCTAAATTATACGTGGCTTTATATAATGCGGCGGTGGCCAGAGATTTTGATCGTATTGCAGCCTTGCAACATTTGGTAATGACTATCAGTACCAAAGTGTATACGTTAGGTTCTTTTGGTTCCAGTTATCTCAAAGGAGTCAAAGGTGCTTTGCAAGCATTGGGAATTATCGAAGCCAATATCGCTCCTCCTTTCTCTAAATTTGAAGAAAAAGAAATGACAGCATTGATTGCAAATATCAAACAAATTGAAACTGAAATCGCCAAGGTTTTGTAGCACAACGTTTGGTTTTTTTATCGCACTATTTTCCCGCTTTCCGCTATAATCTTTTCTTTTTTAAAGAAAAAAAGAAAAGGATTTTCGCTTCAATCGGGGCTATAAAGAAACTTTTTTGCATCTTTCATGATTTCAAAGAAAGCAGTTGGGTGTAATTAGTTTTTAATGATAGTTTTTCGTCAGTTCGAGATAGGATTTTTATTCTAAAAAAAGCAATATAAAATGACGTATTCTTTGTCAGGCTGAGCTTGTCGAAGCCCTTTCTAATAAAAACGTCAATGGTATTAATTTTCGTTAGAAAATTGTATCGAGAACAAGAAACACTCGAATTGACGTTTTTAATAATTACACCCAATGGGTTAAAAAATACTATAATTAACCAAAAACAACCATTTATGAATACTATTGATCTTATCGTTTTTTTTGCTTACATCTTGGGTATTGCACTTTTTGGAGGTTCATTCTTTAAAAAAAACAGAACATCAGAGTCGTACACAATGGGCGATAAAACGATTCCGGGTTGGGTAGTAACCATGTCTATTTTTGCCACTTTTGTCAGTAGTATCAGTTATTTGGCTTTGCCGGGAAATGCTTTTCAATCCAATTGGAATGCTTTGGCATTTAGTTTATCCTTGCCAATTTCCACTTTAATTGCCGTTAAATATTTCGTTCCCTTGTACCGAAAAATAAATAGTCCATCGGCATATACGTTCATGGAATTGCGATTCGGACCTTGGGCACGCATTTA
>JALRGT010000062.1 GCA_023259675.1 Flavobacterium sp.
ATTGTTGATATCCTGAATGGCAAAAAAGCCTTCGGAAGCATTGTATATTTCGTAATATTTAAATTCTTTTTTAGGAAGTAAACGTTGGTATTGTTCACGGTAAGGATTGAAACTTACCCCTCCATGAAAATAGACTTCTAGATTTGGCCAAATTTCTAATAAATTTCCTCGGCCCGTTTCTTCGAGCATTTTGTTCATTAAAACCAACATCCAAGAAGGAACTCCGGCAAAACTGGTTACATTTTCTCTTTTGGTTTCGTTAATTATTGCTTTCATTTTGGTTTCCCATTCGCTCATTAACGAGGTTTTGTTGCTGGGTGTACTACTAAATTCAGCCCAAATAGGCATGTTTTCAATTAAAATAGCCGATAAGTCGCCAAAGTAGCTATTGTTGTCTTCGTAAATTTGGGAACTTCCTCCTAATCGTAAACTCTTACCGGTAAAAAGTTCCGAATTTTCATTATTGTTCAAGTACAAACACAATAAATCCTTGCTTCCTTTGTAATGGCAATCTTCAAGAGCTTCGTAACTTACGGGGATAAATTTGCTTTTAGCATTGGTGGTTCCGCTAGATTTAGCAAACCATTTTATAGGCGATTCCCAAAAAACATTTTGTTCGCCTTGTCGTGTTCTTTCTATTAAGGGTTGTAAATCCTCGTAAGTAGAAATAGGAATTCTTTCGGCAAAAGTCGCGTAGGAATTTATCGTAGCATAATCATATTTTTTGCCAAGCTTGGTGTTTTTAGCGGCAGCAATTAAATTCATAAGTAACTCTTCCTGAACCTCATTAGGGTATTTAAGGAAAAGTTCTATCTGATGGATTCGCTGTTTTAAAACCCAAGAGGCAAATGAATTAATGAGCTGTGTTGGCATTTTTTAAAAAAATAGAGTTATGAAAATTACCCTAGGAGTAATAACTTTACCAAAAATAGCAAAATTTACGAAATAGCAAACTTTTAAAATTCAAACTTAATGCAATACGAAGGCGTACTCTCAAAGATGGAAACCGAATACGGAAACCCCATTCAATATTATCTGGTTTTTGAAAATAGTTTTTTGAATGTGAACCAACTTCTGGATAAAAACATCGAAATTAATTTTGTGGGTTACCAATGTTTGAATTGCAATAAAAAGAAGAAAATATTCCGTCAGGGATTTTGTTACGAATGTTTTTATTCGAGTGCAGCTGTGGGCGATTGGATTATGAAACCTGAGTTGAGTACGGCACATTTAGGGATTGAAGACCGCGACTTGGCTTATGAAGAAAAAGTGCAATTACAGCCTCATATTGTGTATTTGGCCTTGTCGAGTGAGATAAAAGTGGGGGTGACCCGTAAAACCCAAGTACCAACCCGATGGATTGATCAGGGGGCTAATGAGGCGATTGCTATTGTGGAAGTTCCGAATCGTTATTTGGCAGGAATTACCGAAGTTGCTCTAAAAGACCATTATGCCGATAAAACCAATTGGAGAAAAATGTTAACCAATGATATTGAAGCGGTCGATTTAGTTGCCGAACGATTGAAATTGCAGGATTTAATTCCGGCTGAAGTTCAGGAATATTTTTATTTGGAGAAAAATGATTTGTACCATATGGATTATCCAGTTTTGCAATATCCTTCTAAAGTAAAAAGCCTGAATTTAGATAAAACACCTACTTTTCAAGGGAAATTAACCGGTATCAAAGGACAGTATCTATTATTTGAAGACGGAACCGTTTTTAATGTTCGTGGTTCCGAAGGTTATGTAGTGAGTATTGCAGTTTAATGGATTAGTATTGGATTATACTCCGTTTCGTTTGGGATGGAGCCATTTACTCGGTTATGGACTGTTACTGTTTTTTTTCAAATATTTGAGACATTATTATTTTTCCATTTTTATTGATGCTCCCATTTTTGAATCTTGTATATTTTCTCAACGTGTTTTCTTTTTCGCCAAGACTATCACATTCATAGCTTTGAATTGAATCGACAGAATATATTTTTAGGTCAGAATATAGTTTTACGTATTCATTACAAGTGAAGCCACAATCAGAACCGCATTCTCCGATATTTAAATTTTCTTTCCCGATTCTCTTTCCATTTTTGTTAAATGTAGCAATGACGGGATAATAACTTTCAGCAGGGAACAAATAGATAATTTTAAATGTTTCTAATGTGTCTGCCAGGATTCCAAAGGGATAAACATTGTCTAATTCAGGATTTATGTCTTTTATGTCGATGAATTTTAAGTCGGTTTTTGACAGTGGAGTTATATTTTCAACGTCTTGAATTTTTGAAGGTTCAAGTACTAAAGGAAGGTTCAAGATTTTAAACTTTTTAAGGAATGTTTCAAAATCTTTTGATTTAGAAATATGAATATCAGTCTTGTTGTTTTTCTTTTTTTCGTCCTTGCAATTCATTAATAACAATGAAGAGAATAGAAGAAGTAGTATTTTTAATTTCATAATTTGTCTATCCATCGTTATTGGTTATAATAGCCCATATGTCATAAATATACGACCACTATTGCATATGTTTTCAATATTAAGTTTGCTTATTTTGTTTCTCAAATATAAAAATATATCCTGCAAAATTTTAAGTTTTTTATATTTTAATTAATGTGTCGATTAGGTTAGTTCAATGAAGTTTTAATATTCAACAAAAAAGGATGGCTTTAAAAACCATCCTTTTTTATTGAATCATTATTGATTTGTCTTTGTCGTGTCAACTACTTTCTTTTTCTTGTTGAATAAGCCGTTGAGTAAATCGGTGGCTTTAGCTTTTACTTCTTCTTTGGCTTTTTGCTGTACTTCGGCTTTGGTTGTTGGAATTACCGTTTTAGTAGTATCACCCGCTTTTTTGTTTTTGTTGATGATGTCTGTTAAAGTCGAAGTGCCTTTGCTTACTAATTTAGCTTTTTGTTGCTGAATCAATTGATTGGTCAAATTCGTTGCAGCTGCTTTCAAATCGGTTTTGATGGTAGGTTTTGAAAAACTTCCTCCTAATAGGGTATTAACCGGGATGTTTTCCAGTTTTTTTGCATCGGCATCAGATAATTTTGCAATTAGGTTATTCACTTCAGGTCCCAAATACTTCGCAGGCACATTTAATTTGATGTTGTAATTCATGCTTTGATCAAAACCATGTGTTCCGCCAATGGTAGCCTGAATATCCTGATATTTAATATTGAATGGTTTTACACTTACTTTTCCGTCTTTGAAAGTTATGGCTGCTTTCAAATCATTTAGATTTACTTTATTCAGGTCTAAGAATTTAAGATTAGAAGATAAAGCAGTCAACAAAGTGGAATTATTAGCATTTATCGTTGTAGAAAGGAATTGTCCCAATAAATCACCTGTGATGGTTTTTAAATCAGGGGTTAATTCTACAGCGTCTAAATTTCCGTTCAGTTTAATGGTAGAATTGATTTTTCCATTCACAATTCCGGCTATTGGAGCCAGTTTTTTAAGCATATCCAATTGGGTGAAAGATTGCGCAATATCTACTTGATTCAATCCTAAATCCATGTTGAAAGTAGGCGTTTTTTCTTTGGTAGAAACCGCTCCATTCAATCCGATAGAACCACCAAAAATAGAAGTTTTGATGTTTTCCATGTTTAGTTTTTCATCTTTAACAACCAATTTACCCGAAACATTTTTTAAGGTTAAATTGTCATACAAAACCGTATTGGCTTTTGCGGTAAGCGAACAATCTAAGAAAGCCGGGATTTTCATGGCCTCTGTTTTTGAAGTCGTTTTTGGCTGTTCGCTGTCTCCTGAGGCAGCTTTTGGAGCTGATTCAGTAGTAACGAAATCATCAACGGCTAATTGATTAGAAGTTAAATTGAAATTTCCTTGCAGGTTTTGGTTTCTAAAGACAAAACCATAAAAGTTTTCCAAAACTCCTGTTACACTCAAATCACTTTTTCCTGTTGAAGCTTTGAATTGTTTTAGGTTTACTCTGGATGGGTTGAAAGCTATTTCGGCAATGTTGATGTTCATTGATTTGCCGTTTTCGTCTAAGCTTTCTGGAATGATCGCTTCTTCAGGGCATTCGGGCTCACACACTCCACAGTCGATGCACTCATCGGGATTTATCACAAGCATGTTTTCACCTTCATAGAAAAGTCCACAGGAGTATGGAATAGAAATAGACCTATTGTTATTATTGAAGGACGAGATGTAATAAGTCGAGATTTTTCCAAGGCATTGTATGCTAGTCGGTATAGTGCGGTTCATCAGGAAGAAGAA
>JALRGT010000063.1 GCA_023259675.1 Flavobacterium sp.
TTATTATGAATGTATTTTTCTATCAGAGAATGTCCTAAATAAATTAAAGGGGTGAGCAAAATAGCAATAATTAATTTTACGAAATAACCGGTAAATGCCGATGCAATATAATCCGAAGTGGAGATTTTTCCGGTCATCCAAAAGGCAATTCCCAAAACGATAAAACTGTCGAAAAGTTGGGAAATAACCGTGGAACCGGTACTTCGCAGCCAAATCATCTTGTTGCCTGTTTTTCTTTTGAAAAAATGAAAAATCGTCACGTCGATTAATTGTGACACCAGGAAAGCAGTGATACTACCAACGATTATCCACATACTCTGTCCGAAAACAGCATGAAATTGAGCATCGGTAACCAATCCGTCGCCTTTGACTGCAGGGATTTTTAAGGCAAAAAATAATAAAACAAAGCAATAAGCAATCAGGCAGGCAGTGATTAATGAAAGCTTGCGAACGCCTTTTTCTCCAAAATATTCATAGAGTAAGTCGGTAGTTACAAACACAATTGGCCAGGGTAAAATACCGATACTCATCAAATAAGGCCCAACGTAAATGAGTTTTCCGCCAATCATTTCGGCTACTACGGCATTGGTGATAAATATTCCCGCAAGAATGACGTAAACAAGGTCTTTTTTGGATTGAAACATACATTGGGATTTGATTTAACCAAATTTAGTTTTTTATTTTCAGAATGGAGAATTAAAAAAGTTCCACTTTAAAATAAAATGGAACTTAGGTTAGATAGTTTTAGTTTTTGTAGATCGCTTTTAAATATCTTCTAACGGAATATTGTCCGGTAATCCTCCCAGATGCTGCAGTTTTATACTTGCCAGTTTTTGAGCGGTGCTGATGCAATCGAGCGGTTCTTTACTTTTGAGTTTGCTGTATAAAAATCCGGTCCAGAAAGCATCTCCGGCTCCTGTGGTATCTTTTATGTTTTCTACTAAAGGGGCTTTTTTATAGACGGCTCCTAAATTGGAATCCCAAAGCACCACGCCGTCTTTTCCTTTTGTTAAACAAATAGTTGAAGCACCTAATTGCTGAAAAAAAGCAATAATATATTCGTCTGATTTAGTTTCGTTAAACAATCTGAAACAATCATCATCACTCAGTTTTACCAAAGGTTTTGTGGCCAAATATTCTTTGATAACTTCCATCGCTTCTTCTCGGTTTGGCCAGATTTTATCGGAATAATTGAGGTCAATGCTCGTTTGCAATCCCAATTGTTGGGCTTTTTTGGCTTTGTTCAAAATGGTTTCACGTGCCGGATTTTTACTTAAAGCAAAACAGGTGGTATGAAAAATTTTAGCTTCTTCAAGTATATTATCCGGAATTTGTGTTTCATCAATATGATAATCGGCCTGTCTGTAAGGGATGAATTCAGGTGTAGCACTGGATTTGGAAACAAAAATAACAGATGATGGATAGTTGTTGAGTTCTTTTATTTGAGTAGTATTGACGTTGTTTTCTTTTAGTTTTTCAATCATGAAATGTCCTAAGCCGTCATTGCCGCAACTCGCCACTAAGGTTGTTTGTAATCCCAATT
Source organism: Flavobacterium sp. (assembly GCA_023259675.1). Taxonomy (GTDB): domain Bacteria; phylum Bacteroidota; class Bacteroidia; order Flavobacteriales; family Flavobacteriaceae; genus Flavobacterium. The sequence continues at coordinate 1,544 of JALRGT010000063.1, forward strand.
TGGCACTATAAATAGCAACATTAGTTGGGGAACCACCCAGAAAACGATTGTAGTTTTCTATTTTGGAGATAGGGGTATTTATCTCATTACCTATGTAGTCAATGAGAATTTCTCCTACGCATATAATGTCAATTGTCTTTTTCATTTTAAATCAATAATTTGAAATTTTCCGTAATTCCTTGGGTAAGCATTACTGTTGCTGCAGCACTCCAGGTGCAAAAAGGAACTCCATTCACTGCGGTTGTTTCGGTATTAAAATTTTCGTAGAAACTAAAATCTTCTTTAGCATTAGCATTATTTATTGCGTTTAAAAGTGATTTAGCTACTTTGTCTTGTTTTTTGTCAAGTAAAGCCAAACCATAAAATCCATTCACCATAGGCCAGCTACCTCCGTTGTGAAACTCATTAGGATAATTTCTAAATTCGTATTTGAAATTATTCTTCAACAAATTCCAGTCGGCATCTGTTGCTGTAATAGGAGGCCAAAAAGCCGGTAATAATGCTAAAGCAGTTTCGGTTCTAATTTTTTCAGCATGTTGAATTATGGCTTCTTGAAAGTCCAGAGAACCAATATTTAACAATAAGGCTAAAGAATGCGCAAAAGCATCAAATGGTGTTTTGTATCCTGCAGGTGAGAAAGAACAAGGCATGTAATTAGTAATTTCTAATTCGTTAAAAGTTCTTTCGTGGTATTTTTCACCTTTAGAATTAGGAATGAAATTGGATTCTATTTGTTGGGTTATTTTTTTAATTTTATTAGTTATTAAATCATCATTTACAAAGTAATTGTAGCTTTTTAAAGCCCAAATACGTAGGAGTTGGTCATACAAAACATAACCATCAGTAATGTATTCGTCTGCCCAGTTTCCGGATAAGGGAACATACATTAAATGTTTGTTGTTGAATTCCCAGGCTTCCATTAACTGAAGGCATTTTTCAATATTGGATTGGTATTTGGTTACGAATGAAGCATCATTTTTATAGTATGCATATTGGCAAATTCCAATAATAAACCAGGTTACGGCATCCACTCTTCCTGCCAATCCGCCATAACTTACTTCTGTTTCCGTTCCATTTGTCATTACGTTAGAAGGAATCGTTCCGTTGAAATGTTGCTTATCGGCAAGTGTTTTCAGTGTTTTTTGAAATGTTTCAATTAAGTTTTCTTTTCCTGATGCTAAAGCAGCTAATCCACATATTACACCATCACGAGCCCAAACTCTTTGATAATTGGAAATGTTTTGCGCACTTGCTAAAAAACCTTCGGAAGAAGATGATTTTTCAAGTAATTCGATAGCTTTTTTATAGGAGATAGAAGTATCCATTTTATTGTTGTGTTGTTTTATGTACTTTGATTAATAAAGTGCTTAATGAACCAAGCAGTAATAGTGTTCCTGCAAATGTGATAGCCAGACGGGGATCATTATTTAAAAAATGTTTTAAAATATATCCGAATGAGAGATTTTGGAAAATCATTGGAATTACAATCATCATGTTAATGATTCCCATATAAACGCCATAGCGTTCTTTTGGGATATTTGTAACCACCATTAGATAAGGGATTCCCATCATACTAGCCCAGGCAATTCCGTAACCAATAATAGCAGCAAAAAACAAATATTGATTTTGAATCATTGGGAAAAAGAAAAAGGAAGTTGCTCCAAATAAAAGACATATAAAATGCACCATTTTAGGGCTGTATTTCTTGGCTAATTTGGCAAGATAAAAAGCCACTGAGAAAGTAACGATGAAACCAAAAGCACCTACGGTTATATTTGTTTTTTCTACCCATTCTTCGGCCAAGTAGTGGTCAATAGCCCCCGCTGGAAAACGGTTTGCTGCAAGAGGGCTTTCGGGAATCCCTCCTGTTTTTACATGAAAAGCGATCAACTTATTGTCCTTGTCAAGGGCGGCTCTATAGGTTGCCTGATAGGCGGGTCTGTAGGTTCCCTGCGTCATGTCGTCTTCTCGGGAATAAATCAGTTTTATAGGTCGCCCCATTTCCTTAGAAATTACAGCGGCTTCTGTCATGAAGTGACCGTAGAGGCGTCTTCCAAATCCACCTCCCATGCGGGTCATTTGAATGTCAATTTTTTCTTTATCCATTCCAAGACGTTTTGAAATACTTCCTTCCATAATCTCAGGTGTTTGAATAGGTCCCACTAAATTTGCCCGTTCAGCGGTAACATCCGCATAAAAATTCATGGGCTCCATGGTGTTATGAGCTAAAAAAGGACAGGTATAGGTGCGTTCTATAATTTTTGCCGCACTGCTGAACATTTTTTCGGGAGTACCATCTTTACGAACCACCTTCCCTTCTTTTTTGGCCATTTTTTCAAAAACCATGCGGTGGTCTTCACTGCTTTCAAGTCCTGCAGGGGTTTCAACAATCGTTTTTCGACCAAAAAAGTCCAATTCTTCTGTTTTAGCTGGAGCATTTTCCCATTCCACTTTCAAGGCCTCCTTGGCTTTCATTACCTCCCAGGTGGAATTTCCAACCACGACCGCAATTTCATTAAAGGCATCGTTGTCGAAAGCACCTAAGCTGTAGTCTCCCAAATGCGTTTTTAGGGTAAAAACTTTTTTAATGCCAGGCATGGTTGCTGCTTGACTGTCATCTACTGACTTGAGTCTCATTCCAAAAGCGGGCGGGTGAACGATCATGGCAATT
>JALRGT010000064.1 GCA_023259675.1 Flavobacterium sp.
AATTTAGAAACAGATTAGATGGCACAGTGGTGTTTAAAAAACTAGCCAAAGAAGTGCTGATCAAAATTGTGGGCAAATTTATGCTTGAATTAAAAACACAATTGAAAGAAAAGGATGTGGTAATAGAATTAACTGACGAAGCAATTGATTATATGGTTGAAAATGGTTACGATAGCAAAATGGGTGCAAGACCTATGCAGAGATTGATTGACGATAAAATTAAGAAGCCAATGGCAAGAGAATTGTTGTTTGGATCATTAAAAAATGGTGGTAAAGTTAAGGTTACAACCAAAGACAAAGAACTGGTGTTAGACATCGGCGATGGTGTCAAATTGCTCGAAAAACAAGCCTAGTCCGTCAATACGTTAATACGGCTAAATATACACATATGCCAGCAACAAGCGAAATAATACTGTCAGCAACAACACATCCGGGCGATAGCACGGTTGAAACAGTTGTGGGTGAAAAGTACAAAGGTGACGGCTACTACGGTAGATCAGATGGGTTACACACTGTACAAATCAATGTCACAGGTGTTGCAGGCACTGTAAAAATACAAGGCACACTGGCAACTGATCCTGCAGATGCTGATTGGTTCGATATTGTCGGCGCAGAATATGACAGTCAAACTGCTGGTAAAAATGGTGCTTTTGTTTACAATTTTACAGGCAATTTTGTTTGGGTTAGAGCAAGTGTAACTTACACAGATGGAACAATTAACAGTATATTATTAAATCATTAAAACTATGCATCACTATATAAACATAATTAAAGAAACAGAATTTACACAAGATGAAATCCAAACTGCTATTGATTTAAGTGCAATTGGATTATTAGAAGATCAAACAAATTACATCACATTTGAAGACAGCGATGGCAATCACGTATTAAAGATAGAACTACACAAACAGTTAGATCAATTGGAATCAGATGATTTTGCAGAAGACTTAGAAAATCTTTACAATGAAATAGGCACTAATGATTTTGTTATTGAAGTTAGTGATAACGATCCTATGGAAGAAACATACGATGGTGATTCTTTTTATGAAGCATATGGAGATATGTGGTTCAATGAAGATGACGAAATTGACGAAGCAGAATACCAAGGGCGCAAAGTTAAACTAGGTAAGCCAATGCGCGGCGATGTTAAAAAGTTTAAAGTCTATGTAAAGAATCCTAAAGGTAACATTGTTAAAGTAAACTTTGGTGATCCTGATATGAAGATTAAGAAAAGCAATCCAGCACGTAGACGTAGCTTCCGTGCAAGACACAATTGCGATAATCCGGGGCCACGTCATAAGGCAAGATATTGGAGTTGTAGAAAATGGTAAAGATTTACTGAATTCAATCATATTGACAAAGAACCTAAATTAGATTACAATCTAATAGATGATGTTTATTTTTATATGATGAATAATGATGATTTTTACAGAAAAAACTATTACCCAGCAATGAATAAATGTAGACAAACAGGCAACAATGAAATGTTAATGCCTGTGATAGATTCTTGCATTAAAGAATATTGTTTAAAGTATAAAATTCCACAACAAATTATTGATCAAATATCCTCAGAAGATAAAAACGTACTGATGCAGAGAATGATTCAGAATGAAGAACACAATGAGGGCAAATAATGTTAATTACGGAAATAGTAGAAGCACCAAATAAAACTGCTGTGTTTGCCTTTGGCAGAATGAATCCACCAACAGCAGGTCATAAAAAAATAGGTGAGGTCATTAAAGCACAGGCAGGTGATCCTTTCATTTTTATCACGCACACACAAAACGCAAAGACAGATCCATTATCATTTTCACAAAAATTAACCTTTGCTCAAAAAATGTTTCCAATGATCAAAGTGGGAGACAAGGCAGTGCGTACATGGGTTCAAGCCATGCAGAAGTTGGAGCAGATGGGTTACACAGATATCATATATGTGGCAGGTTCTGACAGAGTGAATCAATTCAATGAATTATTAAACAAATACAATGGTAAAGAATATAACTTTAATTCTATCAAAGTGGTAAGTGCTGGAGAAAGAGATCCAGATGCAGAAGGTCTTCAAGGTATGAGTGCTTCGAAAATGAGAGATTTAGCCGCACGCGGTGACAAGCGAACATTTGTTAATGCTGTGCCAATTGATCCAAAAACAGCAGAAGAGATGTACAACCAAGTGAGAGCAGGACTACAATTAGATCCTGTTACAGTATAAATATGAATATAGAAGAATTAAAACGTTTGGCAGGCATTGATAAAGAGTCAAATGATGAATCAATGGGCGAAAATATCAGCCATACTGCTACTGCGTTAAGGCAAAAGGAAAGACAACTAGGCTTGAAACCAGGTGATCCTGATTGGTTTAGACTTTGGTTTTCCAAACCATATATGACTGGACCGGTACAGTTTAGAGGAAGAAAGAAATGAAACTGAGAGATTTTATCAAAGAATTCAAAGTATCAAACGAACCGCGAGACGAAAAACATTATCGTCAATTAATGAAAGATCTACAACAGATTCAAAACGATCCTAAACAAAGACATCCAGATACCAAATTAGCAGTGATGAAGCGTAAAGCAGAATTGGATGCTTGGGCACAAAAAAATCTTAAAAAAGAAGACAGTGTTTCTGAAAGAATGCCAGCACAAATTATTAAAAACAAACAAAGATATGCTAATATGACCGATAAAGAATTAGCAGATAGATTTAAAGATTCTGATGAAACTACTCTAAGACAAATGGCTTGGAGACATGGTTATGGCAAAATGAGTTCATACTATTGGGACAGAGTCCAAAAAGGTAAAGCACAAACAGAAGATGGTGTACAACCTACAGATTTAAAAAGAATAGGTGCTAGTGGTAAGACTGTTTACGTTCATAAAGATGGAAAAACTATTATGATTCCAGTAGAGCGTGAAAAAGATTTTATGGCCAAAGGTTATAAAAAATCAGCATTAAGAACTGAAGACCAACAGCAAAGACAATTAGTAGATCCTGAAAATGAAATATTGGTTCAAAAAGATGGTAAAGTAATTACTATCGACAAAAGCAAAGAAAAAGAATATCTAGCCAAAGGTTGGACGTTAGCAGAAGCATCTGAAGATGGTATAGACAAAATCACAATGGATGTTCCATTAATGATACGATTGTTAGAGTATGCTAGAGAAGATGCTAAAACAGATATGGATTTACATGATGTTGCAGAAAGATTAATCAAAGCATCCAAAGAAGATGATCTACTAACTATGAAACATTATGATCAATTGGTTCCTTCTAAAGAACAAACATATGAATCTGATCTAGTGATGAGCAAACAAGGTTTTGTGTCAACACTGGCAAATAAAATTAAAGAACCTCAAACAGGCATAGGCAAACCAGAGTTTGATAATAGACTGTTGGCAAAAATGTATCAAATGTTAACCGGACACAAAGTAGATACCGATGGAGATAAATTTGTTATTCATACACCTGCTAAAGAGCAAGTGGCTGAAGGAGCCAGCATGATTCCTTACTATAAAACAGAAAAGGATTGGGATGGTGAAAAGAGAACTGTGTGGAACTTTCCTGATGCTTGGGCAAAAAATAAAGAGTTGGATACTCCATACATGAGTAATGCCAGCATGAGACAATTTTTATCAGCATTGGGTTACCCTGCTGACTTTGAAGACATGAGTGCTGTGCCTATAGATGAATTTATTGGTGTTTCAACACAATGGTTAAAAAAGAATATTGACAAACAATCCCCAGAAGAAGAACCTACAGTTGACAAACAGCCAGGTGGACCAACCATGATATCAGGTGGAAGACCTGAGGGTTACATGAATCAACTAGTCAAACTGCACAACGAACTTGCCAGAAAAATCAAAGCAAAATACCCAGAAGTCACTCACGTAGGATTTAATTAATGCGTATTTTGGATTTGGATTCCAAGGTTGACAATCACAACAAAAGGTTGTATAATGAAGACATGGAACCAAAACCAATTGTGTATCTTGATATGGACGGAGTTATGGCGGACTTCTTCGGAGGTATCGAAAAACTGTACGGTGTTAAACACTGGAAAGAATTAACTTCAGATAGAACCAAAGATTTAAAAGCAGAAGTTATCAATCGTATCACAGGCACAAATTTTTTTGAAACTTTACCAAAATTTCCCACTGCTGATCAATTAATTAAAATGGTTAAGGAATTTACAGGTGGTACTTTTTCAATCTGTTCA
>JALRGT010000065.1 GCA_023259675.1 Flavobacterium sp.
GCCAAAAGCGGAATATCAAAACGATCCGAATTAAAACCACCCAAATCACTATCTTTTATCATTTGATACACCTGTGGTGCCAATTCTTTAAAAGTAGGTTCATTAGCCACTTTCTCATCAGTAATCCCGTGAACAGCCGTAGTTTGTGGTGGAATTGGAATCGTAGGATTCACCAACCAGGTTTTACTTTCTTTGTTTCCGTTTGGAAAAACTTTAAATATTGATATTTCTACAATTCTATCTTTTCCTATGTCAATTCCTGTAGTTTCAAGATCAAAAAAGCAAATAGGTCTATTGAGTTTTAATTCCATTTTTAAAATTTATGATGACAAATATAAAGTATTGCTATTAAATTAAACAATAGTTTAAAAGAAAACCCGTCTCGTTTTTATATACGAGACGGGTTTTACACTATGATATATTTTCATTAAATAGTCCTTGTAATATCAAAACCTTCTAAATACTCTGCTACTCTTTTCACAAACATCCCCCCTAAAGCACCATCAATAATACGATGGTCATAACCATGCGTTAAAAACATTTTTTGACGAATTCCAATAAAATCTCCTTCCGGAGTTTCAATAACAGCTGGCACTTTTCTAATAGCACCAAGTGCCAAAATACCTACCTCTGGCTGATTAATAATTGGCGTCCCAAAAACACTACCAAAAGAACCAACATTCGTTACTGTATAAGTCCCCCCCTGAGTATCGTCTGGTTTGAGTTTTCCTTGTTTTGCACGATTTCCTAAATCATTAACAGCTTTAGCCATTCCCATTAAATTCAATTGATCGGCATTTTTAATTACAGGAACAATCAAATTACCATTAGGTAAAGCAGCAGCCATTCCTAAATTGATATTTTTTCTTTTTATCACAGAATTACCATCTATTGAAATATTAATACCGGGATAATCTTTCAATGCTTTAGCTACCGCTTCCATAAAAATAGGTGTAAACGTTAACTTTTCACCTTCTCTTTTCTCAAATTCATTTTTATGCTTATCACGCCATTTCACAATATTAGTCACATCTACTTCAATAACAGAGTAAACATGGGCTGATGTTTGCTGCGAAGAAATCATATAGCCTGCAATCAATTTGCGCATTCTATCCATTTCTATAATCTCATCTCCTCCATTTACCGAAACTGGAACTGCCGTTTGTACAGGCGCGGCTACAACTTTTGGCTGAGCCACTTTTTCAACAGCTACCGGATTAGACTTTCTGTTTTCTAAATATAGTAAAACATCATTCTTAGTTACTCTTCCCTCGCTTCCAGTCCCTGGAATCTGCTCTAGTTCAGCTATGCTAATCCCTTCAGCAGCGGCTATATTTTTCACTAAGGGAGAAAAGAATTTTTCCGAATTACTATTTGTTATTATTGGAGTAGCCAGATTTTCTTTTGCTACCTCAATTGTTTTGGTTACTTCTTCAATTATTTCCGGCGCAACAGTTTCCTGTACTTGCACCGCTCCTTCAACATCTTCACCTTCTGTCTCAATGATTGCAATAGTTTGCCCTACCTCAACCAAATCATCTTTAAAAAATAATTGTTCAATTAAAACCCCTGAAACCTCACTAGGTACCTCACTATCTACTTTGTCGGTAGCAACTTCTAGCACAGCTTCATCAGCTTCAATTTTATCGCCAACTTGTTTCAACCAATTTGTAATGGTTGCTTCTGCGATACTCTCTCCCATTTTTGGAAGCTTTAATTCAAATCTTGCCATATTGTTAACCCAAAAGGTAGTTTTTAATTTCTGCTTGCGAAATTACTAAATTATTAAAACATAAATTATATTAAACTCAACTTTCCCTCATTAATTATAACAAGCAACTCTTTTTCAAAATAATAATCAATATATTAACAAAATTCAAATGATAAAAAGCTTCATTTTTAGCAATTCAATAAAAAAAACAAACTACTAAATCTACCATTTTCCACAATTACATTAGCTTTAATAACGCTTAAACAATCGTAAAACATCGAATTTTTCCAATTCTAATTCTAATCACAACTCGATTTTCTAAAACAATTGGTGTATTTTTGAATAGCCTTAAAGTTTATAGCCTCAATGAAAATACACTTATTGTTTTTTTACTTTATAAATTACTGTGTTTATTCACAAATAAGTGATTCTACCAATGTCAAGGCTAAAAACTTCAATTCTAACGCTACCCAATACAACGGAAGTTACTATTATCCTAAAACAAAAATCAAAGCTGAATTCATAAATAGGCTTTCAGATTCCATTCCTGAATCTTCTGGACTAATAACTTTTGATTCTTTACTTTGGACGCACAATGACGACCATGACACGTCTCTTTATGGTATGGATGAATCCGGAAAAATCAGAAAAAAAATCAACTTACCTCATGTAATCAATCAGGACTGGGAAGAAATTACTCAGGACGAAAACTACATTTATATAGGAGATTTTGGAAACAATTACCAAGGTAACCGAACCAACCTTCGCATCTTAAAATTTGATAAAAAAAACATCTATAACAAAAACCTATCCTATGAAAGCATCACTTTTACTTATGAAAAACAAATAGATTTAAGACCTCAAGCTAGCAACAGTACCAATTTTGATTGTGAGGCCTTTTTAGTTTACAAAGACAGTATTTATTTGTTTACTAAAGAATGGAAAAATCAAAAAACAACGATTTATAGTCTAGCTAACCAAGCGGGGAATCATATTGCCAAAGTTCAAAAATCACTCGACACCCAAGGACTTATAACAGGAGCTACCTTTCTTCCGGAACAAAAAACAATCGTACTTTGCGGTTACACCAAAAAAGGCAAAGCTTTTTTATACCTTTTAAAGAACTTCAAACACTCAGACTTCTTATCGGGTAATAAAAGAAGAATTGATCTCAAATTTTCTTTTCATCAAATAGAAGGCATCGCTACTTTTGACGGTATCAACTTTTATATAACAAATGAGCACTTACAACTAAAACCCATACTCAACGTTCCTCAAAAACTACACAAAATCAATTTAAGTGATTTTTTGGATATCAATATCAAAAATCAAAAGCTTTAGCCTATTCAATAAACTTCTGGCAAGTCAATGAAATAGTTTACTTTTGCCAAAAAATTACAACTGTGAATTATTTATCTGTAGAAAATATATCCAAATCTTTTGGCGAAAGAACACTTTTTGACAACATTTCTTTCGGAATTAACAAAGACCAAAAAATTGCTTTCATTGCTAAAAACGGCTCTGGAAAAACAACCATCATGAGCATCATCAACGGCTTAGACGAACCGGATACTGGTCAGGTTGTTTTAAGAAAAGGAATCCGAATGGCTTTTTTATCGCAGGATAATAATTTACAGGACGAATTAACTATTGAAGAAAGCATTTTTGCATCGGATAACGAGACTTTAAAAGTTATCGAACAATACGAAAAAGCCCTAGAAAATCCGGAAGATGAAGAAGCATACCAAAAAGCTTTTGACGCCATGGACCAACATAATGCTTGGGATTTTGAAACGCAATACAAACAAATTTTATTCAAATTAAAACTGGAAGATTTTAAATTGAAGGTTAAAAATCTTTCCGGAGGACAAAAGAAACGCCTTTCTCTTGCCATCATTTTGATTAACCGTCCCGATTTATTAATTCTGGATGAGCCTACCAATCACTTGGACTTAGAAATGATTGAGTGGCTTGAAACATATTTTGCTAAAGAAAATATTACCTTGTTTATGGTTACTCACGATCGTTTTTTCTTAGAACGTGTGTGTAATGAAATTTTAGAATTAGACAACGGAAAATTATACCAATACAAAGGTAATTATTCCTACTACTTAGAGAAAAAAGAAGAGCGAATTGCTTCTGAAAACGCCAGTATAGACAAAGCCCAAAACTTATTCGTAAAAGAATTAGAATGGATGCGTCGTCAGCCAAAAGCGAGAAC
>JALRGT010000066.1 GCA_023259675.1 Flavobacterium sp.
GATGCCAATCCTCAAGAAACACGTAACGTTTTTTACACCTTCAAAACCACTCCGGAAATGCTTAAAGACACCAGTGCAACCATCACTATGCGCGGTATTTATGTTCCTAATCGTAGTTACAAAAACCATAAAGTAAAAAATCTGGAAATGGAAATTGTAACTTCTCACGACCCTAACAAAATGGGTTCTAACGGGAGTTTTATGAACTATCGATTCGTTCGTTTTAAAAGAGTCAATTTCAAAACCCGTTTTCAAAATAATGGCGAAGGTCCGGCAAGAATGATTCGCCTAGAAACCGATATTCCGGATATGTTTGACAAAAAAACTTTCAAAATAGAAGGCATGTATCCCGAATGCCCAATTTGTCCAAAAGACGAAGTCCCTACTACTAGCTGTTTAGATACTATAATCAAACAAAAGCAAATCTTTTTTACCTTCAAAAACATTTATTTACCTGGAAGCGAACAAAAAAATGTAAAAGAAAAAGACAGTACTAAAGGTTTTGTAAAATACTCGATGAAATTCAACAAGGATTTTCACAAAGTAAATACCAAGAGCAGAACAGCGATTTTCTTTGACAAGAACGAACCCATTATTACCAATTACGCCACTACCCGATTTTTACCCGGAATTTCTATTGGTGCCAAAGCAGGTTATAACTTTTATCCTAATTTAGAAAAATCAACAAGTTATTTTGTAGGGGCAACTATTTCGCCTTATAAATCCTATCGCTTTTATTGGCAAGCAGAATTAATTAATAATCTAAATCAATATAAAGCAGCTACTACAATCACTAATAGTTTCACTACTACTGCAAATGGAGTACGTCAACCCGTTCGAACTACAACAATACAAAGCTATTCCAATTTTAATAACGAAATCCCATTGCTTATTCGCTACAACATCAACAATTACATTGGAATTGGAGCAGGAATTCAAGCCAACATTAATGCTTCGCAAAAAGAAGAACGTTATACTAAAATAGAAACTTTTGAATCTGAAAAAGCCGACTCTATCCTAATAGACACCCAGGAAAACAGCGTTTCAAACAATAAAACATTTACTGACTTCAAATCGGGATTATTATTTGACCTAACTCTAGGTTTCGCCCGCATCGGACCAAGTTTAGGTGCCCGATATGTGATGAATTTCAAAGAAAATTTTAATTATGTTCAGGTGTATGGAATATGGAAGTTTTAGTTTTAGTTTTTGGGACACAGATGACACTAATTATACTGATAAACACAGATTTTTCAATAATTCTTAGTGAATCTCCGGGAATGCTTTGTGTATCTTTGTGAAACAACTCTTTATGAAAAAATATTTTTTCTTTTTTCTACTCCTTATTCCCCTGATTAGTTTTGGGCAAAATCAACCTAGCTCTGAAGACAAAATATATAATGCTGTCGACACTTTTGTTGCCAATCCTACAGCAGAAAATTTAAACTACCTTAATTCCGCTGAAAGAGATTTTTGGAAAAACCAAAAACCAAAAACCAAAGACGAACTACTAGCAATTGTTATTCTAAACTGTAATAAAGCTTATTACGAAAATCAGTTTAACCAAATTCAAAAAGCAGTTTCCAGCTACGAAAAAGCCTGGAAAATCTATCAAAAACACCAACTACGAAATTATGATATTGTAGAATATTGCCTCAAACCTTTGGGTAATTTATATACCATACAGGGCGATTATGACAATGCCGAAAACACCATCAAGCAGTATTACTATATTGCTACTCAAGAAAAAAATCAGGCAAAAAAAATAGCGGCAATTCTTAATTTGTCTAATGTGTATCAGAACACAGGAAGAAATCATCAAGCCATTGATTTACTCGAAAAAACAATTAAAAAAGAATACCTTTCGGATATTCAAAAAGGAATTTTAGAGAATAATTTAGGAAACTGTTATCTTTTACGAAATATCAACGAAGATACTTCTAATGCAGAAAACTCATTTTTAAAAGCAATTCCATTATTAAAAAAAGACAAATCTCAACAGGAATCATTATTAAATACTTACCTCAATTTATATAAACTAAATCTTAATTTTCACCAAAATGAAGCTCTTAATTATTACGAAAAAGCAAGGGCGATTTTTGAAAAATCACCCAACAAAAATCCAAGAAACAAAGCACAATTTTATTTAGAAAAAATTCATTTGTTATTAAAGCAAAATAATTTAACCGAAACTCAAACAACACTCAAAACCGTTTATAAAACCTTAATTCCTAATTATTCCAGCCATAAAGATATTCTCCCAAAAGAAAAAGACCTTTATGCAGAAACCATTTTACTGGATGCCTTAGACTTTCAAGCTGAATTATTTACGCTACAAAATCAAGCTAAAAGAGCATTAAAAACCTATGCACTTGCTTTTTATATCGAAGATTTATTTCAAAATTTAATTGTTTATGAAAATTCGAAAATTATCACACAAACCAGAAACCGTACACGCATCGAAAAATGTGTTGCCATCTATCAATCTTTATTTGAAAAAGAGAAAAAATCAATTTACATAGAAAAGGCTTTTCAATTGGTCGAAAAAACTAAATCAATTGTTTTAAAAGAACGAATAATCAACGAATCTAAACGCTCAGTAGAAGAAAAATCGCTTTTGGAACAACTCGAAAATCAAAACAGCATTATCCTTAAAGAACAGCAAAAAGGTGATTTTGCTGATATTAAAAAAATCAACGAAGCCATTAAAAAGCAAAACGAATTGATGTTGCAACTCAAACAAGCACAATCAAAAACCGAAATCAAATCGAATAAGACTTTCAATTTAACTGATTTGTATTCCAAATTAGAAAAAAACAATGCTATAATGATTGAATATTTTTGGGGTTCAAAAAACATATTTTTATTTACAATACAAAACAGCCAAATTTCCTTAAAATCATTTTTTTCAGCAAAAATGTATATTGAACCAATACTTTGGTATATTGGTGATTTTAATAATGCTAACACAATTATAGACAACATCAATTTATATCAAAAAGATGCTTTTTTAGCACATAAAATTTTACGATTACCCCAAAATTCAAAATACAAAAACCTCATTATCATTCCAGATGGAATTTTAAATTTTCTGCCTTTTGAAGCCTTAATTACAAAAGAATCCAATACGACTAATTTTGCTAAAATGCATTATCTGCTGAATGATTACAATATTGGCTATCAAAATTCGGCTCAGTTTTATTTGTCCTTCGACAAGCTCAGGATGACAACTAAAGAAAAAACTGTTTTAGGAGTTTTTCCGGTTTTTGAAAATTCTCCTTTTGCTTTGACTTATTCAAAAAATGAGATGCAGTCGATAGCGCATAATTTCAAAGGAAAATATTTAGAAAATGCCAAAGCCAGTTTCCAAAACTTTAAAAATGATGCAGCCAATTATTCGATTCTGCATCTTTCCACCCATGCTTCCGCTGGCGATATTGACACTCCGGCAAGTATTAAATTTTACGATCAGGAAGTTTTGTATTCGGAATTATACCATCTAAACATTCATCCTGATTTGGTTGTTTTGAGTGCCTGCGAAACGGGAATTGGCAAACTTTACAAAGGTGAAGGTGCAATGAGTATTTCCCGCGGTTTTCAATCCGCCGGAGCAGAAAACATCCTGATGTCTTTATGGAAAGTCAATGATTACACGACTTCCATTTTTATGGATTCCTTTTACCAAAACATTAAAAACGGGCAATCTTATATGGAAGCTAATGCCAATGCTAAAAGAGATTTCCTAAACAACCCCGACATTTCGAATGCTAAAAAATCACCTTATTACTGGAGTGCTTTTGCCTATTATGGCAATTTAGAGAATAATCAAAACAA
>JALRGT010000067.1 GCA_023259675.1 Flavobacterium sp.
AGAATTATAAGTTTTAGGCTCATCTATTGTAACTATAACAACCCCATCAGATAATTGTTTATTTTTGATATTCATGAAAGTGACAGAAAACCTATTTAAGTTTTCCTTCTTCTCTCATTTTAGCTCTAATTTTTGTAGCAGAAATTTTTTGAGTTTCTTCGTCTAAAACTATCTCTTCAATTTTATAGCCAACTCCTCTTCCATAACAAATGTTAGTGATATTAGGAACAAGCATGATTTTAAATTGTCCTTCAAATTCAGGATTTAATCTTTCTTCAATATTTTTTTTAACAGTCTCAAAATCAAATGGGTTATCATCAACACCTTGCACATCTCTTATTTGAATGCAGACTTGACCTGTTTTTTTAATTATTTCTTTAAATAAAGTATAGTGTCCATCATGAAATGGTTGCCATCTTCCAAGCATTTGTGCTGTTGGTTTTTTATTATCCCATTCGTAAGCCATTATTGTATCTCCTTTAAAATTTTAGGTGCCCAATTTTTAGCATCCTGTGTTGTTACATGATAATCAAACTTTTCCGGTTTGATAAACATTTTATTTGTGTCATCAAATCTACCTTCTTTAATAGTATCTACCCAAATTACATAATCTGCTGGGAATAAAGATCGCGCCTCTGGTGTTGGGCATATGAAATCAGCCACAACATTATTTCCTTCCTTTTTTAATTTTAAAGCAAAATCTGCCATTCTTTTAGATTGTCTTTTTCTACCTTCCTCTGAGAAATCCCAATCATTTGCTTCCTTTCTAACTTCATCTGCATTTAATCTTTTAGCATTTAACATTGGTGCTAATTCATTAGCCAAAGTTGTTTTGCCAGAACCTGGTAAACCCATTATTATGGGAGTTGGAGCCGCGAAGCGTTGGGATTAAAGAAGTGAGGAGCTAATAAATTAGTAAAAATCAATGGGTTATAATTGTAAAATAGCTGTAATAGGCCTTGGATATGTAGGATTGCCTTTAGCACGATTATTTGCTACAAAATTTGCTGTTGTAGGTTTTGATATTAATCAGAAGAGAATAGAAGAACTTCGTAAAGGTATTGATAGTACTCTTGAAGTAGAACAAGCGGCTTTAAATGAGGTGCTGATTTCTAAAAATACGATATCGACTGAAGTCGAGACACAAAATACAAATGGACTTTATTGTACGAATCAATTAGAAGATATAGCCGATTGTAATTATTATATTGTCACTGTTCCAACGCCTGTTGATAAAAATAACCGTCCTGATTTAACCCCTTTATACAAAGCGAGTGAAACAGTAGGGAAGGTTTTGAAAAAAGGAGATGTTGTCATTTATGAGTCAACAGTCTATCCGGGAGTAACAGAAGATGAATGTGTGCCTGTCTTAGAACGCATTTCAGGTTTAAAATTTAATGTTGATTTCTTTGCGGGCTATTCGCCGGAACGAATTAATCCGGGGGATAAAGAGCATACCGTAGATAAAATTTTAAAAGTGACCGCAGGCTCAACACCTGAAATAGGTCAAAAAGTAAATGAATTATACCAATCAGTCATTACTGCGGGTACTCATCTGGCACCTTCCATCAAAGTAGCCGAGGCTGCTAAGGTTATTGAAAATTCCCAACGTGATATTAATATCGCTTTCGTAAATGAGTTGGCTAAAATATTTAGTCTGATGAATATTGACACCAAAGCAGTTTTGGCAGCAGCAGGAACCAAATGGAACTTTTTACCATTTAAACCTGGTTTGGTCGGAGGACATTGTATAGGGGTAGATCCTTATTACTTAGCGCAAAAGGCTCAGGAATTAGGCTATCATCCGGAAATTATATTAGCAGGACGACGATTAAATGACAGCATGGGAGAATATGTGGCTTCTCAGGTCGTTAAATTAATGATTAAAAAAGGAATATCAGTTAACGGTGCATCCTTGTTGATGTTAGGGATTACTTTTAAAGAAAATTGTCCTGACGTAAGAAATACAAAAATTATTGATGTCGTTCGTGCCTTGCAGGATTATGGAATTTCAATAACTGTTTTTGATCCTTTAGCCAATCCTATAGAAGTTAAAAAAGAATACCAAATAAACACCACAAAAGAAATACCGGACATGCAATTTGACGCTGTAGTATTAGGAGTAGCCCATGCAGAATTCCTTACTATGGATTTGTCAAAATTCCAAAAAACTATCAGCGTCGTCTATGATGTAAAAGGTATATTGGGAGCAAATGTTGACGGTAGATTATAAACATTTTCGTTTATGAGTAAAAAAAACAATATTATACATGTAATTCTAACCGGAGGGGTAGGAAGCAGATTATGGCCTTTGTCAAGAAAAACAAGACCAAAGCAATATTTAGAGATTTTTGATGGAAAATCACTATTTGAATTAACCGTTGAACGTAATACTGATATTGTAAATAAAGTAATAGTAGTTGGTAATGTTGATAATTGCCAATTGAGTAGGAATATTTTAGAGAAAAAGAATATTCCATATTTAGATATTGTAGAATCGACACCTAGAAATACAGCAGCTGCGATTGCTTTTGCAGCATTTGCATCCGATCCTGAAGATGTTTTAATAGTCACACCGATGGATC
Organism: Flavobacterium sp.; assembly: GCA_023259675.1. Lineage (GTDB taxonomy): Bacteria > Bacteroidota > Bacteroidia > Flavobacteriales > Flavobacteriaceae > Flavobacterium. The sequence goes on from JALRGT010000067.1 coordinate 2,586, forward strand.
ATATTATCGAAAAGAAAGATTTGTATGATATAGCAGTTGCTGAAGCCATTCAGAAAGCTGAAGACGGTTATATTGTAACTTTTGGAATTCATCCAACCAAACCCGAAACGGGTTATGGCTATATTGAAGCCAAAGGGGAAAATGTATTGTCTTTTAGAGAAAAGCCTAATTTAGTGACCGCCAAACAATTTTTAGCTAAAAAGAATTTCTTATGGAATAGCGGTATGTTTTGTTTTAAAGCAGGCGTTTTGTTAGAAGAATTAAAAGCTTTCCAACCTAAGGTGTATAAAAAAGCCAAGAAAGCTTGGGAACATAATGATCATGGAAAGTTAGATTTAGAGTTGTCTTTAGAGATTCCGTCTATTAGTGTGGATTATGCAGTAATGGAAAGAAGTAAAAAGATAAAAGTAGTTCCTTCTCAATTTTTATGGTCTGATTTAGGTTCTTTTGAATCGGTTTATGAATACCTGCTTTCCAAAGGACATCCGGTGGACGAAAATGGGAATATGGTAATAGGCGTTCAAAATTTTACAGCTTTCATTGGTATGAAAAATACGATTTTAGTAGCTACTGAAAATGCAAATTTGGTACTCCAAAAAGAATTTTCACAAGACGTAAAAGACTTATACAACGAATTGGAAGAAACAAATCCGGAGTTGTTGGAGTAAATTCTTAGTTGGAACAAATATTTTGTATTCGTCACTTCGAGTGTTTTGGCTTGGCGGATATGATTTTAAAGTTTTTTTAGATAAGCCAAAATGTATCGAGAAGTATAGCTTGTACAATGGTTCT
>JALRGT010000068.1 GCA_023259675.1 Flavobacterium sp.
TGCACAAGCAGAACATTAAAACAGAAGACTTGATTAAAATGATTAAAGTCAAAGGATATCCTATTCTATCTTACTATGGTGACCCTGCTGGTGCAAATGTTCAAGGACAAACAGGTGCTGGAGATATGGAGATATTTAGAAAGAGTGGAATACGAGTCTTATACACAAGGGATAGAATGAGTAGAAACATTGTTAATAGTGTTTCCTATACTAGAGGATTTTTTGAAAGTGCAGATGGAACTAGAAGAGTTCATGTACACAAAAATTGTAAAGAGGTCATAGAAGATTTTGAGGAATATAGATATCCAGAATCTGAGGATGGCAAACCAATAAAAGAAGAACCAATCAAGGATGGATATCACGACCATGGAAATGATGCGTTTAGATATTTCATTATTAATCGATTTCCAATTAAAAACAGAGAAATGAAAAGGATACAAAGATGATTCAAAGAGTATTAAAAGACAAATTACTAGAAACTAAGCTAATGATCTCTCATGCTAGAAGAAATGAAATAAGAAAGCATTTAGATTATTACTCTGGAGTTTCTGTGGAGCAATATATAACCAATTACTTTAGTGGAGATGCTTTTAGAGAGATACCACCAAGTGTAACAAACTTTACTAGAAAATTTATCAATAAGATAAGCCGTATCTACAGTTTAGGAGCAAAAAGAAACGTAGGTGATGCTACAGAACGCTATGAGCAGTTGATACCAACTAAAAATGTTCGTATGAAGCACTCAGAGAGAATGACTAGGCTTCTAGGTACTGTTGCTAATAGAGTTCATTGGAAAGATGGTTACTTTGACTATAGACCTATCTATTACTTTGAAGTTTACTTTGATGATGACCCATTTGTGCCTAGTTCTATAGTGTATCCATTGCTAAATAATACAGCAGACCTATCCAACACAGATAATATGCAATGGGAATACTGGGATAGCGAAAAATATGGACTAATGGATGAAGAAGGTAAGATGCTGAGTGAAATACCTAATCCTTACGGCATTATTCCTTTTGTTTTTACTCATAGGGAAGATCAAATAGACTCTTTTTTTGTTGAAGGTGCTTCTGATATTGTAAACTGCAATGAGCAGGTAAATATAGCTCTTACTGAGATGAACTTAGGTATGAGGTTCAATATGTTTGGTCAGCCGTGGGTTACAGGACTTAGAGCAGATCAAAGTATGCTACGAGCAGGCTCCAACACAATCTTAGACATGGGTGAAGATGGTGCCTATAATATAACAAGTCCATCAGGCAATATTATGGAAGCCATAGAGAATATAAAGTTTCAAATGGAACTTGTGGCTATCAATAATCATCTATGGATACAGTTTGCTGAATCTGGTGGTGAAGTTCCTAGTGGAATATCACTAATGATTAAGGATATGGAAAGAAAAGAAGATTACTATGATGATATTGCTCTTTGGAGAATGTATGAGCAGGATTTTTACAATGTTGAGCGTGTAATAGCAGGATATAATGGTATAAACTTGCCAGAACAGTTCGGAGTAGACTTTGAAGAGATTGATTACCCTAAAACAGTACAGGATCAGATACTAAAAGACCAGTTTGACATCCAAAACAATCTAACTACTAGGGCAAAAATAATGGTTCGTGATAATAAAGACTTAACAGTTGAACAAGCACAAGCTATTATTGAAGAAAATAAGTCTGTAAATAGTTTAGAAGCTCCACAACAGCCAGAGCAGTCATAAATGGACATAAAAATAACAACAAACTTTAGTTTTGGTAAGTTATCAAGTAATTTAGATAAGATAATCAATCAATACACCGAAGGTTTTGTAAAAGATTCAGCAGAAGGAACAAAACAAAAGATTGATAAGGGTGTAAAACCAGATATAAACGATATTACTAAGAATATTAGAACAAAAAGGAAACAAAGAAGAACTCCTCCATTAAAAGCAAGTGGTAAGCTATACAATAGCATAAAACAAAACAAAAACAACTTAGAAATGCTTTATTACGGATTTAAACATGAAAAAGGATTTATAACTCGCCCTAACTCGATGATTCCAAATAAAAAAGTAGAAGCTAGACCTTTTATTACCACAACGGCTAAAAATAAAGAAAAGTTAGATAAAAAATTTATTCAAGACGTAAATAAAGCACTAAAAAAATAATAAACATTGTATTAAAGATCATACTCAAGTTATATTAGAGTATGAATAGAATAGAAGATCATTTATTACGCTTATTGCTTGAATGTTTATCTGCTCAGGAGTCATCAATAGAGACTCTTAATAAAAAACTAGAAAGATTGCAGGAGTTATCCCTAATGAACAATGATTTATTGGGATTTTTAGCTAAAAACGCATCTGATACCCCAATAGTAAACTTTGATATATCTTTTAGTCAGGAACTATGGGAAGAGCTAATAAAACATTCAGCAGAGTTAGAACAATGGGGAAAAGCATAAATTGAAGAAGTTTAAGCTCATAAACTGTATATGCATGAACTGTCAATGGGTATGGGAAGTATTAGCTGTTGAAGTTGATAAGGATCAGGAATGTCCTGAATGTAAGTCTTATGATGTTAAGACCTTTAAAAAGCAATATTGAGTGCTTTTTCTCTTTTTATTATTTGTTCCTGCCAAGCCTTTCTTTGTGCTGGGGTTTGTCTACCCATTTTTGGCTTACCAATACCTACGGCTTTTGCTCTCTGTCTCCAACGTCTAGCCTCTCTACGCTTTTCATTCTTCCTGTCTACTTTCTTTTGTTGACTAGATAACTCTTTCTTAGTGGGTGGTTTCTCTGGAATCACAGGTCGCTGAGGCAAAACCTCTATATCTTCATAGTCAGCTTCTAAAACCTCAACCTCTTCCATATCTGATGCTTGGGAGTTAAGGAACTTTTCAAAAGGACTTTGATGATTGTTTACCTCAACTCGTTTAATAAGTTTACCTGAGTGTTCTAAAACCAACCTACCAGCCTGCACATTTCCAGCCTCAGCCTCACGAACCATACTGTTAAGCACAGTTGGCAACCTAGAACCAAATACAACCATATACTTTTGATAGAACACTTCTACAAACTCAGGGTCTTTTAACCAGTTATGCACAGTAGCTCTAGTAACCCCTGCTTTATCTGCAACATCTGTTATTTTAGCCTCTGGATCATTAACAAGAAGGTCTATGGCAATAACCATAGCTGGCTTGATCTTTGATGGTATATTAACGCTCATTATGGTATATTATACGGAACTTTATACTTTTATACAAGGTTTTATGGACTTTCTTTTGGACTTTTTTACGGAACGGACTGCAGGACTTTGTTT
>JALRGT010000069.1 GCA_023259675.1 Flavobacterium sp.
CAAGAAATAGGAAACATCTTTCCAAGATCCACCACGAACTACTTTTCTTTTATTAGAAGCATCTAAAACATTTGGGTTCATTGTAGACACATATTCGTAAGCATTTGGGTCATAAGAAGAATCCGTCCATTCAGAAACATTACCAGCCATGTTATATAAGTTGTAACCATTAGGCTCGTACGATTTTGCTTCAACAGTATATAAGGCTTGATCAGCGGCATAATCTCCTCTATTAGGCTTGAAGTTAGCTAAGAAACAACCTCTGTCATTTTTAGTATAAGGTCCTCCCCATGGATAAGTAGCCGATTCCAAACCACCACGAGCGGCATATTCCCATTCTGCTTCAGTAGGCAATCTAAAATTATTAATCAAGTCACGACCCGTTTTTTTAGATTTGATATAACTGTTTTTATTTAAGGTTCTCCAAGCGCAAAAAGCTTTTGCTTGTGTCCATTTTACACCTACAACAGGATATTCTCCATAGGCTTTGTGCCAAAAATAATCGTTGTGCATTGGTTCATTGTACGAATAAGCAAAATCCTTAATCCATACTGTAGTATCCGGATATACTTTCACTTCTTCATTTCTGATAAAATCTTTTCTTTTACCCACTTTAGCTTTTGCAGCCGCCTGAATATCCATCCAGGAATAACGGAACTTTAATTTATCCACATCTATCGTACGCAAACCATTATAAGCTTCCTCTAACGGGATGTACATAGAATCCATTACCTCAACATAATATTCGTCCGGGTACTGTTTTGGATCTTTTATTAATTTGACTTTTTTGTTTAATTTTCTACCAGCATATATATCATCAGAAGTACCAACGCTATAATAATTATCATACATATACTTATCATAAGCCGTCATTTTTTCCGGATCAGCGTCATTAAATGCAAAATCACCTATACTTCCTGCATTCTTTCCTTTCCCTTTAGAATCACCAGCTTTAACACCTTGCTCATCAGCTAAAATAGCCAACTTCATTCTTATAGTAGAATCTTTTACCCATTCTACAAACTGACGGTACTCACTATTAGTAATCTCAGTTTCATCCATATAAAAAGAACGAACTGTTACCGTTTTTGTCTGAGCATCCTGAACACCGGCAACATCTTCATCAGATTTACCCATAATATAAGCTCCTCCGGGAACTAAAGCCATCCCATAAGGTTTTTCCGGATGCCATTTTGCACCTTTAACACCGACCAACTCACCTTTATCACTAGATTTCCCACAGCTTATTAAAAGTGACAAAATTGTCATAAACGTAATGAACTTCTTCATACAAATTCGGGTTATATATTCTTTATTTTTTTCGTTTGTAAACCTATTTATTATTTATTAATAAAACAATATTTTTTTCTTATAATTAAATACGTAGCCAAATGTAGAGTTAAATAAATTATAAAAAAAATATTTCATCGATAAAACACCAAAAAAAACGATTAACAACACTTTTTTACAAATAAAACAAGTTTTATACTACAAATTAAATCATTTTAAATATAACAAAATACTTAGTTTTATTTACAAAAAAACATTTTTTTACACCACATTCTTTCTTTGTGCTTTCCACCATCTTTCTGGCAACTCCTGATTGCAGGCCCCCAAATACTCTTCATACGAACATGGTAATAACGTATTTCTTTTTAATTTATTATTTCCATTAGTAACAAAAGGTATTTCTATCCACCAACGGTCTGTGCGATCACTTTTATAAAAAACCAGGGTTTCATCATCAATAGGAACACTATATTTTATGTAGTTTTCCCGACTACCAAAAGGATACTCATTAGAACGATAATGATAACCTTCTATAAAATACCAAATTATTTGTGAAATTAAAACAGATTCAAGTGCCGTATTATTATGATTGAAAATTCCAAACATAGATACTTTATCACTTATTCCTGCATATCTGGCTAACGCACAAATTTCCTTTCCATTAAAACCATTAGGCGCAAAATAATTAAAATTTCCTGAATCAGCCGACTTAACAGCATTTAAATCCATACTAACAATATCAGCATCTCTAAAAACCGGCTCTGCGATTGCAATATTATTTGCGACTTCGCCAAGACGATAACCATCAAAAAAAAGCTTTTCTATCAAGTCAATTTCTTCCTGCGAATTATAATAAGTTTGATAACCTATGTTACAAAAATTAAATAAATTATTAGGTTCATCGATAATAATTCGACTCAAATAAGAATTATTAGACATCTCCTCATCTTCTTTTCCAAAATCGAATTTACTATCTATAGCTACTAAATTCACCATCTGTTCTAATTCATCATAAGCCCGATACAGGGAATAAGTCAAATCCTGAGAACCTCCGATAATAACAGGAATTATTTTGTTTTTAATCAAATCAGAAGCTACTTTACGCAAAGCAAAATAAGTATCTTCTTTAGTATTCCCAGGCAAAATATCTCCTAAATCAGCAATTGTAGCATCCCAATTTCCAGGAAACATACTGTACAATTCCTTTCTGATAACAGCTAAATCTCCGGTACTTTCAATTTGGGGAACACCGCCTCGATTTTCTAAAACTCCTATTAAAGCAATTTTTACTTTATTCAAATCCGGAAATTCATCCTTAGTATGAAAAACCACTTTGCTCCCAAGTTGCTGAGAACTTAGAGACTTTAACAACACCAAGAATTCATCACTTATTGGTTCCAGAAAATCAAATCCCATCATAATATATCTATTCTTATTATTTTGCTTCCCAAGAATAATAGAGAAATACCTGTATTATTTCTTTTTAGTCGTAGTTTTCTTTGCTGCTGCTTTCTTTGCAGATGCTTTTTTCGCCGGCGTTTTTTGAGCAATCATTTCCTGAACTTCAGCCAATGTCAATTTAGAAGCATCAATATCTTTACTTAATTCGATTTTGATTTTTCCTTTTAAGATTACCGAACGTCCCCATCTGGCTTTCTCCACTACAATTCCTTCTGCTTCCCAATTATGGATAACCTTATCGATATTCTTTTGTAATTTATCTTCAATCAATTCCTCAATATCAGCCTGAGATAAATTATCAAAATTGTATTTTTTACTCACATTAATAAAAATGCCATCCCATTTAATAAACGGACCAAAACGCCCTGTACCCTTTTGAACAGGTTCCCCTTTGTAAGTAGCAATAGGAGCATCTGCTTTTAATTTTTCATCTATTAACTCTTGAGCTCTTTCTTTTGTAACAGCAAGCGGATCTTCGCCTTTTGGTAACGAAATAAAAACACTTCCATGACGTACATAAGGACC
>JALRGT010000006.1 GCA_023259675.1 Flavobacterium sp.
ATTATGAAGTCTTTTTTGCGGAAGCCAAAAGTATTCCCAATATTCTACATGAAATTGGTCGTTTAAGGGAAATTACTTTCAGAGAAGTGGGTGAAGGCACCAATGAGTCGATTGATTTAGACCAATTTGACCAATATTACCACCATCTTTTTTTATGGGATGATACCGAAAAGAAAGTTGCAGGTGCCTATAGAATGGGATTAGGTTCCGAGATTTTCCCTAAGTATGGAATTGAAGGTTTTTACCTGAATGATCTTTTCCGTTTTGAACCGGAATTGCATGAAATGATGCACCAATCCATTGAAATGGGAAGAGCATTTATCATCAAAGAATACCAACAAAAACCAATGCCTTTATTCCTCCTTTGGAAAGGAATCATTCATACGACATTACGTTTCCCGGAACATAAATTCCTACTTGGCGGCGTGAGTATCAGCAATCAATTTTCGGATTTTTCTAAATCCCTGATGATTGAGTTTATGAAATCAAATTACTATGATCCTTACATTGCGCAATACATTCATCCGAAGAAAGCCTACAAAGTAAAACTCAAAGATGCCGATAAAGATTTTATCTTCAATGAGACTGAAGCCGACTTGAACAAGTTTGACAAGATTATTGATGAATTGGAACCTGGCATTTTACGTTTGCCAGTTTTAATCAAAAAGTACATCAAACAAAATGCGAAAGTGGTCGCTTTTAATGTCGATCCACTATTCAATAATGCGATAGATGGCCTAATGTACATCAGAATTGCTGATATCCCGGAGAGCACGATGAAACCCGTGATGGAAGAATTTCAAAGTGAACTGGAACGAAAATTATCCGAAAAAGGCGAATTGCAATAAAATTCTTCTTCTTTATAAAAACAAAAAGTCTCGAAAATTTCGAGACTTTTTTATGTTTAAAACCATGGTTTTTTATGCAATTGATAGGTATTGTAAAACTCCTGATCTGATTTGGTCAAATAAATAATTCCTTCGATTAAACCGAGAATACTGGTAAGTATCCCACAGCTAATAAGACTCATAGCCAACCAAATAATTCCTTCGGTTGTATATCCTAAAAGAAATTTATGAATTCCGAAAGGAGCCACAAGAATAGCCAGTAAACCGGCAGCTAACCTCTTATTATCTTCCTGAATGGGTTCCGGAGTATTCCATGCCTCGTGTTTTGAATTTTCCATTATTTACAGTTATCAATTGATTTTCAATGAATAAAATTAAGAAAATAATTGCACTTTACCATCCAGAGCTCCCTTTTTTAAAAATACAGCGCTTTAATTTTATCTACAATGACTTGTGCCAATCGTTCGTGACTTTCAAAAGTCCATCCTGCAATATGCGGCGTCAAAATCACTTTCGGCGACTCCAGTAAATATTGAAACGCTTCGGGAGTATCCCCTTCGGTAAACAAGGTTTCAAAAGACAATTTTTCGTATTCCAACACATCCAATCCGGCTCCCAGAATCTTACCCGATTCCAAGGCAGCCACCAAATCGGCAGTTACGATATTCTTACCTCTTGACGTATTAAAAATCCAAAAAGGCTTCGCAAAAGCATTGATAAAGTCGCTATTTACCATTTTATCGGTTTCGAGTGTCCAGGGAATATTCAAACTGAGCACCTCCACTTTTTCCTGAAATTCGGCCAAACTCACTTGACGTGCATTTTCGTCACCCACATTTTCTTTAATATCATAACACAGCACTTCTACATCAAAACCACGGAGTTTTTTGGCAAAGGATTTTCCCATGTTGCCATAACCAATAATCCCGACCGTTTTTCCGTCCAATTCATGACCGCGGTTTCTTTCGCGGTTCCAATGTCCCGAACGCACTTCTTTATCGGCTTTATTTAAGTTATTAAAAAGCGACAAAATCATTCCCAGCGTATGTTCGGCAACGGCATTGCGATTCCCCTCGGGAGCAGCAATAAGTGCAATATTTTTGGCTTCGGCATACTCGCAATCAATGCTTTCAAGCCCCGCACCTACACGGGCGATAAATTGCAAATTAGTCGCTTTGTCCAAGAACGCTTTATCAATCTTAAACCGACTCCGAATAACAATACCATGATAATCGGGAATCTTCGCTTCTATTTCAGCTTTCGAAGATTTAAAATCTTCAAAATTAGAAAAACCGGCTTCCTGTAATTGATTCCACAACAACGGATGATTGCTGTCTATATGTAATATTTTTATGTTCTCGGGTTTCAAAATAATCTCTTTTTTAGAGTGCAAAGTAACAAAAACAAAACCATTTATAGTTATTTTTAGGAGCACGAACTCCCCTTTTCAAAACAAACAGCTGTCCTGCTCTACGCTATATTCCCGATGATAAAAACTACGGCCAAAAAAAGCCTTGTTTTTCTAAATCGGGAGATGCCGCTGCGATCAGGGCTAAACCGCCACAGCTATTTTCAAAAAACAGTGTTAATTAAAAACGAAAATAGAATAATATTAAAAAGACATTCTTACATTTGTTTAAATGTATTTAACACACTTAAAATAATTAACATCTAGAAAAAATCAGAATCAAACCAATACTTAACATGAAAACCATTCCATTTCAAATCAAAACAATTGCTTTGTTACTAGTATTTCTGTGTGCAACACAATTGCAGGCACAGAAACTGAAAAAAAACCAATTCAATAATCCATTAGCACTACAAAGAGCCGATCCATTTGTCACCAAAGCGGCCGATGGCACCTATTACTTTATTGCTACGGCACCGGAATACGACCGCATTGAAATACGCAGTTCCAAAACCATCAACGGCATCAAAGACGCTAAACCGGTCGTAATTTGGCGTAAGCATGAAAAAGGAATCATGGGAAATCATATTTGGGCACCAGAATTGCACCGAATAGACGGAAAATGGTACATCTATTTTGCAGCTGCTTCAGCTGAAGACAGATGGGCGATTCATAAATATGCCTTATCCAATCCATCTGAAGATCCTACGCAAGGAACTTGGACAGAAGAAGGACAGATTGTTACCAAAAGAGATATTTTCTCCCTTGATGCCACTACTTTTGAATCAAACGGACAACGCTATTTGATTTGGGTGGATAGAGGACCTGGACCAGTAGTAAACACCAGTTTGTATATCGCTAAAATGACCAGTCCAACAACAGTTGATGAGAAGCAAGTAGTAATTAGTCAACCCGATTACGATTGGGAACAACACACTTATAAGGTTAACGAAGGCCCAGCAGTATTGATTAGAAACGGAAAAGTATTTCTAACTTTTTCGGCTAGCGCTACTGATGCTACTTATTGTATTGGATTGCTTTGGGCAAAAGAAGGGGCCGATTTATTGGACCCAGCTTCTTGGAATAAACTAGATAAACCCGTTTTCTTCACCAATGAAAAATTCAAGCGTTATGGACCGGGACACAACAGCTTCACCGTTTCCGAAGATGGCAAAACCGACATTATGATTTACCATGCCCGCGATTACAAAGAGATTATTGGCGATGCACTATCAGACCCAAATCGTCACACCCGCGCCAGAGTATTAAAATGGACCAAAGACGGTATGCCTGATTTTGGACAAGAATATGACGATAACGAAATGGCACTCAAACATCCAAAAAAGAAAAAATAGAAAAGGGTTTATTAAAATACAAAAAGGGTTTTCTCAGTATGTTGAGAAAACCCTTTTTATTTGAAAATATCAAGTATTACAAATCCTTAATTTTCTTTACCGCTGCTTTGATTCCACGGATAATTGAAGAACTGAAACCATGAGATTCCATTTCGCTTAATCCCGTTATCGTGCAACCTTGAGGAGTGGTAACCCTATCTATAAGTTGTTCTGGGTGGATTTGTTCCTCCATTACCATTTCGGCGGCTCCTTTAACGGTCTGTGCCGAAATAGCCAAAGCCGTTTTCCAGTCAAACCCAATTTCGATACCTGCTTGCATAGATGCTCTTATATAACGCAAAGCAAAAGCAGTTCCGCTAGCGGCTAATACCGTAGCTGCATCCATTAATTTTTCGTCAATAACCGGAGCTGTTCCTAGTGCTTCAAAAATAGTTACTAATTTTTGTCCTTCCGTTGCATGTTTTTCATTGAATGAAATACAGGTCGCCGATGCAGCATATTGGGCTGCAATATTGGGCATAATACGAACAGCCTGATGGTTTTCTCCAATTTTTTTTTGCAAAGCTTCCGTTGATAATCCAGTTACTGCAGAAGCAATGGTTTTATTGGAAATAACGGGAAGAATTTCTTGTAAAACCGTGTCTACTTGATAGGGTTTTATAGTTAAAATAATAACATCAGCTTCCTGAATATTGTGTTTATTATCTGAAGAAATTGTTACGCCTAATTTTTCTAAATATAGGATATTAGCTGTATTTCTTCTTGTTACTGTAAGTTGATGATTACTGCCATTTTTTGCTATTCCTAACGCAATAGCAGCACCTAAGTTACCTCCTCCAATGATGTGTATATTCATACTGTAAAATCTGTTTTTTCCTCTCCCCAACCCTCTCCAAAGGAAAGGGAGGCTATGCGGAAAGTGTTATTAGTATACTGTTTTTGTTTTTTAAAATTTACTGATTTTCAAAACCCTAAAATCATTTTCGCTATCGAAAAATAAATAAGGATTCCGCAAATATCGTTACTTGTTGTTATAAATGGTCCAGTTGCCAGCGCGGGGTCAATTCCAAATTTATCCAATAATAAGGGAATAAATGTCCCGATAAGAGAGGCAATCACAATTACAGAAATCAAGGCAACAGTCACAATCAAACCGATGACTATTTCTACATCCAACAGAAAATGACTTCCTATAAATAAAATGCTCGCCAAAATAACGCCATTTAATAAACTCAAAGAGACTTCTTTAATCAATCGGTTAAACAATGATCCACTCAACGTATCATTGGCCAAACCTTGCACAATTATTGCCGAGGATTGTACTCCTACATTTCCGGCCATCGCCGCAATTAGCGGAGTAAAAAAGAACAAATTGCCGTGTAGCAGCATTGCTCCTTCAAATAACCCCAGCACTTTTACGGTGATAAAACCTCCCAAAAGTGCCAAAACCAACCAAGGCAAACGTGCTTTGGTCAACTCCATGATGCTATCATCGGCTTCAACATCCTGCGAAATACCCGCAGCCAACTGGTAATCTTGATCGGCTTCGTCCTTGATTACATCCACGATGTCATCAATGGTGATTCTCCCAACCAAACGTCCCAATTCGTCCACCACCGGAATTGCCTCTAAATCGTATTTTTGCATGATACGGGCAACCTCAACGTCTTCGGCATCTACGTTTACATAATTTAAGTTCCGAATGTAAACGTCATTAATAGCTGTTTTGGTCGAAGTGGTCAGTAAATCTTTCAGCGACAAACGCCCTTTCAATCGATCTTCATCATCGACGACATAAATAGAGTGAACACGGGAAATATTCTCGGCCTGAATACGCATTTCTTTTACACAAGTGAGCACATTCCAATTTTCATTGACTTTTACCAACTCCTTGTGCATGATTCCCCCTGCGGTGTCTTCTTTATACCGAAGTAAATCGACAATATCTTTGGCATGCTCAACGTCTTGTAATTCAGAAATTACTTCTGCTTTAATCTCTTGCGAAAGTTCCGCAATAATATCAGCAGCATCATTGGTTTCCAATTCGTCCAACTCCTCTGCAATTTCTTTTGGAGAAAGTCGGCTTAATATATTTTCACGCAAATCATCTTCCAATTCTAAAAGAATCTCTGCCGTTTTATCACTATCTAATACTTTAAAAATATAGGTGGCACCGTCAAAATCAAGCTCATCCAGAATTTCGGCAATATCAGCATGGTGAATATCCTTTAATAAAGCTTCCAGTTTTTGGTCACTTTTATTAAGAATAAGCTCCTTTACTTCTTGAATTAATTCCTTGCTGATTTTAAACTCCATCGGCTTCTATTTTTTGGGTAAGTGCTATAAATTCTTCTACGCTTAACTGTTCCGGACGAAGATTGAATACCTCATCTTCTCTGAGACTATCCGACAAATTTAAAGTTTTTAAACTATTGCGCAAGGTCTTTCTGCGTTGCTGAAAAGCGGTTTTTACCACCGTGAAAAATAATTTTTCGCCGCAAGGCAAACTATAATCAGCTTTTCGGCGTAAACGCAATACTCCCGATTTTACTTTTGGTGGCGGATTAAAAACATGCTCGTCTACCGTAAACAGATATTCGGCATCATAAAAAGCCTGTGCCAAAACTGAAAGAATTCCGTAGGTTTTACTCCCTTTTTTTTCACAGATGCGTTCCGCCACTTCTTTTTGGAACATCCCGGCAAATTCGGGAATCTGATCGCGAAATTCTAATGTCCTAAAAACAATCTGTGTCGAAATATTATAGGGAAAATTGCCAATGATAGCGAATTGTTTGCCTTTAAAAATTTCATTGACATCGTATTTCAAAAAATCTTTGGATATAATTCGATCCTTCAATTTGGCGTAATTCGTATCTAAATATTCCACCGATTCGGTATCGATTTCAATCACATAAGTATTGATGGGTTTATCCAATAAATATTTGGTCAAAACACCCATTCCCGGACCTATTTCCAATACATCTTCATATCCTTCTAAGTTCAAGGTATCGGCAATATCCTTGGCGATACTTTCGTCTTTAAGGAAATGCTGTCCGAGGTGTTTTTTTGCTTTTACTTTATCCATCATATTTTTTACCTCGAAAGGATTTTTTTTACCACTAAAGTGCTATTTTTTTTTGCCACAAAGGCTCTAAGACTCAGAGTATTTTTTATCTATTTTTATATTAAAACTCACTCCCGACTCTGCTTGAAGTCCCGTTTTTAACAAAAAGACTTCGACAAGCTCAGCCTGACAATAAACACGTCATTTAATATTGCTTTTTTTAGAATAAAAATTCTACCTCGAAGTGACATACATGTACCAATCACTGAACACTGATTACTCAAATTTAGTGTTCCGAAATAACTTCCAACTCTGTCCTAAAAGTAAGCATTTTATCTGCAAATAATTTCAAAGCTTCTGCCTGCAAAGCGGGTGCATTCTCTTGATAATATTTTTCCAGTGTCTCTTTACTGTCGGTGGTGTATTGTGTAGAATAGGTTACTCCACCCATTTCTTCCTCAACCAAAACACGCACCAATCGCGCTGCCGAAAACTTGCCTGTAGCCAGCATTTCGGGGATGTGTTTGTGTTGCATCCATATCATCCATTGATCATGAACGCTTTCGTGTATGTTGGTGGTAACGTTGTAGATTATCATAATTATCTGAATTTATTCCCCCTAACCCCCGAAGGGGGAATTATTGTGTGTAATTTGTTATTCTTATTATTGTTTAACTTACCTCGAGTTGCCCCCTTCGGGGGTTAGGGGGATTTTATAAATTTTTATCTCCTCGTAACTCCCTGAATTTTTTTCTCGCTTCCACAAAATAAATACTGTCTTCATGATTGAAAAGTATCTTTTCGTATAACGGCTTGGCTTTTTCCGGGTCGTTCAATTTTTTGCTATAAATCTCTGCCGAAAAAAACAACGCTTCATCTGTGTAAATTCCGTCACTATGCTGCGTAACTATTTTTTGATATTGGCTTAAAGCCAAAGTAAAATCACCTAACTTTTCCTGAACTTTTCCCAATCGCAACAGCGTTACCGCTTCGATTTCGTCGCCTTTAAAATTATTTAAAACCAACTCAAATTGGCTTATCGCTTCCTGATTCCGATTTTGATACAACAGATAATCTCCCTTGGCAAATTGCTTCAATGCCGTTTGTGTCGAATCGGCAACGGTATTGTCATTGATTAACAGAAAATACGCTAAGGCATCATTGGCGACCAATTGTGTACTAGCCGATTTCAATTCTTTAAATTGTTTCAATGCCCAAGCAAAATCGCCTTTGAAATAGCTTGTTTTGGCCGCTTTCAAACTGGCTTCATGGGCCACGACATCATTTTTTAAATCCATTTCAATCTGCGAATAATACAACAACGCCTGATTGAATTTTTCCTCATACAAAAAGATATCCGCCAACTCCATTTTAGCCTTTGCTTTTTCATATTCATTCAACTGCAATTCGAGCGCTTTCTTGATGATAGCCTTCCCGATTTCCGGTTTTTTCAAATTAAAAGTGACAAAATGCGCCTGAATCAGTTGCAAAGATAAGGTAAAAGGAGCGATTTCATATTGTGCCAAAAGGGCTTCCAATTCTTTATCGATATTGACATAATCAGCCTCTTTGGCTTTTTCGATTTTCATTTGGATTAAATAGGTATTGGCTTGGACCAACAATTCCAAATCCATCGTATTGGCAATTACAAACTCCAATATTTCTTGTGCCGTCTCATCTTCCTCTGCCTCGATGGCCAAATGAGCTAAATCGATAATGCCGGACAAGGATTCCGGATTGCGTTTGTAAATGGCTTTTTCTTGTATAAACGCTTTCCCAAACTCTTTTTGTTGCACGTAAAACCAACTCAAATAATGGTTCCAGAAAATATCTTGATTTTTTTGAACGCGAAGGATGAGTGCTTTTCGCAGGGATTCACTAAAACTATTATCGCTATCGTCAGATAAATAACGGGCAAACTGATTCTGAATAAGAATGGAGTTTTGAGGAGTGGCAAAAGCTTCATCCAAAAAAGTGGTAATCATCTTGTCTAAATCTCCTAATTGTCCGTAAAGCATCCCAATTTGATAATTAAAACTGAAATTGGGTTGTATGGTTACTGCCAACTGAAAGGCTCTCAGAGCATATTCTAACAATCCTTTTTTGTCAAACGAATAAGAGACACCATAAATCTCATTGGCATTTTTCTGAATTCGGTCGAGCGCCTGCTCGTAATACATTTTGGCTTGCTCTTCTTTCTTCTGCAATTGATAATTATAGCCCAATTCAATCAACAAATTCCCTTGTTTGTATTTGTCCAATCGCGCTTGAATGGCTTTTTCGGCCACGTCATATTGCTGCAATTGTTGGTAACAATCTATGGTTCTAAGAAAATATTGGGTGTTTTGCGGAATGTCTTTCAGTAACTCTTCGTAACTGATTTTGGCTTTTTCAAAATCACCTTTGTCGTAGTAATACTGCGCTAATTGTTCGTTTTGCGAAAAACAAATCAATGAAAAAAACAGGGAAATATGTAGAATTAAGTATTTCATTAAAATAGTGTTCAGTATTCAGTGTTCAGTTTATGTACCGATGCATATAAGCTGAACACCGATCACTGAGGACTGAACACTAATTTAGTCTATAATATCAAACCCGCAAAACGGACGCAATACTTCCGGTATTACGATTCCTTCTGGAGTTTGGTAGTTTTCTAGAATTCCGGCAAGTACTCTAGGCAAAGCCAATGAACTTCCGTTTAGCGTGTGAGCCAATTGGTTTTTACCGTCTTTGTCTTTGAAACGCAATTTCAAACGATTCGCCTGGAAAGTTTCAAAATTAGAAACTGATGAAATTTCCAACCAACGCTCTTGCGCCGTAGAATACACTTCGAAATCATAGGTCAATGCCGATGTGAAACCCATGTCTCCACCACAAAGTCGTAGAATTCTGTAAGGTAATTTCAGTTCGTTCAAGATTCCTTTTATGTGTTCTACCATACCGTCTAAAGCTTCGTAGGATTTCTCCGGATGCTCGACACGTACGATTTCCACTTTGTCAAATTGGTGCAAACGGTTCAATCCACGAACGTGTGCTCCGTAAGAACCTGCCTCACGACGGAAACAAGGCGTGTAGGCCGTACATAAAACAGGCAATTCGTTTTCGTTTAAAATCACGTCACGAAACAAATTCGTAACCGGAACCTCAGCCGTTGGAATCAAATATAAATTATCGGTAGCGTCATGGTACATTTGCCCTTCTTTGTCCGGCAATTGTCCCGTTCCAAAACCAGATGCTTCGTTCACCAAGTGTGGCACTTGCATTTCTTTGTAACCTGCCTCGGTATTTTTATCTAGGAAATAGTTAATCAAGGCACGTTGCAACTTGGCTCCTTTGCCTTTATACACCGGAAATCCGGCTCCTGTGATTTTTACTCCGAGTTCAAAATCGATGATGTCGTATTTTTTGACCAATTCCCAATGCGGCAAAGCACCTTCGTGTAAAACTGGAATGTCTCCTTGTTGAAACACATTTAAGTTTTCTTCCGGTGTTTTTCCTTCCGGAACAATATCCGCAGGAAGATTGGGTATCGTATACATTTTGTCTGTTAATTCTAATGCCAACGCATCAAAAGTCTCTCCAAGTGCTTTACTTTTTTCTTTTAAGGAAACGGTTTTTTCTTTAAGAATGGCCGCTTTGGCTTTCTCACCCGCTTTCATCAGCTCGCCAATATCTTTGGACAATTTATTAGATTCGGATAAAACGGTATCTAACTCGACTTGAGTCGCACGACGGCGCTCGTCCAGTTGAACCACTTCTTCTACAATAGTTTTAGCATCGATATTTCTCTTTGCCAAAGCCTTGATTACTTTTTCCTGATTGTCTCTAATAAATGCAATTTGTAACATAGCTTGATATTTATAACTCTGGTGTGTATATTTTTATTTAAAGGAAGCAAATTTAAGGAAATGTTTCATAGAAACGAGACAAAGTTTACTTTGAGAAGTAACAAATGTGTAAAAAACAACTTAAGTTTTTACAATATTAGAATTGAAACTGAGAATATTGAAATAGTGAGGCTGGTTTTGTTTAGAAAAACAGTAAAAATTAATTGTTTTCAGGAATACTAAACATGAATGTACTTCCTTCAGCAAGCATACTATTTACCCAGATTTCACCTCCGTGTTTTTCGACGAAATCTTTACATAACATCAAACCTAAACCAGTTCCAGTTTCGTTATTAGTTCCCGAAGTAGTATTTCTTTGATTGACAACAAATAAGTCTGCAATCTTTTTTGGGGCGATTCCTATTCCATTGTCTTGAACGGAAAACACTATTTGGTTGTTTTCTTTTTTCATTAAAATCATTACTTCGCCATTGCTGTTGGTGAATTTTATCGCATTTGAAATTAGATTTCTAAATATGGTTTCGAGCATGTTAGTATCGGCAAATACATATTGATTTTTCTCAATTTCAGATTGTATGGTTATGTTTTTGCTTTTAGCAATATTGGTCAGTAAATGAATCGTTTTGTCTGTAATACTGCTTATTTCAATTTTTTTAGGATTGAATGCTAAGCTTCCTGTTTGAGATTGTGCCCAAGTTAAAAGATTGTCTAATAATGAAAAAGTATTTTTTGATGAGTCATGAATAAGCTGAATAAATTCGTTCGTCTCTTTAGGTTCTAATCGATTATTCTTTTCCAGCAGCAATTCTGAGAGTCCAATAATTCCATTAAAAGGACCTCTTAAATCGTGGGCTATTATGGAAAAGAATTGGTCTTTATCGTCAAGTAATTTTTTGATTTGCATTTCTTTTTCTTCTTGTAACAAAAGCAAATAACCTGCGCCACTAATGGTCATCATGAGAAATATTATCAAAAATATCATTCTTTGAGTAGCTTCTACAGAGTAAAGACTGGTTGAGGTATTTAATAAAGGATAAATCATTCTATAAGCTAAAGCTGACAATAAGATGATGTAGTTAAACCCAAGAATTTTTCTAAATAAACTGCCATTTATTTCCGTTAAAAAAAGTAAAGTTGGAACCAAAAGAAGTAGAAAAATGTTCAAAGATGCCAATGATACACGGATATTACTTGGCGCTTGTAATCCAACAGCAATGTAAAAACTTAAAAGCGTAATAATAAACAGGATAAATTGTGTTTGAAAAGTTCTTTTGGTACTGCTTTTTACAACCATCAGCATAGCAACGGATTCCAGATAATAACCAGAAAAAACCAAGGTATTCGTTGTGATAAATTTAATTGGATCATAAGAAACCGTGTCTATTCGAAGAAAAAAAGCAAGCCAGGCAAAGGATAACAAAATCTTAGAAAAACCAAAGACTAATAATTGTTTCTGTGATTCTTTGCTAAAAATTGTATAGCGAAAAGTAAAAACAAGAATAGCCAGTGTGAAGCTTCCCCAAAACAAAATTCCCATTGTATTGCGAATATCTAATACAAATAATTTCGAAAATTGATTTAGAATCTCCATAAATACCTACCGCTTTCTCTTAAGATTATCCCGATGTTTGTAGTACTTACAAAAATATACTTATTTTAGAATTATCCTGAAAAAGTTGGAAAAAATTATTCTGATGTTACTCCGTTTATTCAACAGCTAGTTTCTTTTAATCTCGTGGCCCACAAGTTCCTCTAAGGTGGTGAATATTTCTTCGATAGGCAGCGCTTCAAAATCAGGATGTGATTTTAGAAAGTTGGCATTCAACTCGACCAGATTTTCATCCAAATCAAAAAAAGTATTGTCGTTGAGTAAATCTCTAATGGGATTCACGCCTTCCAACTTTCCTTTAAGGAATTTGTTGAGTTTCACACTGCTCATCAACCGAACTTTTTTGGCTTGTTGTTGAAAAAACTCCAATTGTTTCTCAGCTCCCAAAATCGTCAACGCCTCTTCGATTAATTCGTTCAATTCTTTGTTCCAACCCGAATTGTAAACAAATTGCGCAAAATTACCTTGGGTATATTGTGACACATAAAAATCTAAGTAATAACTCATCAAAGCATCATCGTGAATGGCTTCATCGGCAACCCCTTCCTCGCGCATGAGATTGATAATCGAAATATTGGAGTTGATTATGTCTTGGGGATTTTCGCTGTTGAAAGCGGTTTCTGAAACAATGATGCGGCCGAATTCCATATTTTTTAGATTTAAATAGTGGGCAAATTTCCGTTAAATAAAAACAGGAATGAAATTTTAATCAATCTTTGTCAAAAACTAAACTTCTATGTCATGAAAGCCATATACTTGGATGAAAAATTGAATTTATGCGACTATTTGAATAAAAACAAATAACCGCAAATCGCAGATTAAAAAATAATTTGCGAATCTGCGGTAAATTATGATAAAGCAATGGGGGAATTAGAAAACCGTTTTCTTTATTTCGTTTTCATTGGTGGCAAGTCAAATGCTTTTGAATCACATTCAAAATTATTACGATGTGAACCATCGCAAAAAGGTTTGTTGGATGACAACCCACAACGGCAAAGACCCAATGCGGTTCTTCCCTGTAGTCCAAAAACGTTACCATCTTGGTCAATTATTTCAAAATCTCCTTCGATTTTTATCGATCCATTTTTATTAATTAGTAGTCTTGTCTTGCTCATACTGTTTTTATATTTTTGAGGTCAAAGATTGCAAAAATTATCCGTACCTACGGCACTTTTTCTATAAATTGTCGAATTTTGGATGGATTAAAATCCATCCCTTCAAAACATACCGAGCCTATGGCTCTATTGATTCGTCACCATTCTTTTGCTGATTCATTTTGGCAACCAAAGCTTTCAAACGCAAGGCTTTTGCTTTTTTCTCTTCTTGCAATTTGGTCTTTTTCCGATTGAGCAATTTGGTATGCAAAGCCTTGTTCTTGGTGTTTTTTTCGGGTCCTTTTGCCATGATTATAAGGTGCTTAATTCCGTTTGCAAAGATAAATAAACGAATCCTAAGAACGGATTCTAAATTAATACGATTTAAGTTGATTACTGCTGCGGGCACGGAGAATTGTGTCCACACTGCGGACATAATTCAATTTTCAATTATAATCCAATAAAAACCTGTATTTATCATCTGCCTTAAACGAATAAATACTACCATTATATTGAATTCTTTCTGCTTCCTTTTTTATTTTAACAGGTGCTACTTTACCTTCAATTCCGTTTTCTAAATCTTCTTCCACTTCTTCTTCGTATGAAAAAGTTTTAGCCACTTTTAAATCGAAAAAACCATTTGTTTTTTTGTTAGATACACTAATTGCCGTTTCTAAAACTTCCATTTGAAAACTCCCACCTACATTAGATTCTCCTTGCGTTTTACGCATTGGATATTCGTATAATAGCTTTTTAATTTTATTGTTGACTAATGTAATTATTGTGAACTTTTGTTCTGACCACAAACCGATACGACTTCCAGAACTAAACTCCGTAGATAGTCCAATTCCATTGGTTGTTTCGTTGAGTTGAATTAAGTTTTTAAAAATATAAGTTTTTGATGGTTGACCAACTTCATCATCAAAAAAACACAAATTTTTATCTAATTCTTGATCTAAAATTTTTCCATCACTTTTATTTACAAACAGGTATTTTCTTTCGAAATAATTGTCAATTTCATCGTTAATTCCAGGACCTTTTTCCTTTGTGTCAGCCTTATAGCTGACAACAAAAAAGGTGATTTTATTATTATAAGTAATAGAACTTGAATTATCAATCGTTATATCTTCATATTTAATTTTTAAATTGGAAGCCACTTTTGCCAACAAAGCCAAATCCAGTTCTCTAGAAAAATCGGAATCATTTTCATAGTTGTAAATAGTCGTTTCTACTTCTTTTATTTCAGATTCTTCTAGATTGACCGTAAATTTATTTTGACTCTTTTCTGACTCAATTGATTTTTCGCTTTTTCCGCAAGAAATTAAGAACAAGAGTGTTCCAATTGTTAGAATGTAATTTTTCATAGTTTGATATTTCTTTAGCGTCATCCAAATATAATATTTTCTTACAAATTTCAATTATGCAAACAAAGTATTTTATAGAAATCCCATTTCCTAGCCCTGATCACAGCGGCATCCTTTTCTTGATTTCTTTAATCAAGAAAAGATACAGCGAAGAGCAGGAAACAGCTCCTAAAAAAACAACATAAAAAACACGATTTTCTTTTATACAAGTACGGGCAAGTCGCGACTTGTCCCTAACGTAAAATTCCTTATTTTTGCCGGAAATTAAACTGAATTATGTTACAGAATCCAAAAAGATATACGATTACGGCGGCATTGCCTTATACCAACGGACCCATTCACATTGGGCATTTGGCGGGGGTTTACGTGCCGGCAGATATTTATTCCCGTTACCTGAGATTGCAAGGAAGAGACACTTTGTTTGTGTGCGGAAGCGACGAACATGGCGTGGCGATTTCGATGAAAGCCAAAAAAGAAGGCATCACACCGCAACAGGTAATCGATAAATACGACGGAATCATCAGAAAATCTTTTGTGGATTTTGGCATTTCATTCGACAATTACTCCCGAACTTCGGCCAAGATTCATCATGACACGGCTTCGGAGTTTTTTAGAACGTTGTACGACAAAGGTGATTTTATCGAAGAAGTGACCGAGCAATTGTATGATGCGAAAGCTGACCAATTTTTGGCTGACCGTTTTGTGATAGGCACTTGCCCAAAATGTGGGAACGAAGAAGCTTACGGTGACCAATGTGAAAAATGTGGTTCGACTTTGAACGCCACCGATTTGATCAATCCAAAATCGACCATTACAGGAGAAACTCCTATTATGAAATCAACGAAACACTGGTTTTTGCCTTTGGACCGATACGATGCTTTCTTGAGAGAATGGATTTTGGAAGGGCACAAAAACGACTGGAAACCGAATGTGTACGGACAAGTAAAATCCTGGATTGATGGCGGACTGGAACCTCGTGCTGTAACTCGCGATTTAGATTGGGGAATTGATGTTCCTGTGGAAGGTGCCGAAGGAAAAAAATTATACGTGTGGTTTGATGCACCGATTGGCTATATTTCTTCTACAAAAGAATGGGCTCAAAGAGAAGGAAAAGATTGGGAACCCTACTGGAAAGATCAGGATACGAAACTGGTTCACTTCATTGGGAAAGACAATATTGTTTTTCATTGCGTGATTTTCCCGGCGATGTTGAAAGCTGAAGGAAGCTATATTTTACCGGATAATGTGCCTGCCAACGAGTTCTTGAATTTAGAAGGTAATAAATTGTCGACTTCAAAAAACTGGGCGGTTTGGTTGCATGAATATCTAGAAGAATTTCCAAATCAGCAAGATGTGTTGCGTTATGCTTTGACATCCAACGCACCGGAAACCAAAGACAACGACTTTACCTGGAAAGATTTTCAGGCGAGAAACAATAATGAATTGGTGGCGATTTTTGGAAACTTCATCAATCGAGTGGTGGTGTTAACCAATAAATATTACAACGGAATTGTTCCGACTCCAAATGAATTTTCGGAAGTGGACGAACAAACTTTGGCCGAATTGAAAGCGTATCCTGCGGTGATTTCGAGTTCCATCGAAAGATACCGTTTTAGGGAAGCGTTGAGCGAGATGATGAATGCCGCTCGTTTAGGAAATAAATATTTGGCCGATGAAGAACCTTGGAAAGTCATCAAAGACAATCCGGAACGCGTACAAACGCAAATGTATGTGGCTTTACAAATAGCTGCGGCTTTGAGTTCACTTTGCGAACCTTTCTTGCCTTTTACCTCCAAAAAATTAACCAAAATATTAAATATCGAAACTCCGATTCTTTGGAGTACGATTACAGAAACTTCAGATTTGATGCCGGCAGGTCACCAAATTGGAGCGGCCGAATTGCTTTTTGCCAAAATTGAAGACGAAGAAATTCAGAAACAAATCGATAAACTGGAAGCAACCAAAACAGCGAATCTAGCCGAAAACAAAAAAGCGGAACCACAAAAAGACTTGATTCAGTTTGAAGATTTTGCCAAAATGGATTTGCGTGTAGGAACAATTATTGAAGCCGAAAAAATGCCGAAAGCCAATAAATTATTGGTTTTAAAAGTAGACACCGGAATTGATGTTCGCACGATTGTTTCGGGAATTGCCGAGAGCTTTAAACCCGAAGATATTGTTGGCAAAAGAGTAACCGTTTTGGTGAACTTGGCTCCAAGAGCGCTTCGCGGTGTTGAAAGTCAAGGAATGATTTTAATGACCAACAATGCCGAAGGAAAACTGGTTTTCGTGAATCCGGATGCTGATGGCGTTGCGAATGGCGAAACGATAAATTAAGAATATTAACCGCAGATTCGCAGATTTCAACTGATAACAAAAAATTTGCGAATTTGCGGTAAAACAAAAATCAATGAATGCATTCAATTCCAAATTGGCTTTAGCACTTGGAATACTATGTATTTCCATCTTTCCTATTTTGGTTAAACTTCAGTTAACAAGCAGTTTGATTTCAGCATTTTATAGAATGTTTATAGCGGCAGTACTATTACTGCCTTATGTACTTTTTACCAAAAAATTCCAATTGCCAAAAACTAAAATTCTATTTCTGGCAATTGTATGCGGAATTGTATTTGCCATAGACATCGCTATTTGGAATATTGCCATTCAAAAATCGAGTGCTACGCAAGCCACTTTATTGGCTAACTTATCACCGGTTTGGGTTGGAATGGGGTCTTTTTTTCTTTTGAAAAACAAACCTTCGGCTAATTTTTGGATTGGAACCACTGTAGCACTCCTCGGCATGATAACCTTGGTAGGTTTTGAAATTTTCACCCAACTCAACTTCGATTTAGCTTTTATTCTGGCTGTATTATCCGGAATCTTGTATGCCGCATACCTATTAATCAGTAAAACGATTTTATCTCAAGTTGATGTACTTTCCTTTATGAGTATTGTTTTACTTTCTTCGAGTCTTTTTTTAGGTTTGGTTTGTGGAATAACAGCTGAAAATTTTACTGGTTTTTCAAATACAGCTTGGCTCGTTTTATTCGTTCAAGGGGCCATTTGTCAGTTGACAGCTTGGTTGCTTATCAGTTATGCTATGCAAAATATGCGTGCGACACGTGTTACTTTGAGCTTATTGGGTCAAGCAGTTTTAGCAACGATTTTTGCATGGTTATTTTTAGACGAGAAAATAACCTTTCAAATGATTCTTGGAGGTTTAATTTTACTGTTGGGAATACGAATCACTTTTTATAATAAAGTAATAATGGATTTTAAAAGTTTAAAATAACGCATCCATTAATACAATTATTTTTGTGTTCATATACTGACATGTTTTTAGAAAAAAAATAGTAAAAATAATTTTTTCATTTAAGAAAATTAATACATTTGACGCCGTATTAATTATCTTATAAAAGTAAAAAAATGAAAAAAATTATTTTATTTGCCTGCATTCTGTCAAGCGCAATATTTCAAGCGCAAAACAAACAAATTTTTGAATCTCCAAAATTAAAAGAAGAGATTTCTGCACACAAAACAATAGCGGTATTGCCTTTTAAGTCAACCATCTCATACAAAAGGCTGCCTAAAAACTTTGATGCGGATCTTAATACCCAAGAAGAGAAAAAATCGGGTCTTAGTTTACAATCAGGTTTGTACACGTATTTATTAAGAAAATCATCTGATTATTCTGTTTCTATTCAAGACCCAGAAAAAACAAACATTCTATTAAAACAAAATGGAAGTTTTGAAAATTTAGATGAACTGACTCCCGATGCTTTAGCAAAAATCCTTGGTGTGGATGCCGTTATTAAATGTACCTATGCTTATGAAAAAACCGGTAGTGAAGGTGGAGCCATAGTAAAGAGCTTATTAATTGGATTTGGTACGGGAAAAGTAGCCACTTCTGACTTGACTATGAACATCTATAATGCAAAAGATGGTGATTTACTTTGGCGTTTTTACAAACAAATGAATGAAGATGTAATGAGTTCTCCAAAAGCGATGATGGAACATATGATGAGAAAAGTGGGACGTAATTTTCCTTACGAAAAAAGTTAATTTCTCTTCCTAAAATACAATATAAAGAGGCTTGTTTGGCCTCTTTTTCTTTTTATAAAAGGAAATGATTTCTTTAAAAGAAAATAAATTACGAATTTGCAATAAAAAATAAAAACCATGTCCTTAAAAGTAATTGCTTTCGATGCCGATGATACGCTTTTTGTTAACGAAACTTATTTTCTGGAAACAGAAGAAAAGTTTTGTGAATTAATGAGTGATTACCTTACCTACCAAAGGATTTCTCAAGAACTTTTTAAAACAGAAATCGGTAATCTGAAAATATACGGCTACGGAATAAAAGCTTATATTCTTTCAATGATTGAAGCGGCAATGACCATTTCGAACAATACCATTCCTATTGAAGTTATCGAAAAGATTGTACAGTACGGAAAAGAATTATTAGACAAACCAATAGTTCTCTTGGATGGTGTTGAAGAAACTCTGGAGGCTTTATATGGAAAATATAAACTGGTAGTCGCCACCAAAGGCGATTTACTGGATCAAAGACGAAAATTACACAATTCAGGATTAGGAAAATATTTCCATCACATCGAGGTGATGTCGGACAAACAAGAACAGGATTATCTGGATTTGATTAAACGTTTGGAGATTCAGCCTTCCGAATTTTTCATGATTGGAAATTCTCTAAAATCAGATGTTTTACCCGTATTAAACATTGGCGGACACGCCGTTCATATTCCGTTTCACACCACCTGGGCACATGAAAAAATTGACCATAAAGTGGAACATGAAAACTTTAGTGCTTTTGAAAAAATTACAGAAGTTTTGAAATTTTTAAAATAACCAGAATATTCCAAATATCAAAAGTTGTAATTACCCTTTTTTGTACACATTTTTACAAATTTAATCTCCAAAATGATTATTTCAAACGGTTTTTAATTAAGAAATATCTTAAATATACTTACCAAGTCTTAATTTAATCTATGAATAACTAAAAAAAATCTACAGATTTACACAAAAATTGGAAATCCTTATATAATTTACTGTTTAAAAATTTAATAAACAATTATGTTGTAATTTCGCATAAAATTTTAAACAAGTAAATAATGAAAAAACTCATACTAACGTTAGTTTTTGCTGCTGCATTCACAACATTAAGTGCTCAAACAGGGACTGAAAACACAATGGACTACAATGACTACAATAAGTGGTCTGTTGAATTAGCTGGTGGCGTTAACAAACCACAAAGACCAATGACACCTGGTTATTATACTTCAACACCAAGCCCATATGTTGTTGACCTTGGAGTTAGATACATGTTTAATAATAAATTTGGTTTGAAGACTGACTTTGGTTACAACAGTTTTCAAGGACAAAAAAATTCTATTGATTTTGACACGAAGTACTATAGAATAGACCTACAAGGAGTTGCAAACTTAGGGAGAATAATGAGTTTCGAAACATGGACACATTCTATCGGTTTATTGGGTCATGCAGGTTTTGGTTTATCTTTGTTGGAAAGAAAAGATCCTACATATGTAAAAGACAGAATGGGTAATTTCATGGCAGGTGTAACTGGTCAAATCAAATTATCTAACAGAATTGCTTTAACAGGTGATTTCACCACCATTCTTAATGCTGCTCAAGATGCTGCTTTTGATGGTGCAAGTACTCGTCCTCATCAAGGATTTCAAGGAATTCTTTTCAATGGTACTGTTGGTTTAACTGTTTACTTAGGAAAAAGCGCTAAACATGCTGACTGGGCATTTGTTAATGAAGATAGATTAAACAGTATAGAAAGCAGACTTTCTGCTATCGAAACTAATATGATTGACACAGACAATGATGGTGTAGCTGATTATTTAGATCAAGAGCCAAACTCTGCTGCGGGCGCCATGGTTAGTACTAAAGGAAAATCAATTGATCATAATAACAATAATGTTCCTGATGACATAGAAGCTTATTTACTAAAAAATTACACTAGTAAAACTGATAAATCTCCTATGTTAGACAATAACGAATTTATTAAAAGTTTAATCAATGGTGGTTATGTTGCTGCTTATTTTGATTTTAATAAATCTACACCAACTGATGTTTCTACAGATGGAATTGATTTTATCTTGACTTACTTAAGAAAAAATCCTAACGCTTCAGTTGACATTACTGGTCATGCCGACGAAATAGGTAGAGCTGAATACAACGATAAATTATCTAATGCTAGAGCTAATAAAATAAAAAGCATATTAGTAAAAGCCGGAGTTGACGCATCAAGATTAAATGTAATTGCAGCTGGGGAAGACAATTCTGTTGATAAAGATTCGAAACTTGCTAGAAAATTAGTGCGAAAAGTTACTTTTACCATAAAATAATTTATTCTTAATAAACAAAAGCCCTAATAGGATTCCTTCCTATTAGGGCTTTTTTTATTAAAAAATTTACCCGTCCTGAAAAAGATTTACAAAAACATTCCAGCTACATTTTACACGTATTTTTGAAACTGAAATGCAATTCAAAAGTTAACTTCACCTCAATTGCACGAGTCAGACTTTATTCCTGTCCTGACTGTTGTCCTTAAAAATATTTTGAAAAACGATTACTTATAAAAAAAGAGTAAAAACAGGATATTCATATTGATACTCTTTCAAAATAGATTAATGAATGGATTTTATTTAAGACAATTTATATTCTTTTTTTCAGGAGTTAATGAATCAATAGTGTTCCCTTTTTTGTAACTTTACTAAAAACGTACTGCCATGCTATCAAAAAACATAGAAAAAGAACTAAATGAACAGATTCGCATCGAAGCAGAATCATCCCAAGCCTATTTGTCTATGGCTTCTTGGGCCGAAACACACGGTTTGGAAGGAATTTCTAAATTCATGTATGTGCAATCAGATGAAGAACGGCAACACATGCTCAAATTGGTTCGCTACATAAACGAACGCGGAGGACATGCGAAAGTCAGTGAATTAAAAGCCCCAAAAACGAACTATTCCTCATTTCAGGAAATGTTTGAGGAACTCTACAACCATGAAGTCTTTGTATCGAATGCAATCAACGAATTGGTACATATTTCCCTTGGTGAAAAAGATTATGCCACCCATAATTTTTTACAATGGTATGTCGCCGAACAAATTGAGGAAGAGGCTCAAGCCAAATTAATTTTAGACAAAATTAATCTCATCGGAGATGACAAAGGAGGATTGTATCTGTTTGACAGAGACATCCATCAACTTGCAAACAACACCCCAACTGCATAACATTTCCATTATCTCCTAATAATTTATTTAAAATTGGCTGTATCAATGTCATTTTAATTTTTTGAAAATTGAGCAAAAAAGATAAAAATAAGGACTCTAAAAAGGACAAATCCGACAAAAAGGGCTCTAAAAAAAAGCTCAAGTCCAAATGTTGTGAAAGTTATAAAAAAGGAGAAAAACACCGTTGCAAACGCTGTCCCCGATTTGATTTAGACAAAAAAGAATAATACAACCGTATCCCAAAAAATAAAGTCGCAATGCTTAATCTCAGAAAATGAGAGTAAGCATTGCGACTTTTTTAATGCAGGAGTGAACTACTTCCCTAAGAGTAAAACATCATTGACCACCACTTCGGTGATATAGCGTTTTTCACCATTCTTGTCTTCATAGCTTCTATGCGTTAGTTTGCCTTCTATTGCAATTTCTTTTCCTTTCGTAACGTATTTTT
This sequence comes from Flavobacterium sp., assembly GCA_023259675.1. Classification (GTDB taxonomy): domain Bacteria; phylum Bacteroidota; class Bacteroidia; order Flavobacteriales; family Flavobacteriaceae; genus Flavobacterium. The sequence continues at coordinate 22,322 of JALRGT010000006.1, forward strand.
CTATGATTTCAGCCGTTTTCCCCCAGGCAACCAATTTATGCCATTGGGTTTCTTCTACTTTTTCCCCTTTGTCATTTTTGTAACTTTCATTGGTTGCTAATGTAAAATTGGCTAATTTTTTCCCTCCGTCAAAGGTTTTGATTTCTGGATCATTCCCTACATGACCGATTAACTGTACTTTGTTTCTTAATGCATTCATGGCGTGTAAAAATTAAATTGTTAGTATATATGAATTATTTTTTGAAATTGACATTGCTTTTATAAAGGCTTTGTTTCATTTCGACAAGGCAAAGTTGCGACAGCCACACCCTAATATTCGGTTAGTAATCAATTACTTTCGGTTGTAACTATTTGTAACCGTTTGTAAGTGGATAATATTTTAACTACCTTGCTGAAAATCAAAATCATTTTATGCAAGCTGAAATTAATAAAGTCGAATTACGAAATCTAAGAATAGAAGATTATAAGGAACTGAAAAGTTCTATGATAGTAGCCTATCCTGAAATGGTAAACTCCTATTGGAGAGAAGAAGATATTAAAAAACTATTGCAGATATTCCCCGAAGGACAGCTTGTAATTTTGGTCGATGACGTAGTGGTAGGCTCAGCATTATCCTTAATTGTTAAGGAAGATTTAGTGGACAAAAATCATGATTATGCCAAAATAACGGGAAACTATACTTTCTCTACACATAGCCCAAAAGGAGATGTTTTATATGGAATTGATGTTTTTGTTGACCCCAAATATAGAGGCCTACGTCTAGGCCGTCGTATGTATGATGCACGAAAAGAAATTTGCGAACAGCTGAATTTAAAATCAATTGTATTTGCCGGACGAATTCCAAATTACGGAAAATATGCCCAAGAACTCACGCCAAAAGCCTATATCGATAAAGTTAAACGTAAAGAAATTCACGATCCCGTACTTTCATTCCAACTGAGTAATGATTTTCACGTGATGCGAATCATGAAAAATTATCTCGAAGGGGATAAAAAGTCGAAAGAGTTTGCCGTTCTATTGGAATGGAATAATATTTATTACGACGAAAGTCCGAAAATTATAAACCTTGAAAAAAGCATCATCCGATTGGGATTAATTCAATGGCAGATGCGTCCACTGAAAGACTTAGAGGCCCTGTTCGAGCAATCGGAATTTTTCATCGATGCGGTTTCCGGTTACGGCAGTGATTTTGCTGTTTTTCCGGAATTATTTATTGCTCCGCTAATGGCCGATTACAACCATTTATCAGAAGCCGATGCAATACGGGAACTGGCCAAATATGCCAAACCCATCCGCAAGCGTTTCCAAGAATTCGCCATATCCTACAACATCAATATTATTACCGGAAGTATGCCCCATTTGATAGACGGCACCTTATACAATGCCGGATTTTTGTGCAAAAGAGACGGTACTTATGAAATGTACACCAAAATACACATCACGCCCAATGAAGTATTCCATTGGGGAATCACTGGAGGGAATAAAATTCAAACTTTTGATACCGACTGTGGAAAAATAGGCATTATGATCTGTTATGATGTTGAATTTCCCGAATTATCTCGATTAATGTGTGATGAAGGTATGAATATTCTATTCGTTCCTTTCCTCACTGATACCCAAAACGGGTACACGCGAGTAAAACATTGTGCGCAAGCAAGAGCGATAGAAAACGAATGTTATGTTGCCATTGCCGGTTGCGTGGGGAATTTACCCAAAGTAAACAACATGGATATTCAATATGCGCAAACCGCTGTTTTCACCCCGTCGGATTTTGCTTTTCCAAGTAACGGAATCAAAGCCGAAACAACGCCAAACACCGAAATGACTTTAATTGTAGATGTCGATTTAGATTTATTGAAAGAATTACACGAACACGGAAGTGTCAAAATTCTTAAAGACCGTAGAACCGATTTGTACCAAATTAAAAAACTGAAACAATGAAGACGTGTTTAGAATGCGGCGAAAAAATTGTAGGTCGCGAAGACAAGAAATTTTGTAGTGACAGCTGCCGAAATGCCTATAACAACAAAATAAATAAGGACAGCACCAATTACATGCGCAACATCAACAACAAGTTGCGCAAAAATTACCGCATTCTTACCGAACTCAATACCGAAGGAAAATCTAAAACCACCCGAACTAAAATGCTCAGCAAGGGTTTTGACTTTGGTTTTTTTACCAATATTTTACAGACTAAAACGGGAAATACCTACTATTTCCTGTACGACCAAGGTTACCTACCCTTGGACAATGATTTTTATATGTTAGTCAAAAAAGATAATTAATACCACAACCCCAATTTACCTACAATGAAAAAAGAGTATTCATCCATTTTTGCCGTTCTGATAATCATAGCCACGCTAGGATTAATTTACCTTAGCCTAATGCCTCATTGGACATCTGCCGAGGAAGGTCCACTTGCCGAATTCTCGACCAAAAGAGCTTTTTCTCAGGTCGAAGCCATTGCGCAACAACCCCATTATGTCGGTTCGAAAAATCATAAAAAAGTGGCTGAATATCTTCAAGAAGAACTCCGCAAATTAGGATTGGAAACGGCTGTACAGGAAGGATACACCTTAACGGATTGGGGGAATTTAGTAAAATCCAAAAATATTTTAGCTCGAATAAAAGGAAGTCAAAACTCAAAAGCTTTATTGTTGCTTTCCCATTACGACAGTGCACCGCATTCTGCCTCATTTGGTGCCAGCGATGCCGGTTCAGGAGTAGCGACCATACTGGAAAGTGTTCGTGCTTTTCTATACAATAAAACACCCCATAAAAATGACATCATCATTCTCTTTTCGGATGCCGAAGAATTAGGATTGAACGGTGCTGCCTTATTTGTCACTCAACATCAATGGACAAAAGAAGTTGGCGTTGTCCTAAATTTTGAAGCACGGGGTTCTTCTGGACCGAGTTATATGTTGATGGAGACCAATCAAGGGAATGCCGACTTAGTCAATCATTTTGCCTCCGCCGGAGTAACCTTTCCCGTGGCCAATTCATTAATGTACAGCGTCTATAAAATGCTACCCAATGATACCGATTTGACCGTTTTTAGAGAAAAAGGCAATATTCAGGGCTATAATTTTGCTTTTATTGATGACCATTATAATTACCATACAGCACAAGACACCCCAAATCATCTGGATAAAAATACTTTGGCACATCAAGGAACCTACTTGATGCCATTACTGAACTATTTTGGAAATGCTAATTTGAACACCAAACAAACGACAAAAGAAGAAGTCTATTTCAATATTCCGTTTGTTTTAATTCATTATCCTTTTGACTGGATTGTTCCTTTAATTTTAACTGCATTGGGGATTTTTGTGTTTCTATTATTTTTAGGAAGAGCCAAACATCTTTTGTCATTGCGTGAAATCATCAAAGGATTTGTTCCCTTTTTGAGCGCTTTGTTTCTTACAGGTATAATTACTTTTTTGGGTTGGAAAATTCTATTACAGATTTATCCGCAATACAATGATTTGCTCAATGGTTTTACCTACAACGGACATGCCTACATTGCGGCATTTACTTTTTTGGCCTTAGCCATAAGTTTTGCCTTCTACAATCGATTTTCGGATAAAAAAGTCACGTTAAACCATTATGTAATTCCACTTTTTTTCTGGATTGTAATCAACGGCATTCTGGCATTTACCTTGAAAGGAGCTACATTCTTGATTATACCGGTATACTTTGGTTTATTGCAATTTGGGTGGTTTGTTATTTTTCAAAAATCGAACAAAACATTCAATCTGTTATTGAGTATCCCCGCTTTACTTATTATTGCGCCATTCATTCCAATGTTTCCTATCGGTTTGGGATTAAAAATTTTGTTTGGCAGTGCCATGCTCACAGTTTTAACCTTTGGTTTATTATTACCAGTTTTTGGTGCTTTCGCCAAAAAAGGGTTATGGTCGATACTCTTTTTCATCCTTTCCATAGGATTTTTTACCAAAGCGCATTATGAATCCGGTTATGAATCAGGCAAAGCCAAATCCAATAGCTTGATTTACATGTACAATCTCGACACCCATAAAGCACATTGGATTACCTATGACAAAAATTTGGATGAATGGACGAAAAACCATTTGGGAGAAAACCCAAAAGAAGCGACAGCTTGGGAAGACACGCCTTTGTTCAGCAAATACGACACTCAATTTACCTATGCTACAGAAACACCCGTAAAAGAATTGGCGCAACCCACCATCGAATTTTTAAAAGATAGCGTAATCGGCAAGCTGCGTTACCTTAAAATTAAAATCAGTCCAAATCGAAAAGTAAATCGCTATGATATTTTTGCCAATGAAAAAATAAGCTTTTACCATTTTACTGCCAATGGCGCGAAACAATTGGAACAAAAAGGAGATAAAATGATTCGTAACGGAAAGAAAATCCTAAGCTATTATGTTGTCGACAACGAACCACTCGAAATGCAATTTATCATCGACAAATCGGCGGTACTTGATATGCAACTACTGGAAAGTTCTTTCGATTTGCTGTCCAATCCTTTATTCAAAATGACACCAAGAGCTTCTTGGATGATGCCTACCCCTTTTGTATTGAATGATGCGGTAGTCCTTAAAGAAAGAATACGCCCCACTCCTAAAGTGGTGGCAGATTCGGAAATGATGCAACAGCCTAATCAAACTATTCCAAAAGAAATTGATACTCCGGTAAAACTGCCAGGCATGTCTCAACAACCTATTAAAAAAACTCAAAAAAAAATTATAGCTCCTTTGACACCGGTGAAAGTTTCAGAATTGAAGCAACAACCTATAAAAAAAGTTCAAAAAAGAATAGTGGCTCCAATAATATCGGATAGCTTTCAAATTAAATAGAGCATTACGAAAAATCATTCCTCTTGAAAAAACCACCCAAAATTCTATCCTTTTATACTACTTTTGTACTCTCAATTTTAGTTGATGATGAAACAAATTAGTATTTTAGGTTGTGGTTGGTTGGGATTGCCTTTGGCGCAAGCCTTAGTCAAAAAAGGATTTACCATAAAAGGTTCTACGACTTCCGTTGACAAACTTTCAATTCTTGAAAAAGCAGGAATTCAGGCTTTCCAATTGGCATTGGATAGTGAAAGTGTTCCCGATACTTTCCGGAATTTTTTGGCCGGAAGCGAAACTTTGATTATTGCGATACCGCCTAAATTGAGAGGAAAAAACAAAGACTACTCCGACGCCCATAACAATTCGTTTGTCAAAAAAATAAACAATCTGTTGCCGTTTATACAGCAATCTACTATCGAGAACGTATTATTCATCAGTTCGACCGCCGTGTATGGTGAAGCCAATGCGGTAATTGACGAAAACACCATTGCGATTCCCGTAACCGAAAGTGGCAAACAATTACTCGAAATCGAACACATGTTACTTGCCAACAGTGATTTTAAAACTACGATATTGCGTTTTGGAGGATTGATAGGCCCTGACAGAAATCCCGCTCGATTTCTAGCTGGAAAGGAAAATGTACCCAATCCCGAAGCACCTATCAATTTGATTCATATGGAGGATTGCATTGGTATTATCCTCAAAATATTGGAAACCAACACTTGGAATATAACTTTCAATGCGGTGACTCCTTTTCATCCTTCACGGAAAGAGTATTACACCCAAAAAGCATTGGAACAAAATCTGGTTCCGCCTTCATTCAATCAAGAGAAGATCTCTGTTGGAAAGACCATTTTGAGTGATACCTTGATACAAAAATTGAATTATACGTTTACAAAAACTGATTTGTAAGGAGAGAGCCAAAAATTGAAGCGTACTTAATACCTATTGATCTTGTTTAACTATTCTTTTTTGTCCAAAATGGAATTGTATTAATCTTGACAATTCTACTTTATTAATTGGCTTTGAAATATAACCATTGCAACCTGCTTCAATAGTTTTTTCTTTATCACCTTCTAGAGCAAAAGCAGTTTGAGCCAAAATAACTACATCTGTATTGAATTTTCTAATTTCTTTTGTAGCCTCGTAGCCATTCATAATTGGCATTTGAATATCCATCAAAATTAAATCCAGGTCTGGATTGTCTCTGCAGATCTCAACTGCATTTAGACCATTTTTCGCCTTTAGAATTTCTTTACTAAAAGGTTGAACCGCTTTTGAAATTAGCAGTCTAGAAATATTATCATCTTCGGTTATTAGTATTTTTAGGTTTTTCACTTCACATGGCTCTTGATTTACCAACAGACTGTTACTTACAATATCATTTTTATCAAGATTATTAATATAGGGAAGTGTAAAATAAAAAACAGAGCCTTTATTGAGTTCACTTTCAACCCAAATTTTACCGCCAAGCAATTCTACATATGATTTTGCAATAGATAAGCCTAATCCAGCACCTTGACGGGCCATCTTATCATTGAAATCTGCCTGAACAAAACGTTCAAATATGGCTTTCTGGCGGTGTTTTGAAATTCCAATTCCAGTATCTTTTACAAAAAACTCAAGATAATCTCCTTTTATATGATATCCAAATTCTATGGTTCCATTAGAAGTGTATTTAATGGCATTTTTCACTAAATTAATAAGAATAGCGTATAATTTTTCTCTATCGGTTCTAATTAATGTTTTTTTCTCCGGTAACGTTTTATCCAGACAAAGATCGATGCCTTTGTCGTTAGTTTCAGGTTTAAAAAAAGTCAATATGTATTGCATTTGCTCATCAACGTCAGTAATTGAAGGAACAGCTAGCATTTGTCCAGCTTCAATTTTTGAAATATCAATAATGTCATTAATAATATTCAGTAACCGATTTCCACTTTTTTCGATTATTTCAATATAACTATTGCGATCATCAGAGTTAAGATTGACTTCTTTTAATAATTCCGTAAAGCCTAATATCCCGTTCATAGGAGTTCTAATTTCGTGGCTCATATTTGCAAGAAAAGCTGATTTTAATTGATCGCTTTCTTCCGCTTTAACTAATGCTTTTTGCAATTTATCATTTGTCTCTTTTAATTTTTCCTTAGATAAAATTAGCTGGTTATTATTTGTATTAAGTTTAAGGTTGATTTTTTCATATTCCTGATTTTTATTCTCCAAGTCTAAGGTTAATTTTTTTGCAATTTGTTTAGCACGCTCTTTAGTAATAAGTAAGGAGAAAGTTAAAGCAAATAACAATAGACTTATGGTTAAGCCAACGAAGAAAGTGACAAGGGTTTTGAAAGAATGGAAGAATCCATTTTTGGACGGTTCTGAAAATATTAGTGTCCATTTTTTTTTATTGAACAAAAAAGGAAGGGTACGTTTTCTAGTGTCTGATTTTTCTTTACTTATTTGTCTGTTTTTATAACTATCAAACAATAGTGTTTTTGGCGAAAGAGTGTTATCATCATAAATTTGTAAACGAATATCTGTTCTACTAATTAAGTTCGAACCCGATAAAATGCTTTGCATCAAATCGTCTATCCGAAAAGGAATATAAACCCAACCTATTATAGCTGCTCTACGCTCGGCAATTGTATTAATTGGTCCGTTTTTGTATACGGGAAGATACATTATTGAGGCAGCCTGTACGTTTTTTTGTGTTTTCCTGAGCAGATATATTTTCCCAGAAAGCGATGGAATATTATAGTCTCTGGCTTTTTCCATGGCTGCACGTCTTACTTTCTCAGAAAACATGTCAAAACCAATGGCATATGAATTTTTTTGATCAAAGGGTTCAAGATATAGAATAGACGTGTATATCTCTCTTTCGCCTGAGGGGAAAATCGTATATTCAGGAAATCCTTCTTTTCTAATAGTGGCGATGTGATCTTTAAGTTGTTCTTTTTCAACTATGGCTGCATAACCAAACCCTTGAACTCCAATGAAATTTTCGTCCAATCTGGAAAATTTATTAAAAATCTTCCATTCTTTTCTGGAAACGGTGTTAGAGGCTTCAAAAAAAGACGCACCACTATGTAAGAACTGTGCTTGTAAATCAATTCTTGTAATTATTTTTGATTTAATTTCATTACAAACTAAAGTAAACTCCTTCTGTGGACGTGCTTCCTCTTCAAGTTTGAAATAATTAGATATGGTAAATGTTACAATTAATCCAATCAATAATATTACGAAAGAAATCCATAATGGCTTAAAATTTCCATTAGTGCTATTTTTTATACTCCAAGTTTTTTGCATCTTAATCATTTATCGCGAATTGAAGTAATCAATAGAACGAATTTATTTTTATACTTTGAATGAGATTCTAACTGGTCTGAATGAACTAAAAAATCAATATTTAATCTAAAAATTAAAATAATGACAATAAATTTAATTTATTTTTTCAAAAATATAAGAAATATATCGCAATAAAAATACAAATTTATTTTTTGGCTTCAATAATACAAGAAAATCTCATGGAAAATTCAAGCAAAAATACTTCCTTTTGATTCTAACTTTATAAAAAATCTAGAAATGAATATTTCTTATTGGGTAGACTACATTTAGTAATAAACTTTAGGATATATTTGGTCTAAAATTTACCAAAAGATTTACACGTGAAAACCAAAATAAAAAATGCTTTTTTGACTAAAATAAACGCGATAGGTTTGCCAATTTTAGCTTTGATTTGGGTAGGTTTTTTTTGGGGAACCACATGGATTGCCTCCAAAGAAGGGGTGCGGTATATCCCCGGAATTCAAATGGCAGCTATCAGACAATTCATCAGCGGGTTGCTTTACATTGGCTTTTTCTTATTGATAAAAGCGCCCTGGCCTAAAGGCAAGCAGTGGAAAACCATCGTGATTTTGGCCATCCTGAATTTTACCTTAAGCAATGGTTTGAGCACCGCCGGTGTCAAATACATCAGTAGCGGACTCGGAGCTATTATTGCCGCCATTTTCCCCATTTGGATTGTCATCATCTCTTTTTTCAGGGGAGAAAAAATAGCCCGATTGGCCGTGATTGGACTCATGGTTAGTTTTGGAGGAGTCTGCGTCATTTTCTATGAACATCTGGGCGATTTCCTGATTCCCGATTTCAGGCTAGGTATCTTCCTGTCGGTTGTGGCAACCATCACTTGGGCTTTCGGCACCTTGTACACCAAGAAAAAAGCGGCTTCTTTTAATCCCTATTTCAGTTTGGGATTGCAAATGTTTATTTCCAGTATTCTGTTATTTGCCTACAATGGCGCCACGGGAATTTCTGTTAGTTTAAGTGAAATCCCCGCCAATACATGGTATGCCATAGCCTATTTGGTCATCGTGGGTTCGCTGATCACGTTTAGTATATTCATCTATTCATTGCAACATCTCCCTAGCGAAGTGAGCAGCATTTATGCATACATGAACCCTATTGTGGCCGTGTTGCTGGGTGCTGCAATATTTGGAGAGTCACTTAGCCTTTCGATAGCTTTGGGTGGTGCTGTTACACTTTTCGGATTGTATATGGTCAACCGTTCGCTAAGACAAAACCGGAAAAAAACCAATATTTTAATCAAATAAATTAACAGCATTTTCGGTTGTTGTTTTGTATTTTTGCAAAAAAAATTGATGAAAGCTATTTTTAAAAAATACCGAATTTTTATTGGTATTTTCCTGATATTCTCCTGCGTTACTTTATATTTATTCTACGGTGCGCTTAAACCCAGTAAAAGTTTGCCCATCTATAATCCTGCTGATGTCAATCCAGAATTGGTGGACACTACAATACAATTCATCAGTAAATATCATACTATTGCTGATTTCTCATTTGTAAACCAAAACGGAAAAACCATCACCCAAAAAGATTACGAAGGTAAAATATACGTAGCCGATTTTTTCTTCACGACTTGTGGTTCCATTTGCCCAAAAATGACGGCAAATTTATTCGATGTGCAAAAAGCCATTGCGAATAATCCCAAAGTGATGTTGCTATCGCATACCGTTTTTCCAGAAACGGACAGTGTACCAGCTTTAAAAGCCTATGCCATAAAACACGGAGTAAACGATGCCAAATGGAACTTGGTAACGGGAGACAAAAGGAAAATTTATACCATGGCGAGAAAATCGTATTTGGCTGTCAAATTGGGAAGACCAGACCAATTATACGATATGGTACATACTGAAAACTTTGTTTTGGTCGATGCCAAAAGACGCGTTCGCGGTTTTTATGATGGTACCAAGAAAGAAGAAATCACCCAACTGATTGAAGACATTAATTTCTTGAGTAACGAATAATTTTAGAAATTCAACTCAGCCATTACTATTAAGATACTACAGGTCCTATTTAAACGATACAAAAATGATATTTATCATTCATTTTTAGTAATATATATGTATTTTTGCAATCTTAATTCAATCTAAATAAGACTTGCGAACCACAATAAATTCACTCAAGAAAGGCGAAAAAGCCATTATCAAAGATTTTGATATTGAAATTATTCCTTTAAAACTACTTGAAATGGGTTGTTTGCCGGGAAACACAGTCGAATTGCTCCAAATTGCTCCATTTGGAGATCCCTTATATTTGGATATTAACGGTTCTCATTTAGCCATTCGTGTAGAAACTGCCCAAGAGATTGAAGTTGAACTTATCCAAATCAAACTCTAATGATCAATCAGAATATCAATGTTGCTTTAATTGGAAATCCCAATGTAGGGAAAACTTCGGTTTTTAATCAATTGACCGGACTGAACCAACAAGTGGGGAATTATCCTGGAATTACCGTTGAAAAAAAGATTGGTTTTTGCAAACTACCCAATAATGCCAAAGCCAACATATTGGATTTACCGGGTACATATAGTCTGAATGCCAGTTCGATTGATGAAAATGTGGTGATTGAACTGTTACTGAATAAAAACGACAAATTATATCCCGATGTAGCACTTGTGGTTACTGATGTGGAAAACCTAAAACGTAATTTATTACTTTTTACTCAAATCAAAGATTTAGAAATTCCAACTATTTTAGTCATTAATATGGCCGATAGAATGGAACACAAAGGAATTTCCTTGAACATTCCCTATCTGGAAGAAAAACTAAAAACCAAGATTGCCTTAGTCAGTTCCCGAAAAGGTTTTGGTATTGAAGAACTAAAAAAATTAATTGTTACCTATAAAACCATTTCAAGTGAACCGTGCTTGAATGCTTCTATAATTGATCCGGAATATTTTGACAGTCTTCGCAAAGCATTCCCCAATCAATTATTATACAAATTGTGGTTGGTAATCACACAGGATGTCAATTTCTTGAATTTAGAACGTAAAGAAATTCGAAGTTCGTTTACCAAATCACATTCCGACTTAAAGCGTTTGCAGCAAAAAGAAACCATCAAACGTTATCAATTCATTAATGATGTGCTCAAAGAAGGACTTACCGTTGACACTTCGATTGCCAAGGATTTTCGCAGCAAACTAGATCGAGTTCTAACGCATAAAATTTGGGGATACTTCATATTCTTCATGATTTTATTTGTTATTTTCCAGTCGATTTTCGAATGGTCGCAAATACCGATGGATTTGATAGACAGCTCTTTTGCGTCGTTAAGTACGTTGGCCAATGAAACGCTTCCCAAAGGAGTATTGACCGATTTGATTTCACAAGGAATTATCCCCGGAATAGGTGGAATCTTGATTTTCATTCCTCAAATTGCCTTTTTGTTTTTATTCATTTCCATTTTGGAAGAAAGCGGATATATGAGTAGGGTCGTTTTCTTAATGGATAAAATCATGCGAAAATTTGGCTTGTCCGGAAAAAGTGTGGTACCCTTAATTTCAGGAACAGCCTGCGCCATCCCGGCGATTATGGCAACACGAAATATCGAAAGCTGGAAGGAAAGATTGATTACCATTCTCGTGACGCCGTTTACCACTTGCTCTGCCAGACTTCCTGTGTATGCGATTATCATTGCATTGGTTATACCAGACAAACGTGTTTTAGGAATTCTGAATTTACAAGGATTGACTTTGATGTTGCTGTATCTTTTGGGTTTTGGAATGGCGATATTATCTGCTTATATTTTGAATAAAATTCTGAAGATTAAAGGGAAAACATTTTTTGTGGTCGAAATGCCCAACTATAAATTACCTATGTTTAAAAACGTAGCCATCAATGTGGTGGAAAAAACCAAGGCTTTCGTTTTTGGTGCCGGAAAAATTATCTTGGCCATATCGATTGTTTTGTGGTTCTTGGCTTCCTATGGTCCAGGAGAAAAATTCAAAAATGCCGACACAATATTTCGAACGAATCCCATAAACTATACCTTATCTGAAATAGAAATCGAGAATAAAATTGCGGCCTTCAAACTAGAAAATTCCTATATTGGAATCATGGGAAAAACTATTGAACCGGTCATTTCACCTTTAGGTTATGACTGGAAAATTGGCATCGCCATCATTAGTTCTTTTGCTGCCAGAGAGGTTTTTGTGGGCACTTTGGCAACCATTTACAGTGTTGGTAACAGCAGTAACGATGACACTATCAAGAATAAGATGGCCGCTGAAGTCAATCCTGTAACCGGGAAAAAGATATTTAACTTTGCATCTGGAATTTCCTTATTGCTTTTTTATGCTTTTGCGATGCAATGTGCCAGTACCATTGCCATTACACGAAAAGAAACCAATTCATGGAAATGGCCTTTAGGACAACTGATATTAATGAGTGGTTTCGCTTATCTCATGGCATTAATTGCCTATCAAATTTTAAAATAAATTACCATGTTTCAAGAAATTATAGCCTTTATAGCCCTTGGAATAGCTGTTGCATTTTTAATCAAGAAATTCTTTTTTAAAAAGAAAAAATCAGATAAAAATTGTGGCAGTGGTGACGACTGTGGTTGTCATTAATCTTTGCACTCACATCCTTTTTTCTCGAGGTTCTTTTTAGGATAACGCCTCCTGTTTTCTCTTGTATTCAAATTAATATTTAAAAATATTATCCTATTAAATCTTTCTTAAGAGAAGATAAAAATTGATTTTTTTTGGCTAAATTTACGTAGTAACACAACCAATTACAGACTTAATATCAATCGTTTACACTGACAATTCTAAACCTATTTTAAGTTAAAACAACACCCTTTGCTATTGGGTTTGTAACTGGAAAACATTTTTATAATACTCGCTTAAACATAAGTTATACAATTATTTATTACTCAAATATTTAAGATACCGCTTTTGGTTTGACTGCACAAATACAGCATACCAAATAGATTTTAGAAACAAATCTCAATTATCGACTAAGGAAAGTTACCTAAAACTCTCATTTAATTAACCGGTTTCTTTGCTAAATAAATTGTCATTCCTTTTAAATGCAATTATTAGCACTTGTCGTAATTGAAAAAATAAATTTTTGGAAATTTTAATTTAAAATCGACTGATTCAGACAGAATTCAAGAATTACAACTCAAACCAAAAAAAGCAGAATAATCAATTCACATAGTATCGAAAACTTCATTAATCCAAAATGTATCAATTTAAAAATTACATATTTTTTTTGGTAATAACAGTCTGCCTAATGGGAGTAAGTCTAACAACTGCCCAAAAGCAAATTAAGGTTGAAGAATATGATTTGAAAGCTAAATTTTTATATGCGTTTATTAATTACATTAACTGGGATTCCATTACGGACAAGAACAAAATAAAAGTGGGGATTTTAGGAGAAAGCCCAATAACCGGACCGCTATTAAACATTAATAAAAGTAAAAATATAGAAATTCGGGAATATAAATTTTTGAGTGATGTAGAGCATTGCAATATTGTATTTGTTCCTTATGATTGCACTTATGGACTTAAGACAATCCTTTCAAAATTTGCAAATAAACCCGTTTTAATCGTTACCGAAAATAATGGGTATGCTAAAAAAGGAGCGCATATCAATTTTATAATAATCCAGAATAAATTAAAATTTGAAGTAAACTTAAAAGCGTTAAAAGAGACCAATCTCAAAGTAAGCTCTGTTCTACTTCAACATTCTATTCTTATACGATAAAAATTAGATAAGGTGACCAAAAATATTTTTAATATTTAGATAAAAACAATATGATCAATCTCCGAAACATATCAATAAAAAACAAACTAGTGTTAATGCAGGTTTTTACTTCTGCCTTTGTGTTAGGCCTTTGTATCACAGCCTTTGTATTGATAGACATTAAAGGCTTCAAAGACAGAAAAGCAAAAAGTGCTGTTGCCATTGCACAAGTTATTGGGTACAATAGTTTTTCTGCCCTTGAATTTTTGGACAATGCTGCAGGAGAGAAAATTCTTTCTGAATTAGCTGTCCAAAATGATATTATTAATGCCTCGATAATTGATAAAGACAAAAATGTATTTGCTTCTTATACTAAAGAAGGGGCAGATGCTAAATTTAAATTTACAGTTCCGACGATAAATGAAAAAGCTTCAATATTTACCAAAGATAATTTAATGGTATACAACAAGATAAGAAAAGGAAACGAGATCATGGGATATGTCTGTATCCGTTTTGAATTATCAGAATTGAATAAAATTAAGATGGATGTCTTGAGACTCGGAATTGTACTGTTATTGGTTGGTATCGGTCTTGCTTTTTTAATTGCCCAGATGATCAAAAAATACATCTCAAAACCTTTGGGAAAATTAGTGACTGTCCTTCAAAAAATAAAAGAAACCGCAGATTATTCCATTCGAATGGATATCAATGGAAAAGATGAAATCAACATCCTTTCATTGGGACTAAATAATATGTTGGAAACAATCGAAAAAAGAAATACCGAAGTGGCAGAATCTAAAGAACTCATGAACCAACAAAATACCCTTTTGCAATCGGTAATTCAAAACATGGGTGACGGATTGATTGTTGTGGATGAAAACAAAAAATTTATAATGTGGAATGAGGCCAGTGAAAGGATTATTGGAGTTGGCCCCATGGATATACCGGCAGAAAAATGGACAGAAATGTTCGGTTTTTATTTACCCGATACAAAAACTATTTTTGACATTAATGAATTCCCACTAATCAAATCATTGCAAGGCCAAGAAATCGATGATATTGAAATTTATATCCAGAATTTCAAAAAACCGGATGGCATTTATGTTACAGCCACATCCAGACCATTAAAAAAACCATCCGGTGAGATTATCGGAGGAGTATTAGTAATACACGACATCACTGAAAGGAAAAATTCAGAAAATGAAATAAAGAAACTCAATGAAGAACTGGAACAAAAAGTAACCGAACGAACAGCACAATTGGCTGAAGCCGTAAATACACTCCAAAAAAGCGAAGAAAAATATCGTGAAATTGTCGAAAACACTGGTGATGTACTACACACAACCGATTCTAAAGGAAACTTTACCTATATCAATCCCGCATGTAAAAAATTAACCGGTTACAGTCAGGAAGAATTAATTGGAGAAAACATATATGAGCTTGTTGCTCCAGAGTGGAGAGATCGGGTTGCCGAATTCTATTTGAATCAATTCAAACATAAAATTGATGAAACACTCTACTCCTTCCCTATTATTACAAAAACCAGAAATCAAAAATGGATTGAACAAACCGTAACTCAATTGAGGGAAGGAAATATGATAACGGGGCACAAATCGATTATGCGAGACATAACCGAACGTAAAGCTGCGGAACAAAAATTAAAAGAAAGTGAAGGACAATTACAAACTATTTTTAATGAAGCACCGGATGCCTTAATAGTTATCAATGAAGAAGGAAACATCCTGAGATGGAATCCTATGGCCGAAAAAATATTTGGATGGTCAACACAAGAGGTTTTGGGAAAACAGATGAAAGATTTTATTATTCCAGAGCAATATTTAGAAAGCCATGAGAAAGGGTTTGAACATTTCCTTACCACCGGAGAAGGTCCTTATATCAACAAAACCATGGAAATAAGTGCCCTAAACAAAAAAAATATTGAATTTGATATCGAATTGACCGTTTCACCGGCCAAAATTATGGATAAGTACATCTTTATAGCGTTTATCAAAGATATTTCTGAAAGTAAACGATTGGAAAACGAGAAAAAAGAAGCCGACAGATTGGTGCGACTTAATGAAATGAAATTAAAACTAATTTTAGAGAATATTGGTGAGGGCATTATTGTTACCGATACCCAAAAACAAATTGTATTATCCAACCATATGGCCGAAGAAATCATAGGTGTAAAACAAAATCCTAAAGAGCCCACAACCCTGGATTGGTCCGCTAAATATGATTTATATTATCCTGATAATAAAACGGTTTTCCCAATCCAAAATCTTCCATTGGAAAAAGCATTAAAAGGTGAATCTACTGATGACGTAGAAGTGATAATCGAAGATCAAGAAACTCGTGCCAAAAAAAGAGTTGTCATAAGCGGAAGACCTATCGTAGACGAAAACAATTATATTATCGCTGCGGTAGCCAATATTAAAGACATCACTTACTATAAAGAACTGGAAGTTGCTTTGGAAGAAAGCGAACAGAAATACCGAAAATTAATTGGGTTTAAAAAATAACGAAACTGTCCTAACAACCTCTAATTAGTTTAATTTCACAAAAAGATTGCTTGCGATTTTATTCGAAATGGTCAATTCTTTACCGTCTACGATAATTTTGAAAGACAAATCGAAACTTTCTTGATTGAGAATTTCTATTTTAGACCCCAAGGCAATCCCTTGTTTGTCTAAATATTTAAGAAACTCCGGAGAGGTATCTTTCACTCCTACACAGATTCCGATTTGGTTTTCGGATAACTCGGAAAGCAATTGTTTTTCTGTTTTTAAAATTTGTCCCGCGGCATTAGGAATGGGATCACCATGCGGATCTTCGGTTGGATTACCCAAGAAATTATCTAATTTATTAATCAGTTTTTCTGATTTTATGTGTTCTAATTGCTCGGCAATATCATGAACCTCATCCCAGGAAAAATCTAATTTCTCTACCAAAAACACTTCCCAAAGACGGTGTTTTCTAACAATCATCTTCGCGGCCAATTTTCCTTGATCGGTTAATGAAACTCCTTGGTATTTTTTATAATTCACCAAATCCTTTTCAGACAATTTCTTCAACATATCGGTAACAGAGGAAGCTTTAGTTTCCATCATTTCAGCAATGGCATTGGTACTCACCCCAGAATCTGAAACTACGGTAAGATGGTATATGGCTTTGAGATAATTTTCTTCGGAAAAGGTCATGTGATTTTTGATTGCAGATTAGTGATTTTAGATTTCAGGTTATTTAGCCCCGGTAGTAGCGGCATCTCCCCATTCAGAAAAACAAGGCTTTTTTGCCGTAGTTTTTATGATCGGGAATAGAGCGAATAACGGGAAAAGCTCCTGAAAAAATTATTTTTTAACGATTAGCAAAGGAATGGAAATTTTGTGACGTAATTTATCTACAGTCGTACCAAATAGTAAATCTTTAAATCCGGTATGTCCGTGAGTTCCCATCACCAAAATATCAAAACTACCTGTATTAATGAGTTCCGGGATTACTTTATCTGGTTTCCCAAAACCCAATTGTATTTCAACTTTAAAGCCTTTTTCGGTCAACATCACTTTGTATTCTTCCAATAATTTTTCGTCCACCAATGTTTCATGATCATCAATATTTTCACCATATACCATCGCTCCCACTGTTTCTACTACATGAATTAGCGTATAATTGGCTTCCATTCCACCTAATTCGAAAGCACTGTTCAAGGCAACCTCATCCGCATCCGAAAAATCAACAGAAATAGCGATATCCTTTTTCGCATAACTGGCTGATTTAGAAAAATGCAATTTCATATTGTGTGGCGAATGATTTAATATCGCACTTTTTGTTTTTGAAATGAATGGTTTAAAAACAATATATAACAATAAAAATAAGAATCCAAAAGCTATCGGAACGACCGTAAACCATAACACGATTGGATTTTCTGAAATTTCAAGCCATCCTTTTATTTCGTCAAATACCAATTTAGCATTCAATACAACGATTATGCTAGCGACAATCCAAGAAGCTATTTGAGTCACTTTACCAATGTGAAAACCCTTCATTTTCGATTTGTCGCTCACAAAATGAATTAATGGAATAATGGCAAAACCCAATTGCAAACTCAAAATTACCTGACTCAAAATCAGCAATTTTCCGGTTACTCCTTCACCAAAAATGGTAATTACAATAACCGCCGGAATAATGGCAATTAATCGGGTGATGATTCTACGAACCCATGGTTGTATCCGCAAATTAAGATAACCCTCCATGATAATTTGTCCGGCCAAAGTACCTGTAATCGTAGAACTTTGTCCGGCGGCGATTAGCGCTACGGCAAATAAAATAGGCGCCCATTTGGTTCCCAAAAGCGGCGCTAAAAACTTATGTGCATCTTGAATTTCGGCAACATTATACATTCCTATTTTATAAAATGTGGCTGCCGCCAAAATTAAAATGGCTGCATTTACAAAAAAGGCTAAATTCAGCGCAATGGTAGAATCGATGAAATTATATTTCAAAGCCTGTTTGATTCCGGCAGTACTTCTGTCGAATTTTCTGGTTTGCACCAAAGAAGAATGCAAATACAAATTATGGGGCATCACGGTCGCTCCAATAATTCCGATAGCGATATACAAAGCGGTTTCGTTAGGCATGGACGGAATTAAACCCAAAATTACTTTATCCATTTCAGGTTGTGCAAAAAACATCTCAAAAATAAAGGAAACACCAATAACTAAAACCAATGCGATGATGAAAGCTTCCATTTTTCGGATGCCTTTATTAATTAAAAACAATAATAGAAAAGTATCCAAAACGGTAATCATCACCCCTTCAATCAACGGAATATCAAACAACAAGTTAATCCCGATTGCCATTCCCAACACTTCGGCCAAGTCACAGGCGGCGATGGCGATTTCAGCTAAAAAGTACAGAATATAATTGATAAAGGGAGAGTAGGTTTCACGGGAAGCTTGCGCCAAATCCCGCTGAGTCACAATTCCCAATCGCGCACTTAAACTTTGCAACAACAAAGCCATGATATTACTCATCAATAAAACCCAAAGCAAAGAATACCCAAATTGACTCCCTCCGGCAATATCCGTTGCCCAATTTCCGGGATCCATGTAACCAACACTGATTAAATAAGCGGGACCAAAAAAGGCCAATATTTTTCTGAAAACTGATTTTTTATTTTGTGTAGCAACCGATTGGTGTACTTCCTCAAGAGACTTGCCCATTTTATAACTATTTGAGGCAAATATAATTATGTTTTTTTGTTTTATCAAATATAATTTTTAGATTTGCCTAAATATTTATTTAAACATCAACTAAATTATAATTGTGAAAAATCTAATTTTCTTTTTTTCTTTTCTTTTACCTGCTCTAGTGTTTGCACAAACAGACATAAAAGGCCAAATCATGTCCGATGGATTACCATTGCAGCAGGCAAACATTAGCTTAAAAAAAACCAACAAATCTGCTATAAGTGATGCTGAGGGTTTTTACACTTTAAAAAATATAGCTCTGGGAGAATATGAAATTGCTGCTTCTTATACCGGATTCAAAACAGAAACCAAAAAAATTTCCATTACAGACAGTACCGCCGTTATAGTTAATTTTAATTTAAAAGAAAACAATACCTTGGATGAAGTAGTAATCACAGGAACCTTAAAGCCCGTTAGCCGCTTAGAGAGTTCCGTCCCTGTAGAGGTTTACAAACCCGCTTTTTTCAAGAAAAACCCAACTGCTAATATTTTTGAGGCCTTACAAAATGTCAATGGTGTCCGCCCCCAACTGAACTGTAATGTTTGCAACACGGGAGACATTCACATTAACGGCTTGGAAGGCCCATACACTTTGGTTTTAATAGACGGAATGCCTATTGTTAGTGGACTTTCGACAGTTTATGGATTATCTGGAATACCTAATTCTTTATTAGAACGAATAGAAATCGTGAAAGGCCCCGCCTCGTCTTTATATGGAAGTGAAGCGGTAGGTGGATTAATCAACATTATCACCAAAAACCCAAAAAACGCACCTCTTTTCTCAGCAGACGCCTTTGCTACCGATTGGGGTGAAATGAATATCGATCTGGGTTTCAAAGGAAATCTTAGCAAAACGACTTCGATATTAACCGGAATAAATTATTTCAATTACAGCAACCCTGTTGACAACAATAAGGATAATTTCACTGATGTCACTTTACAGGACCGAATTTCTGTTTTCCAAAAATGGAATTTCGGCCGAAAAAACAACAAACTGTTTTCAATGGCAGGACGTTTTTTCTATGAAGACCGCTGGGGAGGAGAAATGCAATGGGAGAAAAAACACCGTGGCGGCAGTGATGTCTATGGTGAAAGTATTTACACCAAACGTTGGGAATTATTGGGAGCTTATGAATTGCCCGTAAAAGAAAAAATGTTATTCTCCTTTTCTTACACTGACCACGACCAAAACTCGGTTTATGGAAACATTCCGTATCTGGCGAAACAACGTATTGGTTTCGGACAACTGACTTTGGACAAAAACATACACCAACATGATTTGCTTTTTGGTACGGCCCTGCGTTACCAATATTATGATGACAATACCACAGCAACAGTAAAAGAAGACATCAATTGGATTCCAAGTTTGTTTGTTCAGGATGAAATAACATTACATGAAAATCACAAAATCCTTTTGGGTGCCCGCTATGATTACAACAGCAATCACGGTTCTATTTTTACTCCGAGAGTGGCTTATAAATGGAAAATAAATGACAATAATATTCTGCGATTCAATACCGGAACTGGTTTTAGAATTGTCAATTTGTTTACCGAAGAACATGCCGCATTGACCGGTTCTCGTGATGTAATCGTTTTGGAAGAACTAAAACCGGAGCGATCTTACAATGCCAACTTGAATTACTTGAAGAAAATTTTTACAAACAACGGCAACTTCATCGGACTCGAAACAACCGCTTGGTATACCCATTTTACCAATTCGATTATTCCGGATTATGACACCAATCCGAATCAGATTATATACAAAAATCTGGATGGATACGCCGTTACCAAGGGAATCAGCACCAATATCGACATGGTTTTCAACTCTGGTTTAAAATTGATTCTGGGAGCAACTTATATGGATGTATCCAAAACCGAAAACGGAATTAAAACCCGTCAAATGTTAACGGAAAAATTTACGGGAACCTGGGCCATTTCGTACCGCATCAACAAACTATTTCTTGATGTCGACTACACCGGTAATTTGTATGGACCAATGCGCTTACCGCTGTTGGGTGATTTAGATCCAAGAAAACCCTATTCTCCAACATGGAGCATCCAGAACATCCAGTTTACATTCAATAAATTCAAAAACATCGAAATGTATGCCGGTGTAAAAAACCTATTGAACTGGACACCAAACAAAGGAAATCCGTTTATCATTGCCCGTGCCAACGATCCATTTGATAAAAATGTTGAATATGACAACAGCGGAAATGCACTGGCCACACCTGATAATCCATATGCATTAACTTTTGACCCCGGTTATGTTTATGGTCCAAACCAGGGCATTCGCAGCTTTTTTGGATTGCGTTATACTTTAAAGTAATGAAAAAATGGGTTTACATAGTATTGATTTTCTTTTGGGCGATTCCATCCGGATTTGCCCAATTGAAAATCCATACGTTTGAAGAAGCCGAGCAATTGGCCGTAAAAAACCCAAAACCCTTTGTTGTTTTTACACATACCTCTTGGTGCAAATTCTGTAAAATGATGGAAAATTCGACTTTTAAAAATGTCGAAATCAGTAACAAATTAAACGATTCTTTCTATTTCATCGCTTTGGACGCCGAGGACAAAAAAGACATTAGATTCAACAATCACACTTTTCAATACAAACCCACCGGCACCAATACAGGCATACACGAACTCGCCACAGCATTGGCCACCAACAACAACCAGGTCATTTACCCCACATTGACTATTTTAGGCCCGGATTATTCTATTTTATTCCAGCAAGCTTCCTACATAAAAGCCCAAGACTTACTCATGGTCCTAGAAAAGATGAAATAATTCGTTATTTTTGAGAGGAATTTTCTCCATTACTAATGAAACACTACGATTATATTTTTACCGGAACAGGCCTAGCTGCTTTGATGACAGTGTACAAAATGGTGCTTTCAGGAAAATTTGAAGACAAAACCATTCTGTTATTGGATGAAAACCCTAAAAAAAACAACGACAGAACTTGGTGTTTCTGGGAAGAAAACCCAACAATATGGGAAGAATCAGTTTCAAAAAAATGGGATTCGGCTTTATTTGTCAACGAAGAATTTTCGAGAGATTTAGATTTACATCCTTACCAGTATAACATGATTCAAGGATTGGACTTTTACAAACAAGTCTTTGAACATATCCTGAAGGAAACCAATATTACTTTTGTAATTGAAAAAGTAACCGAAATAAATGAACTCCAAAATCATGTTTATGTCGCTTCCGAAACAGAAAGTTTTACCTGCGACACGGTTTTTAACAGCATTTTTGACAAACAGGATGTTTTAAAACAAAGCAGATATCCGCTCTTGCAACAGCATTTTATCGGTTGGCGCATCCAAAGTAATCAAGTCATATTTAATCCTCAACAGACTACATTCATGGATTTTTCGGTCGCCCAAAAAGGAAACACTCGTTTTATGTACGTGTTGCCACTTTCAGAAACCGAGGCACTTTTGGAATACACTTTATTCTCCCATCAACTTTTAAAAAAAGAGGAGTACGAAACCGAGATTCAAAACTACATCCAAAAACTCGGCATCCCCCAATATGAAATCATAGAAAAAGAACAAGGATGCATTCCGATGACTTGCTATCCTTTTTGGAAAAAAAACACCAAACGGGTACTGAATATTGGTACGGCCGGGGGATGGACCAAAGCCAGCACGGGTTATACCTTTAAAAATTCCAACAAAAAATCAACCCAATTGGTTTCTTTTCTTCTGGCAGAAAAAGATCTTTCCCAATTTCATAAAAAGAATAAATTCTGGTTTTATGACCATTTATTGCTAAACATATTGGACCGAAAGAATGAACTGGGCAGCAGCATCTTTTCTTCGCTGTTTAAAAAAGGGGACCCCAACTTAATTTTTAAATTTTTAGACGAAGAAACTTCGTTGTTTGAGGACATTAAAGTTATTTTAAAATGCCCAAAAGCCTTATTCATTAAAGCCTTTTTTAGAGTTCTTTTCAACTTTAAGAAATAACAATCTAACTATAACAAAACTTTATAAAGGATTTAAAATTCTTCTTTTTAAACTTTGTAACTTTGCAGTACTTTTAAAAAAGATTAAATTTAAATTATATTAAAACAAAATAGTATGTATCCAGAAGAAATGGTAAAACCAATGCAAGCAGAATTGACTGCTGCAGGTTTTCAAGATTTACATAGTGCTGAAGCAGTAAACGAAGCAATCAATGCAGAAGGAACAACATTGGTAGTGGTAAACTCTGTATGCGGATGTGCAGCCAGAAATGCAAGACCAGGTGCTAAAATGAGTTTAGAAGGAGCTAAAAAACCAGATCATTTAATCACTGTTTTTGCAGGAGTTGATAAAGAAGCCGTTGATGCAGCCAGACAACACATGTTTCCTTTTCCTCCATCATCGCCATCTATGGCTTTGTTCAAAAACGGAGAATTGGTTCACATGCTAGAGCGTCACCACATTGAGGGACGTCCTGCTGAAATGATTGCCGAAAACTTGCAAGACGCTTTTAACGAGTATTGCTAATACGCAACCGCAAGGAACGCAAAATAATTTACCGCAGATTCGCAGATTTTAAAATTTGTGAATCTGCGGTTTATTTTTCTAAAACTTTACGCACTTTGCTGTCATCCTAAGCTTGTCGAAGGACTTTGCGCCTTTGAAATAAAAAAAACTTCCCCTCACTTTGGTAAAAGAACTCAAAACCATAGAATTCACTGTTATTGAAAATGGCATTCAACGACAGATAACAACCCGTCATGGTGCCTATCCAAATCTGATGTTTCTTTTGAAAAATGAACTTCAGTTGGATTCATTTGGTGAATGTGGCGGTGTAGGTCGATGTGCCACTTGTGTCATAAAAACAGAAGGGATAACTGGAAATTCACAAATTAAAGACCGTAACGAACCTACGACATTGGCAAAATTAGGATTCGATGAAACACACATTCGTCTTTCCTGTCAAATCTACATCACCCAAGATTTAAACAATTCTATTATTGAACTTATAGAGCTATAGCAAGCCCTAATGCTAAAAACGAAGTCCACTATTTATCTAGTGTTCTTAATTATTATTTTTTCTTTGAGGTCATCCTGACTTCTTTGTGTTCTTGGTGATTAAAGAAAAAAAACTAACTTTGCATCCGAATTCTTCCAATTAGAACTCGAGGCCAACCCGAACAGGGCGAAGCCAATTGATAAAATATTTTCTCACTTAAACGTTTATAGCATGCAACTGTATAACACCTTAAGCGCAGAAGAAAGAGCCGAACTGATTGATCAGGCGGGCCAACAACGTCTCACGTTGTCTTTCTATGCGTATGCCAAAATTGAAGACCCTAAAAAATTTCGCGACGATTTATTTATAGCCTGGAATGCACTTGATGCATTGGGTAGAATTTACGTTGCCCATGAAGGCATCAATGCTCAAATGAGTGTTCCTGCTGAAAATTTTGAAGCTTTCAGGGAAACCTTAGAAGCATACGATTTTATGAAAGGCTTGCGTTTGAATGTAGCCGTAGAACACGATGATCATTCGTTTTTGAAATTGACTATCAAAGTACGTCACAAAATCGTTGCCGATGGATTGAACGACGACACTTTTGACGTAACAAATATTGGCGTGCACTTAAAAGCCAAGGAATTTAATGAAATTCTTGAAAATCCAGACACTATCGTAGTTGATTTTAGAAATCACTATGAAAGTGAAGTAGGTCATTTCAAAAATGCAATCACTCCTGATGTCGAAACTTTTAGAGAAAGTTTACCCATAATCAATGAACAACTTCAAAATCACAAAGAAGACAAAAATCTAGTAATGTATTGTACGGGTGGAATTCGTTGTGAAAAAGCAAGTGCCTATTTTAAGCATCAAGGTTTCAAAAATGTGTACCAACTAGAAGGCGGAATCATCAATTATGCGAAACAAATTGAAGAAGAAGGTTTAGAAAGCAAGTTCATAGGGAAGAATTTTGTTTTCGATAATCGTCTAGGCGAAAGAATTACGGATGATATTGTTTCCCAATGCCACCAATGTGGAAAACCTTGTGACAACCATACCAACTGTGCCAATGACGGATGTCATTTGTTGTTTATCCAATGTGATGAATGTAAAACGGCTATGGAAAATTGCTGTTCTGCCGAATGTCTTGAAATCACCCATTTGCCTTTGGTCGAACAGGTAAAATTGAGAACCGGAAAACAAGTCGGAAACAAAGTCTTCAGAAAAGGAAAATCAGAAAGTTTAAAATTCAAACATTCTGGTGAATTGACGGATACGGCTTTGGCTACAGCACCAAAACCGACCGATATTCGCCAAAAAATAAAAGTCAAAAAAGTATTGCTTGGCAAAGCCGAACATTATTATGCGAAAGCACAAGTGGGACTTTTCATCATCGAAAATCAAGAATTGAAAATTGGTGATAAAATACTTATTATAGGGCCAACAACCGGTAATAACGAATTGGTTTTAGAAAAAATGTTTGTCAACGGAACGGAAGGAACTCAAGCAAAAATAGGAGATAAAGTAACTTTTACTTTGCCTTTCCGAATTCGATTATCCGATAAATTATACAAGATTTTAGACTAATTTATCATGGTATCGAATAATAAAATTGAACTCATGGCTCCCGCCGGGAACTTTGAGTCGCTACAAGCCGGACTAGATAATGGTGCCGATTCGGTTTACTTTGGCGTAGAGCAATTGAATATGCGTGCCCGAGCTACGGTGAATTTCACTATTGAGGATTTGCCTGAAATTGCCCGTCGTTGCGAAGCTAAAAATGTTCGAAGCTATCTTACATTGAACACGATTATTTACGATCACGATTTGTCTGTTGTAAAAACTTTATTGAATAAAGCCAAAGAAGCAAACATAACCGCCGTTATTGCTTCTGACCAAGCCGTTATCGCCATGGCGAGAGGCATCGGGATGGAAGTACACATTTCTACACAACTGAATATTACCAATATAGAAACCATTCGATTCTACAGTCTTTTTGCAGATACGATGGTTTTAAGTCGGGAATTGAGTTTACGACAGGTAAAAAACATCACGACTCAAATCGAAAAAGAACAGATAAAAGGGCCTAACGGAAAATTGGTCGAAATAGAAATTTTCGGTCATGGCGCTTTGTGCATGGCAGTTTCCGGAAAATGTTATTTGAGTTTGCATTCGCATAATTCTTCAGCCAATCGTGGCGCCTGCAAACAAAATTGTCGCAAAAAATACACGGTTATCGATCAAGAAACCGGTTTTGAAATTGAAGTCGATAACGAATATTTAATGTCACCAAAAGATCTCTGTACGTTGGATTTTCTGGATCAAGTGATTGATTCCGGCATTCAAGTCTTGAAAATTGAAGGTCGTGGTCGCGCGCCAGAATATGTGGCAACAGTAATAAAAACCTATCGTGAAGCTATTGACAGTTATTATGAAGGCACTTATTCTAAAGAGAAAGTGGCTGTTTGGATGGAAGCTTTGAATACGGTTTACAATCGTGGATTTTGGTCAGGGTATTACCTGGGGCAAGAACTGGGCGAATGGAGCGATGTTTCCGGATCAGTAGCTTCACAGAAAAAAGTCTATGTGGGAAAAGGGACGCATTTTTTCCCGAAAGCCGAAATCGGACAATTCAAAATTGAAGCCTACGACATTAAAATTGGAGATAAAATATTGGTAACTGGCCCTAGTACCGGTGCTCAAGAAATAATTATCGAGGAAATGTATGTTAATGATATCGTTGCCGAAAAAGCAACTAAAGGGGACGATTGCACTTTCAAATTGCCTTTCCGTATCCGAATGTCGGACAAATTATATAAAATTGTGGAAGCCTAATGGTTATTGTAACATTACAAAGAGACAAATGTATTGGCTGCAATTATTGCGTAGAGATGGCTCCGGCTCAATTTCAAATGTCTAAAAAAGACGGGAAATCGGTTTTGATTAATTCTCAAAATGCCAAAGGTTTCTATACTTTAAAATCGCATCAACACATCATCGTTGAAGCTTGTGAATTGGCGGCGAAAGCCTGTCCAGTTAAAATTATTTCCGTTAAAGAAACCTAATATTTCATTAAACAGCAATTAAAAATCAACCCATTACATCTGAATTGTAATGGGTTTTTTAATAAAAAATTATGAGTTATTGGCATTTTCTACGGTTGCGAGGTAAACTTAAAATATACTATCTTTACCAATTAAACGTTTAAAGAACTTAAGTTGTGCTCGTCACAACACTACATATAAAATTATGGCATGTACAAGTTGTTCAACTTCTGATGGTGGCGCACCAAAGGGTTGTAAAAATAATGGGACTTGTGGCACCGACAGCTGCAATAAATTAACGGTTTTCGACTGGCTTTCCAATATGAGTTTACCTAATGGTGAAGCTACTTTTGACTGTGTCGAAGTTCGTTTTAAAAATGGAAGAAAAGAATTTTACCGCAATACAGAAAAACTAACTTTATCTATGGGAGACATTGTCGCGACAGTCGCTTCTCCTGGTCATGATATTGGAATTGTTACTTTGACAGGTGAATTGGTACGCATCCAGATGAAGAAAAAAGGAGTCAATCCTGATGCCAATGATATTCCGAAAATTTACCGTAAAGCTTCCCAAAAAGACATCGACATTTGGTCTACTGCCCGTGATAGGGAAGAACCTATGAAAGTGCGCGCCCGTGAATTGGCGATAGCCCAAAAACTGGAAATGAAAATTTCGGATATTGAATTTCAAGGGGACGGTTCTAAAGCCACTTTCTACTACACCGCAAATGACAGGGTCGATTTTAGACTCTTAATCAAAGATTTTGCTAAAGAATTCAGCACCAGAGTCGAGATGAAACAGGTAGGTTTCCGTCAAGAGGCAGCTCGTTTAGGAGGTATTGGTTCTTGTGGTAGAGAGCTATGTTGTTCTACTTGGCTAACTGATTTCAGAAGTGTAAATACTTCTGCAGCACGTTACCAACAACTGTCTTTGAACCCTCAAAAACTGGCGGGACAATGCGGAAAATTAAAATGCTGTTTGAATTATGAGCTTGACACTTACATGGATGCGCTTAAAGATTTTCCGGAATTCGACACTAAATTAGTCACCGAAAAAGGAGATGCCATTTGCCAAAAACAGGATATTTTCAAAGGTCTGATGTGGTTTGCCTACACCAACAATTTTGCCAATTGGCATGTGTTGAAAATTGAAAAGGTAAAAGAAATCATTGCCGAAAACAAGCAAAAGAGAAAGGTTGCTTCTTTGGAAGATTTTGAAATTGAAATGATTCAAGAAGTGGAGAAAAATTTCAATAATGCTATGGGACAAGAAAGTTTAACCCGTTTTGACCAACCCAAGCCAAAGAAAAAACCCAACAAAAAACGCAAACCAACAGCTGAAAATGCAATTGTTGCCAACACCAACAAACCAGCAGATCCAAATAACAACAAACCACAGGGAAATAAAAATCGTCCCAATCAAAATAAAAAGAAACCTGCAGCAGCTAAAACTACTGAACCTAGAAAACCGATAATTATTACTAAAAATGAGGCTAAAAAATAGCATTTTTCTCCTTATGGTTGTGGTATTCTTTTTTTCATGCGATAAAAAAAGAGTCTTTGACGAATATACATCTGTTGGAAGTGCCTGGCATAAAGACAGTATTGTATCCTTCAATATACCGGAACTGGATTCCACAAAAAGATACAATTTGTTCCTGAATATCCGAGACAACAACAACTACCCTTTCAATAACATTTTTTTGATTGTTACAATTGAAAAACCAAATGGTTTTACCAAAGTGGATACATTAGAGTACGAAATGGCAGATCCGGAAGGGAATTTATTGGGCAACGGATTTACAGATATTAAAGAAAGTAAGTTGTTTTACAAGGAAAATGTACGATTCAGAGGAAAATATAAAATCAGTATCAAACAGGCTGTCAGAGAAACTGGAAAAGTCCCTGGTGTAACAGCACTGGAAGGAATTACTGAGGTAGGTTTACGAATTGAAAACAAAGAATAGATTACTATATATGGCTGCTATCAAAAACAAAAATCAAGGAAAAAATCCCAATAAAGATTTTAAACATTACACCAAAACCTTTTGGAAATTGTTCTTTTCTGGTTTAATTGGTGTCATTTTATTTTTCTTATTAGCCTCATGGGGGATCTTTGGCTCCATGCCCTCTTTTGAGGATTTAGAAAATCCAGACTCAAATTTGGCCACTGAAATCATATCTTCAGACGGAGTGGTTATAGGTAAGTATTTTCAAAAAAACAGATCTCAATTAAAATATTCCGACTTGCCTAAAAACTTTGTAGACGCTTTGGTTGCAACCGAAGACGAACGTTTTTATGATCATTCCGGTATAGATGGAAGAGGAACTCTGAGAGCTGTTGCCAGTTTAGGGACAAGCGGGGGTGCGAGTACTTTAACCCAACAATTAGCCAAACAACTGTTTCATGGTGAAGGTTCTAAATTTTTACCTTTTAGAATTATCCAAAAAGCTAAAGAATGGATTATTGCCATTCGATTGGAAAGACAATACACCAAAAACGAGATTTTGGCTATGTATTGCAATGTCTATGATTTTGGAAATTTTGCTGTAGGAGTAAGTTCAGCTGCACAAACCTATTTTTCTAAAAATCCGAAAGAATTAACAATAGACGAATCGGCAATGCTTGTTGGAATGTTCAAAAACTCAAGTTTATACAATCCTTTAAGAAATCCCAAAGGGGTAAAAAACAGACGAAATGTCGTTTTGTCCCAAATGGAAAAAGGGAAAATTATTTCAACCGAAGAAAAATTAAAGTTACAAAGTTTACCTATTACATTGCATTTCAAATTGGAAAGTCACAGAGAAGGTACCGCTACTTATTTCAGGGAATATTTGCGTGATTACATGAAAAAATGGGTAGAGGAAAACAAAAAACCGGACGGATCAGATTATGATATCTATAAAGATGGTTTAAAAATCTACACCACAATTGATTCCAGAATGCAACTGCATGCCGAAAAAGCGGTGGAGGCTCATATGGCAAACTTACAAGAGGAATTTTTTATCCAACAAAAAAATAATAAAAATGCGCCTTTTGTCAATATTTCAGAGGCAGAAACGAACCGTATTTTAAAGCAAGCCATGAAATCATCTAACCGATGGGCTGTTTTAAAATCAATGGATAAAAGTGACGAGGAAATTGTAAAATCCTTCAGTGAAAAAGCAAAAATGACCGTATTTACTTGGAAAGGGGAAAAAGACACCATTATGACTCCTTTGGATTCCATTCGCTATTACAAACACTTTTTACAGTCCGGGTTAATGGCCATGGAACCTCAATCCGGAAACATCAAAGCTTGGGTGGGTGGAATTAACTATAAATATTTTCAATACGACCACGTAGGACAAGGAGCCCGTCAAGTAGGTTCTACTTTCAAGCCTTTTGTCTATGCAACAGCCATCGAACAATTGAACATGTCTCCTTGCGACTCTATCATAGATGCTCCTTTTACCATGCCAGCAGGACGCCACCATGCCACCGAAGCTTGGACGCCAAGAAATTCCAATAACAAATATATTGGAATGATTACCTTAAAGAAAGCATTGGCCAACTCTATCAATACCATCTCTGCCAAATTGATGGATAAAGTGGGACCTGAAGCCGTAGTGGCATTAACCCATAAATTAGGGGTAAAATCTAAAATACCAATACAAGCCTCAATTGCTTTAGGAGCCGTTGACATTACCGTTGAAGACATGGTTGCTGCCTACAGTACTTTTGCCAATCAAGGTGTCTATACTAAACCGCAATTTTTAAGTAGAATTGAAGATAAAAGTGGTGTGGTCATCTACGAACCCATCCCAGAATCTCATGATGTATTGAACAAAGACATTGCGTTCGCGGTTATTAAATTATTGGAAGGTGTAACCGAAGGTGGTTCAGGTTCAAGATTACGAACACAATACGGCGGTAGCGGCGACAAACGCTGGACCGGTTATCCATATATGTTTACCAATCCAATTGCAGGAAAAACGGGTACAACCCAAAACCAATCCGATGGATGGTTTATGGGAATGGTCCCTAATTTGGTTACAGGTGTTTGGGTAGGTTGTGAAGACCGTTCGGCACGATTTAAAACAATAACTTACGGACAAGGGGCAACAGCCGCTTTACCGGTTTGGGGATATTTTATGAAATTGTGTTATGAAGACCCTGAATTAAAAGTGTCTAAAAGTGATTTCGAAAGACCCGCCAATCTTTCCATAAAAGTGGATTGTTATACAGCACCGAAAGTGAAAGATTCCACAGGAATACAACAAGACACCGAAGAATTTAATTTCTAAAAAGTCTCCTAAAATTAGTAACTTTAAACTTAATCTTCGTTTTAAAAAATTACGATAAATGATTAATATAAAAGTAACTACCGTTCAAGAAGCCCTTCAAGGAATTGAAAACGGAATGACCTTAATGTTAGGTGGTTTCGGATTGTGTGGCATCCCAGAAAACTCCATTGCCGAACTCGTAAAAAAAGAAACAAACAATCTAACCTGCATTTCTAACAATGCAGGTGTAGATGATTTTGGACTGGGTTTGCTTTTGCAAAAAAAACAAATCAAGAAAATGGTTTCCTCTTATGTGGGAGAAAATGCCGAATTTGAGCGTCAAATGCTCTCAGGTGAACTCGAAGTCGAACTCATTCCACAAGGAACATTGGCCGAACGTTGTCGTGCTGCCCAGGCTGGAATTCCCGCATTTTTCACCCCTGCTGGTTTCGGAACTGAAGTAGCAATCGGAAAAGAAACACGTGAATTCAATGGAAAAATGCACGTGATGGAACAGGCTTTCAACGCTGATTTTGCCATTGTAAAAGCATGGAAAGGCGATACTGCAGGAAACCTCATCTTCAAAGGAACCGCTCGAAATTTTAATCCCTGTATGGCTGGCGCTGCCAAAATCACTATCGCCGAAGTCGAAGAACTCGTTGAAGCAGGCGCTTTAGACCCGAACCAAATTCATATTCCCGGGATATTTGTACAACGTATTTTTCAAGGGGAACGTTACGAGAAGAGAATCGAGAAAAGAACTGTTAGAGAAAGAAAATAATGCTCAGTTGCAGTGTTCAGTTCGAGAAAAAACTTAAATGACCTTATATGCCTTATATGGTTCAAAAATTCTTAAAAGTTAAATAATTATGGCTTTATCAAAAGAAGAAATCGCAAAACGCATTGCACAAGAACTTCAAGATGGCTTTTTTGTGAATCTAGGCATCGGAATTCCAACGCTTGTGGCGAATTATATTCCTGAAGGAATTGCAGTAGAATTTCAAAGCGAAAACGGTGTTTTAGGCATGGGGCCCTTCCCTTTTGAAGGTGAAGAAGATGCCGATTTAATCAATGCCGGAAAGCAAACCATAACTACAGTACCCGGAGCGAGTTTCTTTGACTCTGCAATGAGTTTTGCCATGATTCGAGGAAAACATGTAGACCTGACGATTCTAGGCGCCATGGAAGTAGCCGAAAACGGTGATATTGCCAATTGGAAAATCCCTGGCAAAATGGTTAAAGGAATGGGTGGCGCGATGGATCTGGTCGCATCTGCCGAAAATATTATTGTAGCGATGATGCATATCAATAAAGCAGGAGAAAGCAAAATTCTCAAAAAATGTACCCTACCCCTAACCGGTGTTGGCTGCGTAAAAAAAATCGTAACCGAATTGGCCGTTATGGAAATAACCCCGAAAGGAATTAAACTAGTAGAACGTGCGCCAGGAGTTTCTGTAGAACACATCATCGCTTCCACTGAAGCCTCTTTGATTATTGAAAACGAAATTCCGGAAATGGTAATTATTGAATAAAAAAATTAACCGCAAATTCGCAAATTTTTAATCTCAAAAACTTTGAAATAATTTGCGAATTTGCGGTTAA
Organism: Flavobacterium sp.; assembly: GCA_023259675.1. Taxonomy (GTDB): domain Bacteria; phylum Bacteroidota; class Bacteroidia; order Flavobacteriales; family Flavobacteriaceae; genus Flavobacterium. The sequence continues at coordinate 55,352 of JALRGT010000006.1, forward strand.
AAATAAAACTTTTTGACTTTGCGTTTAAGTCCTATAAATTCTCAAAGAAATCATTTCCTTTATCATCAGTGATAATAAACGCCGGAAAATCTTTGATGGTAATTTTACGAACGGCTTCCATTCCTAATTCTTCAAAATCAACCACTTCAACTTTCAAAATATTATCTTGAGCCAAGATAGCGGCTGGCCCACCGATGGAACCTAGATAGAATCCACCGTAAGTTTTACAGGCATTCATAACTTCTTTAGTTCTGTTCCCTTTGGCCAACATGACCATACTTCCACCATTTTTTTGGAATTCCTCCACATAAACGTCCATACGTCCGGCAGTGGTTGGTCCAAAACTTCCGGAAGCCATTCCTTCAGGTGTTTTAGCCGGTCCTGCATAATAAATAGGGTGATTCTTGAAATATTCCGGCATTGGTTTACCGGCATCCAACAATTCTTTGATTTTGGCATGCGCAATATCACGGGCCACAATCAAAGTTCCGTTCAGTTTTAAACGGGTTTTAATTGGGTATTGCGATAATTTTTTAAGAATATCAGCCATTGGTTGGTTCAAATCAATTTCGACAGCTGGTTCTAAATGTGGTGCAGTCTCAGGCAATAAACGACCTGGATTCACTTCCAATTGTTCCACGAAGATTCCGTCTTTGGTGATTTTCCCTTTGATATTTCTATCGGCAGAACAAGAAACCCCTAATCCAACCGGACAAGAAGCGGCATGACGAGGCAAACGAATGACACGTACATCATGGGTAAAATATTTTCCTCCAAATTGTGCTCCAATAGCGCTTTCTTGACAAATTAACTGTATTCTTTTTTCCCATTCTAAATCACGGAAAGCTTGACCAGCCATGTTTCCAGTAGTCGGTAAATTATCAAAATAACCTGCAGAAGCTTTCTTTACGGCGGCCAAATTTGCTTCTGCAGAAGTTCCTCCCACGACAAATGCCAAGTGGTAAGGTGGACAGGCAGAAGTCCCTAAATCCATTATTTTGGCACGAATGAAAGCATCCATTGACTTTTCATTCAGCAACGATTTCGTTTGTTGGTACAAATACGTTTTATTGGCAGAACCTCCCCCTTTTGCTAAAAACAAGAACTCATACGCATTTCCTTTTTTGGCATAAATATCAATTTGAGCCGGAAGATTAGAACCGGAATTTTTTTCCTCAAACATGCTGATAGGAACGATTTGAGAATAACGAAGGTTTCTTTCTTGATAGGTGTTAAAAATACCCTTAGACAACCATTCGGCATCATCGACACCGGTATATACATTTTCTCCTTTTTTGGCCATTACAATCGCCGTTCCGGTGTCTTGACAAGATGGCAATTCCCCTTCGATGGCAACGGCAGCATTTTGAAGCAAATTATAAGCTACAAAGCGATCGTTGTCTGTTGCTTCTGGGTCATCAAGGATGGCTCTTAATTTTTCTAAGTGTGCCGTTCGCAACATAAAAGAGACGTCTTTCATCGCCTCTTGGGAAAGCAATTCCAATCCTTTTGGGTCAACGGTTAAGATTTCTCTATCGCCTAATTTTTCAACATTTACATAATCGGAAGTGATTTTGCGGTATTGAGTGTCGTCTTTTAAAATGGGATAAGGATCCTGATATATAAAGTCCATTGTGTTTTTATTTTTTATTTTGACAAATATAAAAAATATTTGCCGCAGCAGCTGTTTTTGCAGGATGGGATTAGTGCTAAAAAACTCTTTTTTTGTTAAAAATCAACAATCAAAAAGCATCTGATTTGGTGAATAATAACTCAAAAAAAGTGTTTTTTATTTAGTACAGAAAAAGACGCTTTTTAACTTAATAAACTAGTAAGTAAAAATAAAAGCATCAATCCTATAGCGATGTATTTCGTGTATTTTGACATTTTTTTATTGTTTAAAGTTAGTAATGAATAATAATTTTTAAAGGTGATTGGTGAGAATTAAAAAAACCAGCTTGCCACAAAAATAGCTGTTATGACACAAATCACATCCACTAAAAGCATTGTTGTTAAGGCATAACGGGTGTTTTTGATATTTACAGATCCAAAATAAACCGCAATGACATAAAAAGTACTTTCGGCACTACATTGAAAAATACTGCTCAATCTTCCAGTTAAAGAATCGGCGCCAAAAGTATTCATGGAATCAATCAAAAATCCTCTCGATCCCGCAGAACTAAAAGGTCTTAGCAATGCTACAGGCAAAGCATCGGTAATTTCTTTGCTTACTCCCATATTAGAAAAAATAAAAGCAATTCCGTTACTTATAATTTCAAATAAACCACTGTTTCTAAATAGTGAAATCGCCACTAACATCCCTAGAACATAAGGAAAAATGGTAACTCCGGTTTTCACTCCGTTATTGGCACCAGAAACAAAGGCATCAAAAACGGTGGTTTTAGCTTCGGCAAATTTTGCTTCCTTCATGAATGACAAGATTAAAGTAGCCACAATAATCGCTAATAATATCAATGCTGAAAGATTAGACGTAAAATAGTTTTTTCCAATTAAATCCAAATGATTCACATACATCAATAAACCAATGATGGCCGCAATTAAGCCCATTAATGCAGCAACCAATGAGGCACTTTTAAAATTGATTTTTTGTTTGATTCCAACAATCAGAAAGGCAGCAATGGTACCTATAAACGAAGTAATAATACAAGGTAGCATCACATCTGCAGGATTACTGGCACCAGCGGCAGCACGATAGCCAATAATCGAAGTTGCAATCAATGTTAGCCCCGAAGCATGCAAACACATAAACATGATTTGAGCATCACTAGCTTTGTCTTTTTCGGGGTTGAGTTCTTGTAAACTCTCCATAGCTTTTAATCCAAAAGGGGTTGCAGCCGAGTCCAATCCGAGGAAATTAGCAGCAAAATTTAAAGTCATATAGGATATAGACGGATGATTTTTGGGAATACTTGGAAAGACTTTTACAAATACAGGACTCAAGACTACAGCTAATTTTCCAGAGGCTCCAGAAATGATTAAAAGCTCCATCAAACCACAGAAAAAAGCTAAATAGGCAATAAGCGGCAAAATTAAATCGACTAAAGTGTATTTACAGGTTGGCAAAAGTCCGTCTGCTTTTTGAACACCACTATAGATTTTTACCGTTTTGGCCGAATATACATAAGTCGTATCTGGACTAGAAGCGATAGCATTAATTACCATCGTTTTATCAGGTGCATTTGCGATGCTATCTTTTATAAAATCGGGGATTTGATCAATGTATTTTTCGGAAATTAAAATAGGGTCTCCTTTCTCACCGTTTAGCACAAAATCAATCGTATAACTGTTTGTTGTAAATAAACTCACCACTACAAAAACAATCGATGAAATAAATATCACCAACCAGAATCTACTTAATACCATAATTTATAATTTTTGTAAATGTAAATATTTAACCGCAAAGTTCACAAAGGCTTTTAGCAAAGTACACTTAGAAAAATTATTAACCACAGATTTGCAGATTATTTTAATTAAACATGAATAATCTCCTCTTCAATCAACAAATCTTCTCTTCTTAGTCGAAGGAAAATCTGTGCCACGGCAATGGTGTCTTTTTCACAATAGGTGACAATACGATCGATATCTTTATCTACATAAAAAACATGTCCCACTTGACTACCGTCGATATCGCCTTTCGGAGAAGGAATTCCGAGGACTTTACACATTAATTTCAAGGAAGTAAAATGTTTGTAATCACCAAATTTCCATAATTCTAAAGTATCAAGGTGCGGAATTTCCCATGGTTTTTTACCAAATAAATTCAGCTTATTAGGAATTGCAATTTGGTTGATAATCATTCGGCGGGCGATAAATGGAATATCGAATTCCTTCGCATTATGTCCACACAGAACATGTTGTGGCTGATTGAAATGATTGTTTAATAAATTACTGAAATCCTGCAAAATTTTCATTTCCTCCCCAAAAAAAGAGGTAACTCTAAAATTCCGAATATCCCCTTTATTGACAAAAAAGCCAACGGAGATACAGACAATTTTCCCAAACTCGGCCCAAATTCCCGCTCGATCATAAAAATCTTCGGGAGTATATTCCTCCTTGCGTTGGTATTGGGTTTTATGTTCCCAAAGATTTTTCATCTCTTCATCTAAAGCATTGTAATCTTCGGCTTCCGGAACCGTTTCGATATCCAGAAAGAGAATATTATTGAGGTTGATTTTGTCTATCATAGGAGTTCATTTAAAATGGTTCTCGATACTTTTTTATTCCGCTACTCTTCATAAAAAAACTCGAACTGACGAATTTGCTTTAAATATAATCAAAAACTAAAACAAACTTTGCTGATTTGTAGGATTTTCATGCTCTAATAACCATTTTTTCCGCCATAAACCACCAGCATACCCTGTGAGGGAACCATCGGTCCCGATGACTCTGTGGCAGGGAATCACAATCCAAAGGGGATTTTTCCCGTTGGCGGAAGCCACAGCACGAATCGCTTTGACATCGCCCAATTTTTTGGATAAATCCAAATACGACAAGGTTTTTCCAAACGGAATTTCGAGTAATCCTTGCCACACTTTTTGCTGAAACTCAGTTCCAGTAGGATTCAATTTGAAATCGAAATTGGATCTTTTTCCTTCGAAATAGTCGTTGAGTTGCGAAACAGCTTCTTGTAAAACGGCTGGAATTGCCACAGAAACTTCACCTTCATCAGCAATGGAAATGGCTGCAATTCCGTTTTCATCGCCTGTAATTTTGGCAATTCCTAAAGGGGTTTTGATATAAGCTGTTTCCATTCGATAAAAATAAATGATTTATCTTCTAATCCCATAATTATATTTGACATTATACTTTCTTCAAAAACGCAATTGCTTTTTGCGCTATCTCAGAATAATGTTCTTTTGGAGTTGCCAATAAAATATCGGTAAAAAGTCCAACTGATTTCAGTTCCAAAAAACCCAATTCAGGTGACAGATGACTTTTTAAAATGTTGGTTGGAACAATCGAAACTCCCAGTCCGTTTTTAACTAATTGAATAATCGAAGAGATATTGTTCGACTCGTGTACTACTTTTGGCGCAAAGCCAAATTTAGCACATATTTCAACCAGATTATCATAATACTGTGGGGCATATTCTTTGTTGAAAAACACAAAGGTGGTTTCACTCAAGCTTTCCATTTCTTGTTCCGATTGGACTGAATGCAAGTTTTTATGAAACACCAAGGAGAAACTATCTTTGAACCAAAGTTGCGTCGTTATTTTGGGCGAATAAACAGGAGCACGAACAATTCCTAAATCGATTTTGAATTCTTCTAAAGCCTTGATTTGTTTGACTGTCGGCACCTCATACAATCTGAAATTTACATAAGGATACTGCTCTGACAAATACTGAATTAAATTGGAAATGTCTCCCGAAAAAGTGGAACTCACATAAGCAATTCTAAATTCACCACTTTGATTCTCCGCAATTTTTTTGGTTTGGATATTAATGCGTTCGATATTTTTTAATACTTCCCGCATTTCTTTTTCATAAAATTTCCCTGCATCTGTAAGTACTACGCGTTTGTTATTGCGCTCAAAAAGAGTTGCTCCAATTTCGGTTTCCAATTCTTTAATTTGACGACTCAACGGCGGCTGCGAGATGAATAATTTCTCGGCAGCGCGAACAAAACTCAATTCTTCGGCCAGTTTCAAGAAATATTTTAAATGACGCAATTCCATGTATACTTATTAAGTATTAATTATTGACAAAATAAGTATTTTTAAGTCATATATAAAAATTATAGGTTTGCTAAAAAAGATACATTATGAAAAAATCAACAGTTACAGAAATCAGAGAACGTTTTGATAATGAGGTGGAACGTTTTTCAAATTTGGAGAGTGGACAAGTGGCAACCATGGATGCCAGTGTTTCACTAGAACTTTTAACATCGGCGGTAAAAGCGATACAACCTGATGCCAAAACCATCTTGGATTTAGGATGTGGAGCAGGAAATTATACGTTGAAAATGCTTTCTAAAGTTCCTGATTTGGATTGTACTTTGGTTGATTTGAGTCAGAACATGTTAAACAAAGCATTAGAACGTGTTTCGGAAGTGACCACTGGAAAAATGGAGACGATTCAAGGAGATATTCGGGATATTGCATTGCCTAATAATCATTTTGATATTATTTTGGCTGGTGCTGTTTTGCATCATTTACGCGACGACTCCGATTGGGAATCTGTTTTTCAAAAATTATATAATAGTTTAACACCTGGAGGTTGTTTCTTGATTTCCGATTTGTTGATTCAAGATAATGAGGAGTTAAATCAAATAGTATGGAAAATGTACGCTACCTATTTACAGCAACTTGGAGGCGAGGAATACCAACAAAAAGTGTTTGATTATATTGAAAAAGAAGACACACCAAGATCCATGACTTTCCAATTGGATTTAATGAAAAAAGTAGGTTTTTCGAGTGTCGAAATTTTACATAAAAATGCTTGTTTTGGTGCTTTTGGTGGTATAAAATAAAAACCCCTCGCAAACACGAATGGTTCTTACTTTTTAGCCCCGATAGCAGCGACAGCCTCTTGTGGCGGGGTTCGCCACAAGAGCTATAGCGGATAGCGGGATTGGCTCCCATTAATTGTTCTGACTATCTTATATTTCACATTCTGGTCTACCAATAATATTTGTTATTTCAACTATAACTACCGCTAAATAAGAATAAGTATATTTGCACTATGAACAAATTTTGGCTGTATTTGTCGGTTTATTTATTTTCCCTCTCTGTATATCCTTGTAGCGATAGTACGGAAATAAATTGTGTGACCAGCGAAACCATGATTTCAAATGCAGGTTCTCACGATAAAAACCATGATGAAACCGAGCATTGTGCCCCTTTTTGCAGCTGTGTTTGTTGTGGGATTTATACAATTCACACCGTAAATTTTATTTCAATTGAAAAAGCAAAGCTCTTTTTCTACGAAAAGGTAAGACCAATCAATTGCTACGCCTTTAGTTACCATAAGAAAATTTCAACAAAAATCTGGCAACCGCCAAAATGGAGTTAATAAAACTACCGTTTATTAGAACAAAAATATTTCTATTATCCAGAAACATTTTTTATTAACTCAATTTAAATCAAATGAAAAAATACTTCATGTGGTCCCTATTGTTATTATGCATATATGGAAGGGCACAGGTTAAAAACGACACGATTCCAAAAGAAAAAGAAGCCGAAGAATTGGAAGAAATCACCATTCAATCTACACGAACTAGCAGAACAATCCGAAATACACCTACGAGAATAGAAACAATCGATGCCGAAGAATTGGAAGAAAAAAGCAATATGAAACCTTCCAACGTATCGATGTTACTGCACGAAAGCACGGGCTTACAAGTACAACAAACGAGTGCCACAAGTGGAAACGCCAGTATTCGGGTACAAGGATTGGACGGGCGTTATACCCAATTACTCAAAGACGGCTATTCTAATTTTGGTAATTTTGCCAGTGGATTAAGTATCCTCGAAATTCCGCCCTTGGACCTCAAACAGGTTGAAGTGATTAAAGGGCCGTCATCCACACTTTTTGGAGGTGGCGCTATCGCCGGAGTGATTAATTTTATTTCTAAAACACCTACCGAAAAAGGAGAACACAATTTCATCTTCAACCAATCCAATATTGGTCAGACGAACATTGGTGGTTATAGTTCTCAACGAATCGGGAAATGGGGATACGCTATTTTGGCAACGCTTAATTTTCAAAATGCTTATGATGTAGACAAAGACGACTTTTCGGAGACTCCAAAATCAAAAAACTACACCATCAATCCCCGCTTTTTTTATGAGCTAAACGAAACAACGCGGTTTATGCTTGGAAATAGTTTTACCCAAAGCAACATGAAAGGCGGAGACATGAACGTCCTTCGAGGCAATGCCGATAATAACCACACCTATTTCGAAAAAAATGAGACCAAACGAAACACGACTACGTTTGAATTTGATAAAAAAACAACGGACAGAAATAGTTTTAAACTAAAACAGAGTTTGAGTTTCTTTGACAGAAAGATAAACATTCCAAATTATGAATTTTCGGGATTAAACACCAATGCATTTACGGATGCTTCCTATCTTTGGGTTACCGACAAAAGCACTTTTATCGCCGGAATAAATTTGGTTTATGATCATTTTGAACAAGGAACAGTATCCAATCTTAATGCAAAATCTTTCACAAACGGAGCTTATCTACAACACACTTGGGACATTAGTGAGTTTATAAAACTAGAAAACGGATTACGCATTGACAACGTTAAGTATTCGAATATAAACTTCTCTAAAAACCAATCTTTTGTTTTGCCAAAAATTTCCGCCTTATTTAAGTTTGATAGCAATTGGAGTTCCCGCATCGGTGCCGGTCTAGGGTATAAGATTCCAACCGTTTTCACGGAACAAACCGAAACCCTTCAGTACCAAAATGTTTTGGCTCTAAATGAAGTACAAGCCGAAAAAAGTATCGGTGGAACCGCCGATGTAAATTTCAAAACCTATTTATTGGATGATTTTACAATGAGTATCAATCAAATGTTTTTTGTGACCCAAATTGACAAACCTTTGGTTTTAGAAAATAACGGTACCGATTCTTATTTCATAAATGCTTCCAAAGCCATCATCAGCCATGGTTTTGAAACGAATCTTAAATTCATTTATAAAGAAGACTTTAAATACTTTGTGGGATATACCTTCACCGATGCAAGGGCAAACTATCTCGATGGTCAAAAATTTTTACCTTTATTGCCCAAAAATAAGGTAAACATGGCTTTAATTTATGAGAAGGAAAACAATTTTAAAATGGGACTGGAAGGCTATTTTACCGATACACAATTCCTATACAACGGAATACAAACACCGTCATTTTGGGAATTTGGTTTTATGGCCGAAAAAACAATTTTTAAAAAAATGGCTCTTTTTATCAACTTTGAAAACTTTACGGATGTACGCCAAAGCAACTATGAAAAAGTGGCAAACGGTCCGCATAACGCACCCACTTTTAATGATATCTGGACACATACCGAAGGATTCACCATTAATGGAGGCGTGAAGTTAAAGTTATAATCCGATGATCTAAAATATAAAAAACCTCGTTTAAAGATTTTAAACGAGGTTTTTGCTTTTTATACTTTTAAGAACTGTGAAGGATTTCAAGAATTGCTTTTAAACATTTCTACTTCATAAGTCTATTTCAATTTGGAATAAATATAGGACTCTAATGCATTTAATTCTTCATCAGTCATCGCTTTAGTTAGCTCTAAGTTAGGCTGCATCAAAGCAAATTGTGACGGGTCTACAATGGCATCGCTCTCCCCTTTTAGAAACGAAACAATGCTGGCATTTTTATCTTTATAAATTTTGGCAATATCATGCAAACTAGGTCCAATTAACTTTTCGTCGGCTTTATGGCAAGAGATACAAGCTCCCTTTCCATTATAAATAACTTCTCCTAATTGTTCTGGAGATTGTGTTTCGGCTGGCATTCCTTCAGAAACGGATTCTGTTTTTTCAGATTCGGATTCTTTTCCAAAAGGTTCTGCTTCTTTTTGTTTACACGAGAAAGCCAACATAACAATGGCAACAAGTATTACTTTTTTCATAATGATTTTCTTTTAATCAAAAATAATCTATTTTTTTATATTTAATTAAAAATTTAGAATTACTTCTTTAAAAGTATTGCAGCTTCCTTGGCAAAATAAGTCGAAATCAAACTCGCCCCTGCTCTTTTGATGCACATCAATTGCTCCATCATGATTTTGTCATTGTCCAACCAACCTCTTTCGGCAGCGGCTTTAATCATAGCATATTCACCCGAAACATGATAAACGGTTACAGGTACATTCACCGCATTTTTAACCTCACGAACGATATCCAAATAAGCGATTCCCGGTTTTACCATTACCATATCGGCTCCTTCTTCGACATCCCAAACGGCTTCTTTGATGGCTTCGATACGATTGGCATAATCCATCTGGTAGGTTTTTTTATCTTTTGGAACGACCACATCAGATTCTCTAGGTGCACTGTCTAAGGCATCACGGAAAGGTCCGTAAAATGCCGAAGCATATTTTGCTGAATAACTCATAATGCCTACGTTATGAAAACCGGCTGCATCCAATCCTTGACGCAAACGCAATACACGTCCATCCATCATATCAGAAGGCGCCACAAAGTCGGCACCAGCCTGAGCATGAGAAACCGCCATTTTTACCAAAGCTTCTACTGTCGAATCATTCTCTACATCCCCGTTGGCAATAATTCCGTCATGACCATAAATGGAATACGGGTCTAAAGCCACATCGGGCATCACAATCATTTCTGGACAAGCGGCTTTGATGGCTCGAATGGTATTTTGCATCAATCCATTAGGATTCCAGGCCTCTACACCAGTGTTATCTTTTAAATTTTCACTGACTTTCACATAAATATTTACAGCGCGAATGCCTAAGTCGAATAATTCTTTAACTTCTTTAACGGTTAAATCAATCGAGCGACGAAAAATTCCTGGCATCGATGGAATGGCAACCTGTACATTTTCGCCTTCGGCTATGAACATCGGAAACATAAAATCCGACGGACTTAATGTTGTTTCACGAACTAAACTTCTGATGGATTCATTCGTTCTTAATCTTCTGCCTCTGTGTAATGGGAACATTTGATTTATGATTTTAGATTAGTGATTGTTGATTTATGATCTAAAACGAATAGTTGATGACAGAAAATCTGCAATCAAAAATCGTTAATCATCAATCTTCAATCCATTCTTTTGGATTTTCTAATACGTTTACTAATTTTTCTTCTTCGCTTCCAGCTTCTGCATGGTGGTCGTATACCCATTGCACATGCGGTGGCAAACTCATCAAAATACTTTCAATTCTTCCGTTGGTTTTTAAGCCAAATAAAGTGCCTTTGTCATGAACTAAATTGAACTCGACATAACGACCACGACGGATTTCCTGCCACTTTCTTTGTTCTGGAGTATAGGGCAAATTTTTTCTTTTTTCTACAATTGGAACGTAAGCCTGAAGGAAACTATTTCCGACTTCGGTTACAAAGTTGTACCAATCTTGCATTGACATCACATCTGTTGCTTTACAATAATCAAAAAACAATCCGCCAATTCCGCGTGCTTCATTTCGGTGCGCATTCCAGAAATAGGCATCACATTGTTTCTTGTATTTTGGATAAAAATCCGGATTGTGTTTATCACAAGCGGTTTTGCAGGTTTGATGAAAATGCGTCGCATCTTCTTCAAACAGATAATACGGTGTTAGATCTTGTCCACCACCAAACCATTGTTGAATCACGTTTCCGTTATCATCGTACATTTCGAAATAACGCCAATTGGCATGAACCGTTGGCACCATTGGATTTTTTGGATGCAAAACCAAACTCAATCCGCAGGCAAAAAAATCAGCTTCACCTACATTGAACATTTTCTGCATCGCTTCGGGTAATTTCCCGTGAACTGCCGAAATATTCACCCCGCCTTTTTCAAAAACGGCTCCGTTTTCTATGACGCGGGTTCGTCCACCACCGCCTTCCGGGCGTTCCCAAAGATCCTCACGAAATTTAGCCTGACCGTCAGATGCTTCCAGTCCCGCACAGATTTGGTCTTGAAGGTTTTGTATGTATGAGTAGAATTGTTCTTTCATTGTAAATTCATTTTCCTCTAAGGTTTTTTTTTAACCTTGTAGGTATGATTTTTAAATTCATTTTTATTATAAATACCTACAAGGTTTCCAAACCTTGCAGGAACTCAAAATTATTCAAAAGTATGTTTTTCAGTCAATAAATCATTTCTTTGATTATGACAAAAAACAAAATTTTCAATTCCTCCGAATAATCTTAACACTTCCTCTCTTTCAACTTTTGTTTCCTTATCTGAAATAAATGCTTGATAAGACGAAAATTTATAATCTTTAAAATTCAAATCTAAATAATGTTTTGGGTTTAAATGAACATACAGAATTAATTGTTTTAAATAATCTTCATCATTCAGTTTTATTCTTTTGAAATGTTTTTCAAAGAGACTTCCTGTTCTATCAATTTCTTTATTGAAAGCTTTGGCATAGGAATTAAAAAAATTAGAAAAAGCCTGTGTCACTATTTTTTCTTCATCATTCAATCGTATAAGCAAATGAAAATGATTATCCATAAGACAATATCCAAATATTGAGATTTTACCTGATAAATATTTTGAAAGTTGTTTTAAAAAGAAGTTTTTATTTTCATCATTTTCGAAAATTAAGCACCCATTTATTCCTCTATTGTAAATATGATAATAACCGTCTTTTTGTAAAACTTCTAATTTCATATTATCAAGGTTTTTGGCACTCCTGCAAGGTTTTTTTTAACCTTGTAGGTGTACTAGTTTTTTTGGAAATCATTTCATAAACCATGTTCCAATTTTTTCTCAAACATTGTCTTTATTACGTCTAAAAATAATTTTTCAAAAAAGACCTTGCAGGAACACTAGTTATAACTACTGATTATACTCCTTCACAGCATCAATAAATGCTTTTGCGTGATCCACCGGAATATTTGGTAAAATTCCGTGACCTAAATTCACGATGTATTTGTCTTTTCCGAACTCGTCAATCATTTCATGTACCATTTTCTTAATCACCGGAATTGGAGATAACAATCTTGAAGGATCAAAATTTCCTTGTAAAGTAATGTTTCCACCAGACAAATATCTTGCATTTCTTGGCGAACAAGTCCAATCCACTCCAAGTGCCGAAGCTCTACTTTTACCCATTTCGTTTAATGCGAACCAACATCCTTTTCCAAAAACAATTACTGGAGCATCATCTGCCAAAGCTTCTACGATTTGGTTGATGTATTTCCATGAGAATTCTTGATAATCAGTTGGTGATAACATTCCGCCCCAAGAGTCAAAAATTTGAACAGCATTAACTCCTGCTTTTACTTTTTCTTTTAAGTATAAAATAGTCGTATCGGTAATTTTTTGCAATAAAACATGCGCCGCTTCTGGATGTTGAAAACAAAATCCTTTGGCCATATCAAAGCTTTTAGAACCTTTCCCTTCCACTGCATAACACATAATGGTCCATGGCGAACCTGCGAAACCAATTAATGGCACCTCATCATTCAGCATTTCTTTAGTCAATTTGATAGCATCAAAAACGTACCCTAATGTTTCATTCACGTCCGGAACAATTACTTTCTCCACATCTTGAATGGTACGAATAGGATTTGGTAAATACGGACCAAAATTGGGTTTCATCTCTACTTCTATTCCCATTGCTTGTGGAATTACCAAGATATCCGAGAATAAAATAGCCGCATCCGGAGCAATTCTACGAATAGGCTGAACCGTAATTTCGGCAGCTAATTCTGGCGTTTGACAACGGGTGAAAAAATCATATTTATCACGCAAAGCGATGAATTCAGGCAAATATCTTCCTGCTTGACGCATCATCCATACCGGCGGACGTTTTACTGTTTCTCCTTTTAATGCTCTTAAAAATAGGTCGTTCTTAATCATGTATTTAAATTTTTAGCAGATTGCTAGATGCTTTCCGTTTTATAATATTCAATAACTTCGAAAATCACGTCTTCGATAGTTGGTATCTCAGGAATTACTATGTTTTTAATTTTCTTGGTTTCTAATGCTGATGCTGTAGTGGTGCCTACGCAAAAGCAAACTTCATTCTTGATTTTATTATTGGTCAAATAACTTTCAACGGCAGATGGGCTAAAAAACATGATTCCGTCAAAATTTTCTTGGTCTGATATTTTAAAAGGTGCCAGTGTAGTTTGATACACTTCGATTTCGTTAAACGTTATTCCTGCGCTTTTTAAAGCTTCAGGCAAAGTTTCTTTACGCAAATTCCCGCTTAAAAAAGTATAGCTTTCCTTATTGTAAATCAAAGTGATTATTTCGGCCAATTCAGATGCGTAATCCATATAGACATCCACTTTAAATCCGTTCAATTCAAGTAAATCCTTAGTTTTAATCCCAACGCAAAAAACAGGTTTAGTCTTTAAAACTTCCCAACCCGTTTGTTCCATTAAACTTAACACCGCATTTTGGCTACTAAAAATCAAATTGTTGTTGATTGTATTCAGTTCAAAAAGGTTGTTTTTGATTTCGATGAAATCTTGTTCCAAAAGATCAAAATCAGCATCAAGAAATACTTGCCTTTGTTCTACCGACAATGTTTTGGTGGATAAAATGCTTGTTTGGCTCATTATTTCTTCAAATTATTTTTAATTTCGGTCATCAGTTCAGCACCGCCATTTTCTAGAATTTCCTGAGCAGCATAAAAGCCTAATTTCTTCCATTCGGAGATATCAACTACTTTGTCGACTTCAATTTTTACTTTTCCGTCGATAGCGAACAAAACGCCTTGAAAATGAATGCTGTCTTCGTCCTCATTATATTTGGCCAAAGCACCTATCGGAGCCGTACAACCTCCTTCTAAGGTTTTCAAAAATTGTCTTTCGATATAGGTACAGATTTCGGTTTCAATATGGTTTAACTGCGATAAAGCATCTAATGTGTAATTGTCATTTCCCATGGCCACGACCAACATCGCTCCTTGTGCAGGTGCTGGAATCATCCAATCGAGATTGATGTAAGAAAAACTCTTATTTTCTCCCTCTCCTTTGGAGAGGGCTGGGGAGAGGATTGGTTTCAAATTGATTCTTTCCAATCCCGCTGCTGCAAAAACAGCTCCATTCCAATCGTTTTCCTCTAATTTTTGCATTCTGGTATTCACGTTTCCACGTAAATCCACTACGGTATGATTGGGATATTTATTCCACCATTGTGCTTGACGACGCAAACTTCCGGTAGCAATAGTTCCTTTGCCTTCCAGGAAATCCAAGTTTCCTTTATACACTAAAATATCTAAGGTATTAGCTCTTTCTAAAACAGCAGCCTGTACAATTCCAATAGGCAAAGCCGTAGGAACGTCTTTCATGGAATGCACTGCAATATCAACTTGACCGTTAATCATCGCAATGTCTAAGGTTTTTGTAAAAATTCCGGTGATTCCCAATTCATAAAGTGGTTTATCGAGAATGATATCACCTTGAGATTTGACGGCAATAATTTCGGTTTTATAACCTAAATCTTTCAGTTTCTTTTCTACCGTGTGCGCTTGCCAAAGTGCCAATTCACTATCACGGGTACCAATGCGTATTGTTTTATCCATTATTTTGTAGTCGCTCCTATTTTGAAAACTTTCTCGATCCATTCGATACTTTCATCCACCATGGTATCATCGTCTTTCAAATGGTTAGCAAAATGGGTGGTTATTTTTTGAATAATTCTTGCACTTATGATTTCCGCTTGTTCTTCATTGAAATCGCTCATTTTTTTACTTTGAAAATTGAGTTCTGACGTTTTAATTTCATTCAATTTTGCTTTCAAAGCATGAATGGTCGGTGCAAATTTTCGTCCTTTTGTCCAAGTAAGAAATTCTTCTTTTATCTCTTCCAAAATTGCTTCAGCGGCAGGAACGTGTGTTTTTCTGTTCTCTAAAGTTTCATCGGTAATCTGTGAAAGATAATCCATATGAATCAACGTTACTCCTTCAATATCTTCCACATTTTCATTCACGTTTTTCGGAATGGATAAATCTAAAATCAACATCGGTTTTTTAAGATTCAAAAGCGTTTTGTCAATCGTTGGATTTTGTGCGCCTGTTGCCACTATAACTACATCGGCTTTTTGCAATTCCAGGTGTAACTCTGAATAATCTTTTACAATCAAATTCAGTTTGCCGGCCAACTTCTCCGCTTTGTCTTTGGTCCTGTTGATAAGAGTAATGTGTTCGTTTTTAGTATGCTTTACTAAATTCTCACAGGTATTTCTTCCGATTTTTCCCGTTCCGAACAATAGAATATTTTTGTTCCCAATATCTTCAATATTTTTGATAATGTATTGAACCGAAGCAAAAGAAACAGAGGTTGCTCCAGAACTGATTTCGGTATCGGTCTTGATTTTTTTGCTGGCCTGAATAACGGCATTAATCAAACGCTCCATAAAGGTATTAGCCAATCCGAGTGCTTTAGAATGTATGAAGCTGGTTTTTATCTGGGAAATAATTTCGAAATCACCTAAAATCTGACTGTCTAATCCTGTTCCCACACGAAACAAATGACTTACAGCCTCCTGATTTTTATACACAAAACCTACTTTTTGAAATAATTCAACTGAACCTTGACTATTCTCGCAGATTAATTTTATTAATTGAAACGGATGTTCCGCAAAACCATAAATTTCTGTTCGATTACAAGTAGAAGTAACGACTAAACTCTCTATTCCTTCACTTTTGGCTTGCTCTAATAAACGTGTTTTGGCAACAGCATCTATACTAAATTTACCTCTTATTTCTGCATCTGCTTTTTTATAGCTCAATCCAACGGCGTAAAAATAGTGATGTTTTGATGTATGATTGTTTTCCATATGTTGCACTTTTCAAGAAAGTGAAACAAAATTATCATTATAGTACTTATAAAAGTAACGCTTGAAGTGCTTTTTGTATCGCTGAATGATTTTTTAATTCCATTTGGCCATTTTATAGCAAAAAACCCTATTTTTGCAATGAAATCAAGTTACTATCATCTCTTTATTTGGAGTTGTTCTAAATAAAGGAGCATGATAATTATCATTTTTAGACTCTAAAAACATCGCTATGGGTTCCCAAGAAATCATAAAAATAGAAGACGACTTTACACTGATTCGGTTTCAGAATGACAGTATCGAACCCTTTCATGCCCAAAGGGAAGTGAGCAGCGGTTTAATACAATTTCACTTTGGTATTAAAGGGAAAGCTAAATTTATCTTCAATCAAGGCAACTACGCTTTAGAATTAAAAGATGAAAAATCATTGCTATTATACAACCCTCAAAAGGAATTGCCTTTAAATCTGGAATTAGAACCTAATTCCTGGGTAATATCCGTCATAATTTCCATCAAAAAATTTCATGCCTTGTTTTCTACGGAAGCAGATTATATTCCATTTTTGAGTGTTGACAATAAAGACAAAAAATATTATAACGAAGGAAACATCAGTCCGTCAATGGCGATTGTTTTGAGTCAGTTGTTTCATTATAACTTAAATCCTTCGATAAAAAACCTGTATTATAAAGGAAAAGGATACGAACTCTTGAGCTTGTATTTCAACCGAACCGAAGATCCAAATGCAGAACAATGTCCGTTTTTAATTGATGAGGAAAATGTCCTAAAAATTAAAAAAGCCAAAGAAATCATCATTACCAATATGGCCGAACCGCCTGGATTACAAGAATTGGCAGACGAAATTGGCCTAAATTTGAAAAAACTAAAAATGGGTTTCAAACAAATTTATGGCGACACCGTTTACGGTTTCCTTTTTGATTATAAAATGGATTTCGCCCGCAAACTTCTTGACAGTGGTTCCTATAATGTGAATGAGGTTGGCTTAAAAATAGGATATAGTACCGGAAGTCATTTTATAGCCGCATTCAAGAAAAAATTTGGCACCACACCCAAAAAATATTTGATGTCCATCAATCCGAATACTTAAAGCAATATTGAATTTATATATTCAACAATAAATAAATAAAAGTTAATCCCAATGTATCAAAAAGTAAGTTTATTTACTTTTATCCCAAAATTATATAATTTATGAAAGGTGTACTATTAGTCAATTTAGGCTCCCCGGAAAGTCCAACTCCAAAAGATGTAAAACCATACTTAGATGAGTTTTTAATGGATAAATATGTAATTGACGTTCCGTTCTTATTACGAGCATTATTGGTTCGTGGTATTATTTTACAAACAAGACCTAAAAAATCGGCTGCCGCTTACGCCAAAATATGGTGGGATGAAGGTTCTCCTTTGGTCGTTATTTCAAAAAGAATGTTTGCAAAAGTGAAACAACAGGCGGAAGTACCCGTTGCACTGGCAATGCGTTATGGAAATCCATCTATTCTATCTGGGCTTCAAGAACTACGTGATAAAGGCGTTACTGAAGTTTTGCTTTTTCCTTTGTATCCGCAACATGCTATGGCATCAACCACTACAATACTGGAACTTGCCGAAGAATTGCGTAAAAAACATTTCCCGGAAATGAAATTTACATCGGTTCCTGCATTTTATAACAAACCGGATTACATCCAAAACTTAGCTGATTCTATCAAAGGACATTTGGCCAATTTTGACTATGACCATTTATTATTCTCTTATCATGGTATTCCTGAACGACACATTCGTAAAACAGATGTAACCAAATCACATTGTAAAATTGATGGTTCTTGCTGTAACACGCCGTCACCGGCGCATGAGTTTTGTTACCGTCACCAATGCTATGAAACTACAAAACAAGTAGTAAAATTACTTGGTATCCCAGAAGGAAAATACAGCCAAACATTCCAATCTCGTTTAGCAGGTGATAAATGGTTGACACCTTACACGGATGTTGAAGTAAATAAAATGCCCGAAAAAGGAATCAAGAAATTAGCCGTTGTAACCCCAGCATTTGTCTCTGATTGTCTTGAAACTTTGGAAGAAATTGCCATGGAAGCCAATCATCAGTTCAAAGAACACGGCGGGGAGGAATTCTTAGCAATTCCATGTCTCAATGATGGAGATGAATGGTGTACCACAGTTGGTAATTGGATTAACGACTGGGCTAATGCTAAAAAAGTAAACGCATAAATGAACGTTACCGCAGAAGAATTAGGAACACAAGACATTAAAAAACTCTTAATCAAACAAGCAGTTCCTGCTTCTATTGGAATCCTGTTCTTGTCGGTCAATATATTAATAGACACCATATTTGTGGGGCAATGGATTGGTTCGCTAGCCATTGCCGCAGTTACGGTAGTTTTACCCATTACATTCTTCATTTCTTCTTTAGGAATGGCCATTGGTGTGGGAGGAGGTTCCGTCCTTTCGAGAGCACTTGGAGCCAAGAAGAAAGAAAAAGCACTGCATACTTTTGGCAACCAAATCATGATGACTTTTTTATTGTCATCTTTTTTTGGCTTATTGGGGTTTTTCTTTAACGAAGAGATGCTATTGCTTTTTGGAGCCAAAGGCGAAATTATGGCTCCCGCAAAAGAATTCTTTTTCCCCATTATTTTCTCGGTCCCTTTTTTGGCACTATGCATGATGGGTAATAATATCATACGTGCCGAAGGAAAAGCCAAGTTTGCCATGATTGCCATGATTATTCCGGCATTTGTCAATATTGCATTAGACATTGTTTTTATAAAAATCATGAACTTAGGCATGTTTGGATCTGCTATGGCAACCTCTATTTCCTATTTCATGTGTTTCCTTTTTGTGTTATGGTTTTTTCTTTTCAAAAGTGAATTGCGTCTAAAAGCGAAACATTTTAAATTTAACATCCCCATTATAAAGGAAATAACCTCCTTAAGTTTTGTTACTTTTTCCAGACAGGGAGTAATCAGTATTTTGGCTATAATCATCAACCATACGTTATACAATTATGGCGGAGAACAATCTGTTGTAGTCTACGGAATTATAAGCCGAATGTTGATGTTTTCGTTGTTCCCGATACTTGGAATTACGCAAGGTTTTATTCCTATTGCAGGTTATAATTATGGTGCGGCAAATTATGGCAGAGTCAAAGAAAGCATAACACAGTCGATTAAATATGCCGCTATTTTAGCTACTTTGATATTTAGTTTCATTTTGTTTTTTGCCACACCTATTGTCTCTGTCTTTACTACCGATTCAAAAGTACTAGCCGATACACCCAATGCCTTGAGGTGGGTTTTTGCCGCCTCTCCCATAATTGCCGTTCAACTTATTGGAGCAGCCTATTTTCAAGCCATTGGCGATGCCAAAAAAGCTTTATTACTGACCTTGAGTAAACAGGGATTTTTCTTAATTCCCTTCGTGCTAATACTACCCAATTTTTTTGGTATTTTTGGTGTATGGGTTGCCTTTCCGATTTCGGATGTTTTGTCAACGCTAATCACGACTTATTTTTTAAGAAAAGAAATACATACAAATCTGATTCAAACTAATGATGGACTATTATAACTACCTGAAATCCCTTCACCTCATCTTTGTAATCACTTGGTTTGCCGGATTATTTTACATCGTCCGATTGTTTGTTTATCAAATAGAAGCGGCTCAAAAACCCTCTCCTGAAAAAGAAATTTTACAAAAACAATTCAAAATCATGTCGTATCGTCTGTGGTACATTATCACTTGGCCTTCGGCGATTTTAGCCAGTATTTTTGCCTTTTGGATGTTATTTTTTACTGATGTGGGACATGCCTGGTTACAAATGCCTTGGATGCACGTAAAACTTGGCTTTGTATTTGTGTTGTATTTATATCATGTAAAATGCCATCAAATTTTCAAACAATTGCAAAATGATGAAGTAAAATATTCCACTAATTTCATGCGACTATGGAATGAAGGCGCGACCATCATTCTTTTTGCTGTAGTATTTTTAGTAATATTAAAAAATGCCGTAAATTGGATTTATGGTGTAGTTGGAATAATTTCCTTCTCTATTCTCATTATGTTAGGATTTAAATTTTACAAAAAAATCAGAGAGAAAAATCAATCTTAAATATGCTAAAGGGTTTCAAATTATCGATGTTATCACTACGCGTTAGAATTTTTCTATCGATGATTGTATTGATTATTGTGGCATCTATCCTTTTGGCGTCCATCTCTATCATCCAGTTCAAGAACGAAGCCAGAGAATACCATCAGGAACGATTGGAACGAAAAGAAAATGCAGTAAAAGAACATATCAACTATGTCCTTTCTACTACAACTTATCCGTTGAACACAGAAAATCTGGATTTAATTTTTAAGGATAAAATTCACGAATTAGCCCATATTCACAATATCGAAATTAATATTTACAGTTTGGACGGCAAATTATTAAAATCCTCCAAAGAATCTTTTTCGGTAGATAAAATATCACCGCCCATTCCGAAATACATTTTAAAATTGGTTCGTTCCTCAATCGAAAAACGTTATGTGGATATCAAAACCGTAAACGGAATTAAAAACCGATCTTCCTTCAGTCAAATAAAAGATGACAAATTCAAGCCTTTGGGCGTTTTGAATTTACCGTATCTAGAAGACGATGGTTTTTATGAAAAAGAATTAAATAGCTTCCTGATTCGCTTGGGACAGGTGTATTCCTTTATGCTGATTGTGGCATTTGCCTTGGCTTATTTTCTTTCTTCCTATATCACAAAGTCTTTAAAAACAATTTCGGACAAGTTAAATGAAACCAGTTTGAATCAAAAAAATGAAAAAATTGTATTGGAAGCCAGCAGTAAAGAAATCAACTTACTGATTAATGCTTACAATCAAATGGTGGAAGAATTGGAAAAAAGTGCCGTAAAACTAGCCCAAAGCGAACGAGAAGGCGCTTGGCGCGAAATGGCAAAACAAGTGGCCCATGAAATCAAAAATCCGTTGACCCCCATGCGATTGACGGTGCAAAGTTTTCAAAGAAAATTTGACCCCAATGATCCGGACATCAACCAAAAGATGAAAGATTATTCAGAAACCCTAATCCAACAAATCGACACCATGAGCGCCGTGGCTTCGGCTTTCTCTAACTTTGCTTCGATGCCGGCACAACAAAACGAAACCTTGAATGTGGTGGATGTTGTAGAGTTGGCTTTGGATATATTTAATGATGAACACATTATTTTTGAAAGTCAATATCCAGAGATTATTTCAAAAATTGACCGAACCCAACTGATTCGAATTATTACCAATTTGGTTAAAAATGCCTTTCAATCCATTCCGGAACAACAGGAAGCCAAAAAAGTACATGTCTCTATAAAAAAGGCAAACAATCAGGTATTAATTATTGTTGAAGATAACGGAATCGGTATAAAACCCCAAGATGTGGATCGGATTTTTGAACCTAAATTCACCACTAAAAATAGCGGTATGGGATTGGGTCTTGGTATCATCAAAAATATTATTGAAAATTATAAAGGAACAATTACCTTTGAGACAGAATACGGAAAAGGCACCCGATTTACGGTTTCACTTCCGATAATCAACTCCTAAATCTTCGATTATGAGCTACAAAAACATCCAACTTTCCAAAGAAAACAGTATAGCAACGGTTACGATAAATCGCCCAGAAAAGCTCAATGCCTTAAACAAAGATACTATAGAAGAATTGCATCAGGTTTTTTTGGAATTGGAAAAAAATTATCAAACCCGAGTGATTATTTTGACAGGAAGCGGTGAAAAAGCTTTTGTTGCAGGTGCCGATATTTCAGAATTTGCAGATTTCACTGTTGAAGAAGGAATACAACTAGCGGCACGAGGTCAAGATCTCCTTTTTAATTTTGTCGAAAACCTGAAAATTCCGGTAATTGCGGCTGTTAACGGATTTGCTCTTGGTGGTGGATTAGAATTGGCCATGGCCTGTCATTTCAGAGTGGCTTCGGACACGGCAAAAATGGGTTTGCCAGAAGTTTCTTTGGGTGTTATTCCCGGTTATGGCGGCACGCAACGCTTACCTCAATTAATTGGAAAAGGACGCGCGATGGAACTTATCATGACTGCTGGAATGATTGCGGCAGAGGAAGCCTATCGAATGGGTTTGGTCAACCATATCGTTCCGCAAGCCGAACTTTTAGATTATTGTAAATCTATCGCAAACCGAATTATAAAAAACTCTCCTTTGGCCATTACTAAAGCTATTAAAGCTATCAATGCCAGCAACAAGGAAGGTGAAAATGGTTTTGAAACCGAAATTAAATCTTTTGGAAGGTGTTTTGGAACCGAAGATTTCAAAGAAGGAACGACTGCCTTTTTAGAGAAAAGGAAAGCGGTATTCACGGGGAACTAGAAAGTTTTCAGTATTCAGTAGCAGTGTTCAGTTTCACTCAAGATGGAATGGAAATTTGTAAAAGAATTCAAATTCATTAAGAAATATTAAAAAAACATTAATTTGAAAATTGTAACATGGAATTGTAATGGTGCTCTAAGAAAGAAGTTTGAACACTTAAAAGATTTTAATGCTGATATTTTTGTCATTCAAGAATGCGAAAATCCATCTGAAATAAATCATAATGAATATAATGAATGGGCAAAAAATCATTTATGGATAGGAGACACTAAAAATAAAGGAATAGGCATTTTTGCAAAAAAAGAAATAGAATTAAAAAAATTAAATTGGTCAGA
The DNA here is from genome assembly GCA_023259675.1 of Flavobacterium sp. Classification (GTDB taxonomy): domain Bacteria; phylum Bacteroidota; class Bacteroidia; order Flavobacteriales; family Flavobacteriaceae; genus Flavobacterium. The sequence goes on from JALRGT010000006.1 coordinate 78,540, forward strand.
TAATTTCAAAGATCATAAAGTAAAACACTTTTTACCTTGCTCTGTAAATAATGAATTCACATTGTTAGCCGTTTGGACTCATAGCAACAATTCACCAACTTTCGGATATATTGGTCAATTATGGAAATACTTACAAGTGAACAAGGATAACCTAAATAAAAGTTTAATAGTTGGCGATTTAAACAGTAATAAAATTTGGGATAAATGGGACAGTTGGTGGAATCATTCAGATGTTGTTAAAGAATTAAGTGACATTGGAATTGAAAGCTTATATCATAAATACAGGAATGAAGAACAAGGTAAAGAAAGTCAACCTACTTTTTTTTTACACAGAAAAATAAACAATCCCTATCATATTGATTATATTTTTGGGAGCAAAGAATTTTCAACTAAATTAAATAAAATAGAAATTGGAGATTCTAACATATGGTTAGAAATAAGTGACCATTTACCAATGATTTGCGAATTTTCAACATTATAAAAATAAATAACATGTCATACGAACCAATATTTGCCCTATTTTGGGAAAGAGTAAAACAAAGCATCGAAAATAAAACCTACGCCAAATTAACGTTAGCCAAAACCATTGGTGATACCGAATTGAAAAACATTTATGTGCGTCCCGTTTTACTGGAAAATGACGTTTTTAGCCTTTCGCTTACGGCTCGTTATAAAACCGAAGAAATAGAAAGTTTCCATTCCCTTGACGAAGCGTATCTGGTTTTATCCTCTTATTTGAATAATCCCTTTTTAACGGCATTATTATTTACCACAGAAAATGATATCACCTTTAAACTCAATAAAAAAAGAGTGGGAAGCATTATCGAACAGGCACCAACATTTAAAAATGCTTCCGATGTTATTCTGGAAATGAAAGAAAAGGGTATATAGTAATCAGTATTCAGTGATCAGGGACATACAAAATACTAAAAACCGAACACTGCCAACTGAATACTATCTTTCTCCCTCCCATTCGGCATAAAACTGGGACAAGAAACCTTGCATGTAGTGATGCCGTTGTTCGGCCAATTGTTTTCCGGTTGGAGTATTCATTTTGTCTTTCAACAACAATAATTTTTCATAAAAATGATTAATCGTTGGCGCCTGACTGTTTTTGTACTCTTCCTTGGTCATTCTGGTGTTTGGAGCAATATTAGGATTGTAAAGCGCTCTATTTTTGAATCCGCCATAATTGAATGCCCTTGCGATTCCAATCGCTCCTATAGCATCTAAACGGTCGGCATCCTGAACAATATCCAATTCGGCTGAAGAGAATTTCTTTTCGGCATTTCCTCCTTTGAAAGAAATGTTATCGATGATATGCACTACATGGGTAATAACCTCATCAGCAACTCCTTCGGACAGTAAAAATTCTCGAGCCATTTTGGGGCCAACGGTTTCGTCTCCGTCATGAAATTTACTGTCGGCAATATCATGAAGCAAGGCTCCCAATTGCACAATAGTCACATCGCAAACTTCATCTTTGGCAATCAATAATGCATTTTTGTATACACGTTGAATATGAAACCAATCATGTCCTCCTTCGGCATTATGAAGTTGTTTTTTTACAAAAGAAATGGTTTTACTTATTAAATCTGGATTATTCATTTATGGGTATATTTTATAAAAAAAGCTGATTCTTGAAGTTCTAACCTCAAAAATCAGCATTTTATATCAATTAAAAAAATTTAGAACTATAATCTGGCAGGTTCAACCCACTTAAAAATATATTGCGTTTCCGGTATCACCAATCGTTCTGAAACTCTTGCCATTCTCGCTGGTAATTTCATTAGATAATCACGGGCTTTCTCTGCTTCGTCAGTCAAACCGGTAACCTTATCGATTTCCCATTTTACAATTAACTTTTGCATGATATCGACATAATCATTGGCCGTATATACTCCTATACGTTGTGCTGAATCCGAAAAATGTTCAAAAACAGAACCTATTTTTTGTCCCGATTCTCTCAAGAAATGAGCCGGCATGACAATTTTTTGTTTCATCATATAGCTAAAAGCCAACATCATTTCACTAGGATCTACCTTGAAAATTTCAGTTACAAAATGGCTGTAGGCATGATGGTGACGCATTTCATCACCCGCTACCATTTTACACATTTTGGCTAATTTTTTATCCCCATAACTCTTCGCTAATTGCGAAACTCTATTGTGGGACACATAAGTTGCCAATTCTTGAAAACTAGTATATACAAAGTTTTTATATGGATCTCTACCTGTTCCAATATCAAAACCATCATTAAGAAGGTGTTGCGTTGTCATTTCGATTTCTCGCATATTGACACGACCCGACAAATAAAGGTATTTATTAAGCAAATCACCATGACGGTTTTCTTCACCCGTCCATTGACGTACCCATTTAGACCAAGCATTACGCCCTTCGTTATCGACTCCTTCCACTTCCATCAACCAGTTTTCATAGGTAGGCAACGCTTCTTCGGTTACCATATCCCCTACCATCGCAACCCAAAAGTCATAGGGTAAATCTTTAGAGATTTCACGTAATTCTTTGACTTCTTCCAAAAAATTATCACTTTCTGAATTAGGCAAAAAATCAGAAGGCTGCCAAATCTCTTCCACAGGAATTAGATATTGGTCAACAAAACCTTCCACTTTATTTTCTAGAAATTGCATTACTTCCAGACGAATATTCTTTATAGACATTGTAATATATATTTTATAATTTTATTCCTTCTTTTACGGCACACTCCGCTTGTTCCATTATTTCCTTAAAACTCAATTCATTTACAGACAATGGTTTGTGTATTACAAAGGTAAGGTGATTTCCCAAACCTAATGGAAAAAATCCATATTTTACCATTTTCCAGGAATTATTTATCGTTATGGGCACCACATAGGCCGATGGTGCATACTTGCATAATATTTTTAATCCACTTTGTGCAAATTCTTTCGGCACTCCCGTTTTACTTCGGGTTCCTTCCGGAAAAATAACGGCCGAACGTTTATTTTTCTCAATATATTCCGCCAAAACTTTAATCGCCGGTATCGCTTGTTTGGGGTCTTTTCTATCAATTAAGGCCGAACCGCCATGTCTTAAATTATAGGAAACACTCGGGATTCCTTTTCCCAACTCTTTTTTGCTGACAAACTTGCAATGAAAACGTCTCAGGAACCAAATCATGGCAATGATATCGTACAAACTTTGATGATTGGAAACAAAAATCAAAGGAACTCCCTTTGGAATGGAATCTATATTTTCAAATTTATAGGTTGTGCCTAACAGATTCGTACATTTCAATAAAAAAAAGTTCAGATAATCTACACTTTTTTTATGCGCTTGGTAACCAAAAAGATTAAAACAAACCCATTGAATGGGATGAAAAATGACTAATGTAAGTCCAAAACACAAATAATAGAGTACGGATATGGGGTACGAAAGTATTTTTTGCATGCATTTAAAATAAACTACAAAAGTAAGAAATATATTTTTAGCGGAATTTAATTCTGAAACAATTAAGTAGGTTTGGGGTTAAATTGTACCTTTGACCACTAAAATTATTGCCCTTTTATTATAAAATGAAGTTCACCTATCCAAAAGAAGAAAAGCTCAAAAGTAAAATTACCATCGGAAAATTGTTTACCGAAGGAAAATCGGTGTCTAAATATCCTTTGCGACTCGTTTTTTGTGCAACTGATTTAGGGGGGAATCAAAAGATAAAAATGGGCGTTTCGGTTTCTAAAAAAAACTTCAAAAAAGCGGTCGACAGGAACTATTTCAAACGTATCCTTCGAGAAACCTATCGACTGAACAAGCACATTTTGGTGAACCAACTAGATCAACCCTATTCGTTTATGTTTTTTTACCAAACCAAGGAACGATTGACCTATGAAGAGATCAATACCAAAACGATTCAATTGTTTGAGAAGTTTATCGCTCAAAACATAAAAAAAGAGCCTAAAGAGGATTCTTCTTCAAATGAAGGCGCCAATAATTCTATTTAAAAACTGAAGTTTCAGAGAACCCTGATTTTATTTGGGATTTATTCTTATTTTAGTGGTCCAATAGATTCTATCCTTATGCTGACTTTATTAAAAAAAAGATACATTATCCCTGTAGTTGCTTCTGCCTTTTTGTTTGTGGGTGTGAGTTTCAAAGACGATTTTTTTGAAATTGCCAAACAAATAGAAATCTTCGCCACGCTATTCAAAGAACTGAATACCAATTATGTAGACGATACCAATCCAGGTGAATTGATGGATACCGCCATCAAAAGCATGTTGGCAAGCCTCGATCCCTACACGGTTTACTTCAACGAACAGGATGTCGTAAAATTCAAGATTAACAATACGGGAGAATACACCGGAATTGGGGCCTTAATCACCCGAAAAGATGATAAAATTCTCATTCGAGAAGTATACAAAGACTTTCCTGCGGATAAAGGCGGACTTAAACCCGGAGATGAAATCATTCAAATTGGAGATGTCCTTTTAGCCGATTTTAAAGAAGACGCTTCCCAATTACTGAAGGGTTCCAAAAACACTAAAATTGACATCCAATTTATTCGTCAAAACAAAAAAAACACGGCTCAAATTGTTCTGGATGAAGTCGAAATAAAATCGGTTCCTTTTTATGCCAAAATTGATGATAAAACAGGTTATATCGTTTTGTCCCATTTTACCCGAAAAGCATCCAATGAAGTCAGATCGGCATTGGAAGAACTGAAAAGACAAGGTGCAGAAAGTATTATTCTTGATTTAAGAAACAACCCGGGAGGACTACTCAATGAAGCAGTTAATATTTGCAATCTTTTTGTTCCTAAAAATGAAACGATAGTAACCACAAAATCGAGAATAGAAAAACACAATAACACCTACAAGACTTCTTTTGAAGCCGTAGACACTGAAATTCCATTGGTTATAATTGTAAACGACAAAAGTGCTTCGGCATCCGAAATTGTATCAGGAGCTTTACAAGATTTGGATCGCGCCATTGTTTTAGGAACTAAAAGTTTTGGAAAAGGATTGGTACAAAGACCTGTAGATCTGGTGTATGACACACAATTGAAAGTAACCATTTCTCGCTATTATACGCCATCAGGTCGATGCATTCAGGCTTTGGATTATGCGCATAAAGACAAAAACGGAAAGGCCATTAGGACAGAAACTAAAAATTACAATGCGTTTAAAACTCGAAAAGGCAGAATTGTTTATGATGGCGGGGGCATTACGCCAGACATAGAAATCGAAGAATCCAAAACGAGTATTATCACCAATTCATTGCTAAAAAATGATGGGATTTTCAATTATGCAACTACATATTATTACAAAAACCCGAATTTAGGAAATCAAATTCCAAATCTTACCGATACTGATTTTTCCGATTTTAAACAATTCTTAAAAGCGCAGCATTATTCATTTGACACGGAAACCGAAGTGGCTTTGAAAAACACTTTGGAAACCGCAAAAAAAGAAAATATTGACCAAAACATTACAGCTGAATACCAACAATTGCTTGTTGCGCTGCAAAAAAGCGAGGACAATCTATTGGATAAAAACAAAAAAGAAATTCAGAAGTTAATCTTGGACGAACTAATAAAACGTTATCAATATCAAGAAGGATTGTATCAATATTACATAAAAAACAATCCAGAAATCAAGAAAGCCATACTCCTTCTGAACAACAGCACTGAATATAAAAATATCTTAAAGATATAATGAAAACCTATTTCGGAATATTGGCTCTACTTTGTTGCGGCTATCTTTCGGCGCAAGAAAAGAAAATAGAGACCGCTTATTTTGAATTCAATAAATACAGCTTACAAAAAGACCAGATCCAGACTATCCTCAATTTTGTAAAACAAATCGATTCGACCACCATTGAATCGGTTCAAATTTATGGTTATTGTGACGATCGAGGAACCAATGATTACAATTATAAATTATCGGAAAACAGAGTAAAAACGGTTCACGATGTTTTGGTTAAAAATGGTTTCAACAAAAATAAAATCATATTGATTGAAGGCAAAGGACGTGTTTTATTATCTCCAGACACCATCCAAAATATTAGTGAAATACGCTCTAAAAATAGACGCGTTGATGTGTTAATAATACAGAAGAACCGTTTTGGAAAAGGAATATATAATTCAATTCATGAAAACCATGCTGTGGGCGATCGGATTTATTTGGACAAAATACTATTTACCTTAGGTAGTAGCAAACTAACAGCAGAATCTAAAAAAGAATTGGACAAAATTATAGTCGTTCTTAAAAAAAACACCCGAATTAGATTTGAAATCCAAGGCCATGTTTGTTGCACACCCCGCTATTACAACGAAGGCATCGATCGAGCCACAAACGAAAGAAAACTATCTTACAATCGAGCCAAAACGGTCTTCAGATATTTTATTTCGAGAGGCATTAGCAGTCTTAGAATGACTTACAAAGGTTACGGAAACAAATTCCCTTTAGGAAAAGGAGATGCACTTGACAGAAGAGTTGAATTTGTAATTACTAAAATATAATTACATCAATTGCATCTTTATATGAGTAATTCCATCTTCTAAATACATTTCACTGCTTTGAACAAACCCATGGTTTTCGTAAAATTTTTTCAAATATAGTTGGGCACCAATTGTAATTTGGCTTTCGCCAAAATGATGTTGAATGGCTACAATGGATTGCTTCATTAACTCATTTCCCCATTTTTGATCCCGATATGTTGCATCAACCACTACGCGACCAATTGAAGCTGTCTTAAAAGTAATTCCGGGTCTAAATAGCCGCGTATAAGCAACAATTTTATCCTCAAAAACACCCAATAAATGTAATGCTTCTTTATCCATGCCGTCCATGTCTTGGTAAACGCAATTTTGCTCTACCACAAAGACTTGGCTTCTTAATTGCAACACATCATATAACTCATCAACAGAAAGCGAGTTAAATGGCTTTATTTTCCATTGTAATGCCATATAATTAAATTATTAAATGAATTTCAATTATTTAAAATTAGCCGATTTTATAATTGCTTCCAATTCCAGCATCATATCCCGTTTTTCTTTAGACGGAGAATAACAAAAACCTTCCAAAACCATTACTCTATTGTTTGCTTCGTCGACAAAAGCATAATTGACAAACGGCCCGGACATGAAATCATCTTTCAATTCCCAAGTCCCTTTGGTTACATAAGTGACTTTATTTTTTAATTTAATTTTAAAAAAATAAGGAGCATAGGCTTCTTCGGTAATCATATCCGTATGGAGTTCCTTTCCATGGATGTATAAACTTCCTATTGAATCGCGCATTTTAATGATGTTAGAAACAAGATTTCCTCCATCAATAATAGAATGTATCGGAACTTGATATAGTAGTAAACTCGTATTCCCGCTGACTATTTCCTTTTTAAGCCACATAAATTTTTCCTCCTCTACCATGGTTGCGTAGCTGGTTGGAATTTCTAATGAAATATGAAATTTATCATCAATGGTTTTGGGATTGAGTAATGCCTTTGAATTTATTCTTTGAATTTCTTCAATTTCCGTTTGATGAATTATTTGAATTATTTGAGTAGCATTTTGTTCAATAATATCAATAATCGCAATCCCTGTTTTTCCGGTAATATGAAAAACATTTTGGGGAGAACCGTATTGATCTTTTTTAATTTCGAATTTATTTTTGTCTGCTTTTTTTACAACTATGATATTACGGCTGTCGGTCATAAATCCTTCCATCAATTTTACCGGATATTGATTTATGGTAAAAAGCGGTTCCTCTTGCGGCAATCCAATTACTGCAGAAGCAAACTTATTTCGGATGCTATCTCCAATTTCTCCATTCCATAATTGGTCTTCAATGATAACCGAAATTGTATTGATTTTCCCCGTAGTTTTAGGAGGCATCTCTTTGTTCTTTTTCCCGCAAGACAGGAATAGGACAGAAATAAGGAGCAATAAAAAATGGGCTTTATTCATTATGATTCTATTATGATTCAAAACCCAAATTTATAGAAGATTAACGTATTATCCGTTTTTTATTTTTAACTTCATTCCGGGTTTAAGATCATCCCCGCTAATATCATTCCATTTTTTCAGGTCTGCAATACTAACCCCAGGATATTTCTTGGCTATGCTATAAAGAGAATCTCCTTTTTTAACATAATAATCAATAGTTTCATTTTTAGAAATACCGGAATAATTCTCTTTTTTCTTGAAAGAATCGGCTGTGGCTTTTTCGGTATTGATTCTTACTTCATTCTTTGCCACAATCAATTTACTTCCTGAAGCGATATTATGATTAGATAAATTATTCCATTCCTTTAAATCTGCTATAGAAGTTCCAAATTTTTTGGAAATATTCCCCAAATTATCTCCTTTTTGAACAACATATTCAATATTTTCTAATTCGGGAGCTGCAGCTACTTCTTCTGTTAAATCTTCATCTGTAAGTAATTTTTCTTTTAACTGCAATGTAGTTCCAGTATGGACCGCACTACCTTCAAGATGATTCCATTTTATAAGATCATCAACTGTAACTTTGTATCTTTGGGCAATTGCAAATAAATTTTCTCCTTTTTTAACTACATAGATAAAATCCTTATTGGCCAACATTATATTTTTTGAAACCTCTATTTTAGACTTGGATTCAACCACAATTGCATTTTGTTTTACCGGTACAACTGGGGTTATTTCTTCTTTTTTAGGTTCTTTTTTAACAACGGCAACTCTTTCAGTTGTAATTATTTTTAAACTTTTACCGTAACCAATAGCACTGCTTCTGAGGTGATTCCATTTTTTCAAATCAGAAACTGTTACATCATATTTACTGGCAATTGTACTCAAATTATCCCCTCTTCTCACCTTATAATACTTGGTTCGGGTTTGAGTCGAATAATTGCTGCTTTCGTTAGAAGCAATAGCATTTGATAAGTATGGAAAAGGATTTTCCAATAAGTCCACTTCATGCTGAAGGTAGGCATATACCTTATCTTCATTGGATGTAAAAACAGCTATTTTTTCCTTTGGTAATCTTAAATAATGATTTTCATCGGAATAATGTGGAATCACATTTAATTTATAAGATGGATTTAATAATTGCAATTGAGATACCGGCACATCCAATAAATCGGAAATTTGTTTGAAGGACATCTGTTTTTTTACCAATACTGTATCCGTGGCAAAATGTTGAACTAAAGCCTTATCGGGCTTGATTCCGTGTTCGTTATGGTATTCATAAAGATACATGGTCGCTAAAAAAGCAGGTACATATCCTTGGGTTTCTTTAGGAAGATTTTTTCTGATATTCCAATAATTTTGTTGACCACCAGAACGTCTGATGGCTTTAGAAACATTTCCTGGTCCTGAATTATAAGAGGCCAAAACCAGTTCCCAATCTCCAAAAATAGCATACATATTAGACATGTATTGTGCAGCAGCAGCAGTCGCTTTTAAGGGATCGCTACGTTCATCTACATAGGAATCGATCTTAAGATTGTATTGTTTACCAGTTTGATACATAAATTGCCAAAGACCCGTAGCACCCATTCTGGAAACTGCTTTCGGGTTTAAAGCCGACTCTACAATAGACAAGTATTTTATTTCCAAAGGAACATTTTGTTTGGCAAATGCCTCTTCGAAAATAGGGAAATAATATTCTGAAATACCCATTAAACGTTCGAATGATCTTTTCCTGTTTTTAAGAAAAGACTTGATGACATTTTCTAAACCGGGATTGTACTGAATTCGAAACGGTGACTTGGCATTCATAGCCTCTAGTCTTGACTTTAACAATTCTGTAGATAAATCATAATCTACCTTTTCATCGCTATTGATCGTCTCAATATCATTCGTAAGGTCATTATATAAATCTAAATTGGTCAATTCGTTCATCCATAGACTGTCTACGCATGAAGCCATTTCGTCATTTACGAAAGTTCTTTTAATGGAATCTAAGTAGGATAGGTTTGTCTCTATAGAAGCAATTCCTTTGCTTTCTGCAAATTCTTGCGAAAACAAAGGAATAGATACTAATAGAAAAAATAATAAAGTGGGGCTTTTTATTTTCATATTTTTATTTTCAACTTACTTATTTTTAGACGATTATAAATCATTTTTGCAAACTTATGAGCTTACAACTAAAAAATTCAGTAAATATTGTTTAAACTCTAATTTTTAGTCTAGAATTGCCGCAATTCCGGGCAATGTTCTACCTTCAAGCATTTCAAGCATCGCTCCTCCACCTGTTGAAACGTAACTTACTTTGTGTTCAAAACCAAATTGTTTTACGGCTGCAACTGAATCACCACCACCTACAAGAGAGAAAGCTCCGTTTGCTGTAGCTTCGGCAATAAAATTACCTAATTCAATTGTTCCATTGGCAAAACTCTCCATTTCAAAAACACCTAATGGTCCGTTCCAAAGAATAGTTTTAGATTCTAAAATTACTTTTTTGAAGTTTTCCAATGATTTTGGTCCGGCATCTAATCCTTCCCATCCATCAGGAATTTCTCTTACATCCACAACTTGAGTATTGGCTGTATTTGAAAAGTCATCAGCAGCTATAACATCAACCGGAATATGGATTTGAACTCCTTTTTCTTTGGCTAATCTTAATATTTCAAGTGCTAAATCTTGTTTGTCGTCTTCACAGATAGAGTTTCCTACTTTCCCACCTAACGCTTTAACAAAAGTAAAAGTCATCCCTCCACCAATAATCATGTGGTCTACTTTATCCAAAATATTCTCGATAACCGTGATTTTTGAAGACACTTTAGAACCTCCTAAAACTGCTGTTACCGGTTTTTCGCTATTTTTTAAAACTTTATTTAAACTCTCAATTTCTTTAGCCAATAAAAATCCGAAACATTTGTGTTCTGGGAAAAATTGTGCAATTATTGTAGTAGAAGCGTGTGCTCTGTGCGCTGTTCCAAAAGCATCGTTTACGTAGATATCACCCAAAGAAGCCAATTCTTTTGCAAAAGCAACATCTCCAGCCTCTTCTTCAGCATGAAAACGTAAATTTTCCAATAATAAAACTTCTCCAGCCTGTAATTGGTCTGCAGCTGTTTTTGCAGCTTCTCCAACACAGTCAGTAGCAAATTTTACTGATACTCCAAGGATTTCTGATGCCGTTTTTAAAATATGTTTTAATGAATATTTTTCTTCAACTCCTTTTGGTCTTCCTAAGTGAGACATTAAAATTACGCTTCCGCCATCAGCAAGAATTTTATCAATCGTTGGTTTTGCAGCTTCGATACGAGTAGCGTCCGTTACATTAAAGTTTTCATCCAAAGGCACGTTAAAATCAACGCGTATAATTGCTTTTTTATTTTTAAAATCGAAATCGTTTAAAGTCTTCATTTAGATCTGTTTTTTAGTTTATTTTTTTGAAAGTGCAACAAATATAGAACTTTTAGATTAGTATTAAATTTGAATGATTAGAAAAAATCATGCTAACCGAAACGAAAACGTTGTAAATTAACAAATTAAACATTTTCCGTTTAAAAATATCCCACTATATTTTTAAAGTTTCTTATAGTGACCATTCTAATTATTGAGGTAAAAATCATTTTTATTGCGGTATTCACCTGGAGTGAGGCTTACTATTTGTTTGAATATTTTTGAAAAATGAGGCAAATTAGAAAAACCCGTATCCAACGCGATTTCTAAAAATGTTTTATTGGTAGTTGCAATAAGGTATTGTGCTCGCTCAATCTTTTTCTCATGAATGTAATTTAGAGGCCTTTGTCCAGTATGGATGAAAAATTGTTTCGAAAAATAATCCTGATTTTGGTTAACTCTTTTGGCCAATTGTGCCACAGTAAGGTTTTCGCTTAAATGAAGTTGTATATAACTCATTGTGTCCAAAATTTTTGAAGGTGTTGTTTGTGTATTTTTTTGTTTAAAATTGGGATCCTCTAAAAATCTAGAAATCAATTGAAGAAGAATACCCTGATTTTCAAATTTCAAATGTGTTTTCATTTTATCATTAAGAGAGCGGTATTCTTTGTAATAGGCTTCTTTCTCATATACTTTCGGATTATCGGACCTATTTATTCCCCTTCCCGGATTGATTTGAAGCATTCTTTTGACAAGAGTTATATCCATTTCAGAAGCGGCCAGTTTCATCACATTTCTATTTTGATTAAACAAAGAAATTCCATCGGGAGATTCTTCAAAAAACTGAATGAAATATTGACTCAAATAATCATCACAGTTCAGATTACAAATCGTAAAACTCGGAATCAAGTATAAATAACCGGGCTCTAAGGTCAGTCGACCCGAGCTATTAGAAATAAAGCCATTTCCTTCGTCAATATAATACAAACGATAATACGGACTAATTACATTGTTGTAATTCCATTTGTCGTTAAGTTTCACATAATCAATATGTAATAATGAAAAGTAGTATTTAAAAATATTTTTAGACATATTAGTCGAATTGGCTTTTAAAAATCGGTTTTGTGTAATAAAAAATCGGTTTTGTGTAAAAATAATTATTAAACTATCTTCTACATTTGTATTTGAATGTTTTGTTTTTTGATTCAAAAATAATAAATAATGAAATTTTTACAATAAATATTTAAGTAATACTTAGGTTTATTACTATGAATGTTCGTTTTAAGAATGATAAATGATTCCATTTATCATTCCATATTTATTGAAAAGCAAAAATATTTAGTCGGAAATATATAATAATAAATTATAATCAAATACAGATGAATAGAAGAAATGCTTTAAAATTGGGTGCTTCCGCATTAGCCGGACTATATTTATCTCCTTTGTTGGGTCAATCAAAAATATTGAATTCAACTATTGCTAAAGGCCCTTTTGAACCTACTTGGGATTCACTTGAAAAATATATAGTCCCTGATTGGTTTCGCGATGCCAAGTTTGGAATGTGGGCCCATTGGGGACCTCAATGTGAACCTGAAGCAGGCGATTGGTATGGACGAGGAATGTATGAGGAAGGTTCCAGACAGTATAAATTTCATGTCGAAAAATACGGTCATCCGTCAAAATTTGGTTTTAAAGATGTTATTAATGTTTGGAAAGCCGACAACTGGAATCCAGAAGAATTGGTGAGTTTATATAAAGAGGCTGGAGCCAAATATTTCATGGCAATGGCCAATCATCATGATAATTTAGATCTTTACGACAGTAAATATCAGCCTGATTGGAATTCGACTAAAATGGGTCCTAAAAAAGATATTATTGCGGGTTGGGAAAAAGCAGCTCGAAAAGCAGGCTTACCTTTTGCGGTTAGTGTTCATGCGGCCCATGCATGGAATTGGTTTGATACTTCTCAGGGTGCCGATAAAAATGGCTTACTTGCTGGAGTCCCTTATGATGGAAAATTGACTAAAGCAGATGGAAAAGGAACTTGGTGGGAAGGTTTGGATCCTCAAGATTTGTATGCGCAAAATCATCCTTTAAGTCAGAAACCTTTAGATGATTCATCTGTCCACAGTCAATGGGATTGGGGAGATGGGGCTTCAATACCATCTGAAGCATATATAGAAAAATTTCACGATAGAACAATTGATTTGATTGACAAATACAATCCCGATATGGTTTATTTTGACGATACGGCATTGCCATTGTGGCCTGTTAGTGATGCTGGTTTGCGAATTGCTGCGCATTTGTATAACAAGAGTCTTCAAAAAAATAAAACAGTTCAAACTGTTGTTACAGGCAAGATTCTAAATGAACAACAACGTAAAGCCCTTGTTTGGGATATTGAAAAAGGCCAAAGTAACGCAATTGAACCCTTACCTTGGCAAACCGATACTTGTATTGGGAATTGGCATTACGACAGAACCGTTTATAATGATAAGCGTTATAAATCGGCTAAAACCGTCATTCATACTTTAATTGATGTAGTGAGTAAAAACGGGAACCTGATGCTCAATATTCCGGTGCGTGGAGACGGAAGTATTGATGAGTTAGAACGAGAAATTGTTGCCGAAATAGGTGTTTGGATGAAACTAAACAGCAAAAGTATTTACGGTACACGTCCTTGGAAACTATTTGGCGAAGGCCCACAACAAGAAAGTGCGGGAGCATTAACCGCTCAAGGTTTTAATGAAGGAAAAGGAAAACCGTATACATCAGAAGACATTCGTTTTGCGCAAAAAGATAAAGTACTTTATGCTACCGTAATGGCTTGGCCAGAAAGTGGTACTGCAATTATTAAAAGCTTAGGGAAATCATCCCCACATCACACAGAGAAAATAAAACAAATTAGACTGGTAAGTACAGGAGAAAAACTGAAATTCAAACTGAAATCAAATACACTTGAAGTCTGTTTTCCTGAACAAAAACCAGAAGCTTCTTATGCGAATGCATTGGAGATTATTTCATGATAGTTTGCAATGATCTAAAATGTACAAAGACTAAAAATTAAACAAAATAAAAATGAAATATATTTATCTGTTCATCTATCTCTTTACATTAACTGCGTTTACAATAAATGCTCAGGAAATTATTTCTCCTAATAAAAATATTAAAGTAATTGTAGAGAAGCAATCTGATGAAAAGTCTTTTGGTCAGGTGTATTTTAGAATTTTATATAAAAATAAATCGGGGTATACTGAAGTAATTCCAAATTCACCTTTGGGTATTGTACGTAATGATCAACAATTTTCAGACAATCTAAAATTTATTGGTGAATCAAAGTCTAAAACAGTAAACGAAAAATATGAAATGATTTCTGGTAAAAGGAAATTGTGTGAAAATTTAGGCAATGAAAAAGTACTTAAGTATGTAAATTCGAACAATAAACCAATGAATATTGTTTTTAGAGTTTATAATGACGGGGTTGCTTTTCGTTATGAATTTACTGAAAAGTCAAATTCAGTAGTTGATATTATTGACGAAACTACCACTTATACAATTCCTTCATCAACAAATCGTTGGGTACAACCATTCAAAAATTCTTATGAAGATTTTTTCCCTTTTTCGGATACAGGAAAGGGTGAGGATAATAAACAAGAATGGGGATTTCCAGCATTGTTTAAAATAAATAATAATAATAATAATAATCCTGTTTGGGTATTAATATCAGAAGCAAATATTACAGAAAATAATTGTGCTGCTAGATTAACAAACATTAAAAACCCAAATCAATATAAAGTAACCTACGCTCCTGCTAGAGATGATTTTAAGCAAGTAGGTGTAAAAACGATGTTGCCGTGGTTTTCACAGTGGCATACATTAATACTTGGTGAACTCTCTGATGTAGTTGAATCTACTTTAATTACTGATATTAGTGAACCAAATACATTAAAAGAAACAAGTTGGATTAAACCAGGCGCTGTTTCATGGATTTATTGGGCATTTAATCATGGTTCTAAAGATTATCAAAAAGTTGTTGAATACACGGATTTGGCTGTAGAAATGAAATGGCCTTATGTGCTTATTGACTGGGAATGGGATGTCATGACTAATGGTGGAGATATCGTTGCTGCTGTAAATTATGCTAAAAGCAAAGGAGTCAAACCTTTAATGTGGTATAATTCAGGTACAGAATGGTTAGAACCAACTCCTGTTGACCGTATGTTAACATCAGAGAAAAGAAACAAAGAATTAGCTTGGTTAAAAGAAATTGGGGTTTACGGTATTAAAGTAGATTTTTTTAATGGAGATCAACAGGATATGATGAAATATTATATTGATATTTTAAAAGATGCTGCGAAATATCAAATCATGGTAAATTTCCACGGAGCAACTGTTCCACGAGGATGGGCTCGAACGTATCCAAATTTAATGACCACCGAAGCGGTTTATGGAGCCGAATGGTATAACAATAAAGCTATCTTGACCAATAAAGCTGCAGCTCATAATACTACACTACCATTCACCAGAAATGTAATTGGTTCGATGGATTATACTCCTGTAACTTTTTCTGATTCTCAGCATCCTCATATTACTTCTTATGGTCATGAATTAGCTTTGTCAGTAGTTTTTGAATCCGGTTTTCAACATTTTGCCGATAGGCCTAAAGCTTATTATGATTTACCTCAAGAACCTAAGGAATTTTTAAAAAATGTACCGGTTACTTGGGATGATACAAAACTTGTAGATGGTTATCCTGGAGAGAAAGTCATAATTGCTAGAAAAAAAGGAGATCAATGGTATCTGGGAGGAATTAATGGAAAGGCTGAAAAACAAACATTACAAATTAATTTTAATTTTCTAGATAAGGGTAATTATAAATTAAAGCTCATTAAAGATGGTGAAAATGATAAGTCATTTGCGGTCGAAGTTATAAAAGTTAAAAAAGGAAGTGTTTTAAATGTTGAATGTCTTCCAAGAGGAGGGTTTGTAGCCGTGATTGAAAAAAAATAAAACCTAATCTATTTCTTATTTAATAAATTTATGAGCTCCAAAAAAATATGTTATGCCTGTGATTTAATTGATAATCCGGAATTAATTGAAGAGTACAAAAAGTATCATTCTAAAGGCAATGAATGGCCAGAAATCACAAAAAGCATCAAAGATTCCGGAATTATAGACATGGAAATTTATATTCTAGCCAATCGATTATTTATGATAATGGAAGTCGATGAAACCTATTCTCCAGAACGCAAACAAAAAATGGATGCCGAAAACCCAAAAGTTCAGGAATGGGAAAAATTAATGTGGAAATTTCAACAAGCTCCTCCAGGCGCAAAAGAAGGGGAGAAATGGTTACCTATGGAACAAATTTATAAACTACCCGAAAACTAAAATAGATTTCGGTAAACTCCTGAAAAATCCTAAAATTAAAAATGTTACCGAAAATAGATTGAAACCCATTATGATAAAGTCAAAAAAATTGAAATTATTATGATGGGTAAATCAATGGTTTTGAAAACTTAGGCAAATAGTTTAAGACTGTTAAACAATAAACCGCAACAACATTTCTATTTAGAATTTTAAATCTAATTTACTTACTTTAACCACAATCATTTGTCCTTTTTCAAGTGACAATTAAAACCGATTAATCATGCACCGGACTTTGTGTACAAGGACAATTACTGATTTTTGCAAAGAAATCCACTCCGATGGTTACCACGTGAGTCCCAGAGTTAAATCTAGCTAACGCATTTAAAGTAACCTGATAAGAATATCCAAAATAAAAATTAGACTTCTTAAATCCAGCCATTGGTCCTAAATTTAAAGGTTTAAAAACCTGATCGTTCAAAAAACGATAGGATACTCCCGCCCAGTAGTAATCTTCATACTTATTAAACTTCCTGTACTTTATATTCACATCTGTACTCGAACGTTTGTCACTGGCAAACAACTGATAGTAAACAGACGGCTCATATTCGACCCTACTATTGGCGGGGCCTTTAATCACATATCCGGAATAGATTTGATAATTCAAAAGTAAATTAGGCTCTACTCCCATATATTTATCGATATTCTTAGTCAAAATATTGCTAGCATTAAGACTGAGGTAAAAGCTATTGTTTCTGTACAATGCACCAATATCAAAGTTGTTGTTTGAATTTGAACGGTTGTCCGTGATACTCGGATCTAAAACAGGAATTTCATAGGTTGTATTAAAATTTTGAATGTCTATTTTGAAGTTATTAATATTATAAGAAATCCCCAAAGACAAATACTGTTTGGTATAATAATCTAGGATAAGATGTTGTGCAAAAGAAAATTTGGCCCCTGTCTGTCTGGTATTCCCATTACTGTCATTGTAAAAAGAAACTCCAACTCCGGAACGATCGGCAATTCTAAAATCGGCATAAACCGACTGGTTTTCCGGAGCATCTTTTATCCCCACCCATTGCGTCAGTCCGTTGGCCCTAATTTTAAGATTATCTCCAATCCCGGCAAAAGTTGGCGATACCACAAAATGATTGTCTGCCAAATACTGGGTGTAAACAGGCAAATTCAACTCCTGGCCATAACTTGAAGTCATGGCCAAAAAAAGAACTGATAGTATTATTTTTTTCATTTGAATATCTCTAATTTAAATAACATAGCTATTGTTATCTGTTACCTGTAAAGTGTAAAATGACCTACAAACTCACGATTGTCTTTCAAATCATTCAGTTTTACGACAAACCAATAATCTCCCGAAGGAAGTTCCTCTCCATTGTATTTACCATCCCATTGTTGACCTAAACGATAGGTTGCTATTTTTCTGCCGTATCTGTCAAAAATATCGAATGTCAAATCTTTATAATTTATGGTACATCCGGGAGCCCATCCATCTTCAATTCCATCTCCATTTGGAGTAAAATGATTTGGAATACACACATCAATATATTCGAAATAACGGGTCGCAGTAGCCACACATCCATTTGAATCCGTAACCTCAACGGTATAATCTCCCGATTTATAAATGATATACGTATTCTTTGTGCCCGTGGATTCTCCATTAAAGGTATATTGATATCCTCCACCTCCACCGGTTGCAGTCGCAACAATCTCATTCAGCCCACCATCGCTAAGTGCCAATGCCAATGGATCTACTTGTAAAATGTCGAATTCGGTTGTTCTTTGGATACATCCATTGGTATGTCTGACATCGATATAATGATCCATACCCGGAGCCACATTTGTAAATACATTACTGGCTTGATATGCTGCTCCATCTAATGAATAATCCAAATCTGTCGGATCGGTTATGCTGGAATCTACTGATACAGTAACCGAATTACTTGCCGCATTGTTCACACAACTGTAATCTACGGTTGCTATTGGATCTATAAATATCGATTCTGGTAAAACAACTTCCCATTCATAACTACAGCCGTTAGCGTCCTGAATATACACCGTATGCATACCTCCCGTTAAGCTGTCGAAATCAAACTGTGTCTGTGTGGGAGCACCAGTTGTATAAGTTCCGCTTGGATCATCCAATATAACACTATACGGTAAAACACCTCCGGTAACATCAATACTAAATGCACCATCCATATCTCCAAAACAAATTTCAGGAATTATAGTGCCTACAATTGTAGTTGCTCTTATTGGAGCCGGCTCGGTAATGTCAAAATTATAGGTCACATAACAACCTAATACATCCTGAACAATAACGTCATAATTACCTGGAGCCAAATTATCGAATATATTGGTATCGAAAAATTGGTTCGAATTAGGTGAGATGGCATATTTAATAATGCCTGTTCCACCTGAAGCTGTAATCGTCAGAATTCCATTATTGGCTCCATTACAGGTAACCTCATTGATGGCATAAGTTGCCGTTAATGGCGTTAAAGGCTGAGTAATAGTAATCATTGAAGAGGTAGTCGTACAATCGCCACTATCCACTCTAACCTGATAATTCCCTGCAAATAAGCCAGTAAAATTACCCGATGCACTTGGACCTTGTACGGTTGCACCCGCCCCATCCAATAATGTATAACTGTAATTACCTAATCCTCCTTGCGCAGTCGCAACAATTACTCCTGTATTATCACCTGCACAATTTATGACAGCATTCGTTTGGTCTATATTAATTGTTAATGGAGGTAATGGATCTATCTTGATTTGGTTCGACACATCAGAAATACATCCGTTGGCGTCTTTAACATAATAAACATAAGTGCCTACCGGTACCGGGAAAGTTACTGAAGAGGCAAAGGAACCTAATACCGTTGTAAAGGCAGCATTAGAACTATAGGTATAACTTCCTGTTCCTCCCGTTGCGCTTAACGTAAGAGTCGTTTCATTCAGACAGGTTTGGGTTGTCGCTACTACCAAACTTGTATTCACTTCAGTTGGTGCGGTAATAACAATTGATGCTGTGGTTGCCGAACAGTTGTAGCCATCGGTTACGGTCACCGAGTAAGTACCTGCGCCCAAACCAGAAAATACCGGAGAAGCCTGTGGACCACTCGCCGTAGCAGGAACCAAAGAAGTGGTATTCAAAGTGTACATATAATTCGACCCTTGACCTCCTGTAGGCATGTTAACAGTAATCGTAGCCGACTTGTCACCAAAACAACTCACCATTGCCGTATCTGAGCTTGCCGTTACACTGATCGGTGGCGGAATCGTCAACATTACATTGGTTGTCGCTATACATCCTTTACTGTCTCTTACATTTACGGTATATAATCCTGTCGTTAGATTGCTGAAGTTACTTTGGGAAGAATACGCCACATTTACTGGCCCCACCAATTCAAACTGATAGCCTCCAGGCCATCCACCGGTTGCCGTTGCTGAGATACTTCCGTCATTATTTCCAGAAATACAAGTGATTTCAGTATGTGTTTCGGCTATAGCCAAAGCGGCTGCCGGTTGCGTAATGGTAAAGTTTTTACTTACGGTACAAAACGGACTATTGATTAAAGTGGCCGTTATGGTATAGATTCCCGCAGCCAGATTATTAATAGTTGTTGGTCCGGCAGTGGCACTTATGCCAGATGTAATAGAATTACCAAACGAATCAACGATTGTATAGCTAAAAGAACCCGATTGGTCTGGATTCGTCGCCGTAATTACCCTATCGATGAAAGTAACATCAGCACTGCCATTGCTTCCTCCAAAACAAGTTACATCTACAATATTATTAATATTTAAATCGAAAGTGTTGGGCTCATTCACATAATGCACTCTTGTTATACTACATCCAGTATCCATATTTTCAACGGTAATCTGATAATCTGCAGCCGGTAATCCTGTGAAAACTCCGGTAGCATTGGTTTGTGAAGGATATAAAACTCCAGAAACTCCTGTTGTTGCATTATAATCTACCACTGTATATTGTAAGTTGGTTGGCGTTCCACCAATGCTGCTTACCGATACCGTGATGTCTTCCGGATTAACACAAGTAATCGCATTATTAACATTAACCGAAATTGTATCTAAAGCGATAAAAGGAACAATTGTTATGGTTGCCGGAGCTGTTCCCATACAACCTTTATCATCATAAACGTTTACGGTGTAGCTTCCTCCTAACAAATCGGCTTCGGTATATACATTGTTAGCTCCAAACTGAACTACAGTTCCGCCTTTAATAAATTCATAAGTGTACACTCCTGAACCACCTGTTACTCCGCTTACGGTAATCGTAGCAAATTGGGTCGCATTCGAACCTGCATTACAACCAAATTGTGCCACTGCAGGAGCAGGAATGGCAATAATAGCTGGTTCAATTATGCTAATGTTTTCCGTTGCCACACAACCTCTGGCCGAAATTACATCTACGGTATAATTTCCTGCTATCAGTCCACTAAAGATATTAGAGGTTTGAGCCGGTCTTACTGCGTCACCAGAAAGGCTATACATATAAATTGGATTATCATTCACACCCGGCGCCGGAGTAGCCATTGTAGCGGTTAGGACACCATCGTTTCCTCCATTACAGGTCACATCTGTTTTTGAAAGACCAAAACCAGTTACAGGAGTTGCTGCTTCTAATGTTACTAGAATAGAAAAAGTACAGTTAGTTGTAATATCTCTAACGGTCGCTGTGTGCGGACCTGCCGATAGATTCGTAAAGTTTGCCGAAGGCTGATACGCACCTGAATCTAAACTATACTCATAACTACCAGATCCTCCGGTTGCTGAAAGTGTCAGTGTACCATCGCCATCCAAACAGCTTGGTAAGGCCGTAATATCAGATTCTAACTGCAAGGCAGGTAAAATGGTAATTAAACCAATTTCGGTAGTCGTACATCCATTACTATCTCTAACGGTTACATCGTAGGTACCTGGTGCATTTACGATAAAAGTCGGACTGGTTTGGAACCCTGCACCAATACTGTATTGAAACGGAGCCATTCCAGTAGCCGAAAGAGTAAAGGTATACTCTCCCGTCGCTGATGGACATGGACTGTATGGATTAACTGTAACTATTGGAAGTGGATCGGTCTCTATGGTGATTGGTAATGGTGATGCAATTACACAACCATTGGCATCTTTTACCCATACATCCCACGTAGTTGATATCGTTGGATCTAAAACTGCCGAAGCTGAAGCAGCATACGTTCCTGCCGGATCTCCACTTTTTACATACGAATAACTATATGGAGAAACTCCTCCGGTTGTGGTTACGCTTACCTGTGCTCCAAAATTACAATTGGCATTGATAAACGGATTTGCCACTAAGGCCAGCGGTGCGGGTTGTGAAACATCAATGTACGTTGTGGCAGTACATCCTGTTATTTCATCAGTTACAATAATGGTATAAGTTCCCATTGCCAATCCAGGAAGAGTAATTGTTGGAGTTGTTTGACCAGAAATAACAGTGGTTCCACCGTCTAAAGTATAACTATAAGTTCCTGCAAAATTAGCAACATAAAATTGCACTTCTCCATTAGAACCCGGATTACAGCTCACATCACTAATTAACTGTCCAGAAACAGTAATATTGGTTACTAGATCTATAGTATAGGCTTCCTGGTAAGTACATCCGTTAGCATCTGTTACTTGGAACAAATAAGTTCCTGGATTTAATCCCGTGAAAATACCGTTTGAAGCTCCAGAAGTATTTGATGTTGCACTCGCAGGGAATACAATTTCATAACTTAAAGGACCCACACCATTTGTAGTTGTCAAGGTCACATCACTAGTTAAAGCCAAACAGGTTACTGCTGTCGCAACAAAATCCAAATCAGTTGGTGGGTTTAAAGCTGGTACATCCACATCAATTGCAGTTGCACTTATACAACCATTACTATCTTTTACAAGTGCAGATACGGTCCCTGCTGTATAAGTTGTAAAAGTGTTTGAAGTAGTATAAGAAGCTCCTCCATTAAAACTATACTTATAACTTCCTGTACCTCCTGAACCGCTTATGGTAACTATTGCTGCTTGAGTAGCATTTCCAGCTCCACAAGTCAATTCTTGTGTTAAAACACCTGTTCCGCTAACAGCAGTTGGCTCTGAAATCGTTACTGATTGAGGCAATGAATTACATAATTTGCTGTCTTGAACAACAATGTTATAAGTACCTGTTGTATCCAGTCCTGTAAATACATTTGATGCTTGGAAAGTAGCACCATTGTCTTTACTGTAAGTAAATGGTCCGACACCGGCTGTTGGCGTGATGGTAATGGTACCATCGTTGGAATCTATACAAGTTTCATTAGTTTGAACAAAAGTGAAATCCGGTGTTATTTTCGAATCAACAGTAGCTGTCGAAATGAATTCACATCCATTGGCATCAGTAACTTTGAAAGTATAAGTCCCTGCCACTGTTGCAGTGTAAGATGTACTTGGCCCAACAAACGGAGTAGAAGCACTGTATGTTGTTCCTCCGTCAGTTGATACTTCATAAATAAATGGACCAAAACCATCGGCTACATTTAAAGTAATTATTGCATCCGGTGAAGGTGAAGATGTACAATCCAATTCTTTTGTGAGAATCGCGTTTGTCGAAAGTTTTCTGTACAAGGTCAGTACTTTAGTATCCGTACAACCATTTAAATCTTTTAAAGTAATAGTATAAGTACCCGAATTCAAATTTGACAGTGTGTAAGGTAAACCAGAAATGTTTTGGAAAGCGCTTCCGTTTACACTAATGCTGTAAGGTGCAATTCCTGCTGTAATTTCACTAACAGTAATTTCAAAAGCCCCTTCATTCACACAATTATCGGTTACTGCCAAAGCAATTTCAGGACTTGGGTCCAATGGTACTGTTTGCATAGTTGAAGATTGTATACAACCATAAGTATCTTTAACATATACATAATAATCTCCTACAGGTACATTAAATGTACTTGACGATACCCATCCAAGATCAGTTGCTAATGGAGTTGTAGCCGAAGTCGAAATCATAAATTGATATGGCGCTGTACCGTTTTTGGCTTGGGCACTTACAATTCCGTCATTATCACAATTTGCATTTTGAATTACTGATGCCGTAATCTCTAAATCAAAAGCTGATTCCGTAATATTAAAACTATCAGTAACGATAGAACAACCTTCATTATCCGCACCAACTTCTTCTTTAATTACAACGATGTAATTACCAAAAGGTAAATCGCCCAAATCTGTTACTGATAAAGTACCATTCGCCGGAACTATTCCAGAACCTGAAATACCTGTAGTAGCTAATGATAATGAATTGTATATTTCGTAACTTACATTAGTCGGATTGAAATAGATACTTGAAATATCAAAACTAACTTTTCCATCAGCCTCTCCCTTACAAGTGATGTTTTTTGGAACTAAATTACTTGCAATTAATTCTGAATTAGTTGGGATAGCCGTATCAGCTATTTCATAGTAATAACATCCAGAACTACTATCATAAACAATAAAAGTATAGGTAACCCCAGGAATTAAATTGGAAATAATAGCGTGTTTAGTGCCCAATCCATCTTCTGGAATCCATGTAGGATCTAAAGCTGAATAAGTTTGTCCGAATCCCTTATAAACATTAAAATAGAAAGGGCCTACACCAATTAGACTTCCTGCTACTGTTATTTCTGCGGTTCCTCCCGAAATACAATCGGCAGTTCCATTAATTTGTATGTCTAAGTCATCTGGAGGTGAAGCTACTTTAACGTTCTGTATTAATACAGAACATCCATTGGCATCAACCACATTGATTTGGTACAGTCCAAAATCTACTATATCAAATTTATAAGATGTAGAACCATCCGCATTTAATTCAGAATCATTATATCCATTTACACCTGTCACAAAATAATTATATGATGGATTTCCTCCTGTCACCTCATCAATAATAATTGATCCTTTAGATATTCCACCAACACAGCTAATATCAACTACATGATAGGCAACATCAATTGCTGTTGGTTGATCAATTGTAAGAGTATTATCCATGTCTTTACAACCTTTACTGTCCATTAAAGTAACGGTATAAGTACCCGCTCCTAAACCGGTAAAAGTACTAGAAGACTGAAAATTAATTCCATCAATACTGTACGTAAATGGAGCAATACCTTTAGTTGGATCAATGTTTACTTTTACGGTTGCGGTGGTCTCTCCATTACAAAAGATATCTTGTGTTTGTGTGACATTTGTAATTTCAGGGTAAACTATTGGATTGATTATTATAGTATTTGATACTTTAGTACATCCATTTGCATCTGTAATTTCAAATTGGTAGGTCCCTGGTGTAGCTGTTGTAAAAACATTTCCAACGAATCCTGAAGTTGAATAAGTAACTCCACTGTCAGTAGAAACCCTGTAATTGTACGCTCCATTACCTCCCGCTGCATTTATTGTAATAGTTGCATCAGTAGGTACAGAACAGCTTAAGTCTTTAGTTAATATAGCAGTTGATGTTAATACAGGATATACCGTAACTGTGGTAATTCCCGTACATCCATTGGCATCTTTAACCGTTACCGTATAAGTTCCTGGTGTTGTTACCGTGAAAGTTCCAGTTGATTGAAAACCAGAACCGATACTATAAGTTAGTGTTCCAATACCGCCACTACCAGCAGCTGAAATAGTATATGAACTACCATTTGAACTACATTGATCTGGTACCGAAGCTGTAACGGTTGGAGAAGGATCTGTAGCAATTACTACGTCTAATTTAACAATACAACCATTAGCATCTTTTACATACACATCCCAATTTAAACTTGTTAATGGGTCTAAGTTAGATGTATTTGAAGCTGTATAGATTCCTGCTGGCGCGTTATTTTGAACAAATGAATACGTATAATTTGGAGTTCCACCTGTTGCGGTTACCGTTACTTTTGAAGTCGTCACATTACAATTGGCATTACTATTTGAGGCTAAAGCCAATGCCAAAGGAGCGCTTGGTTGTGCAATTACAATTGTTGCATCATCCGTACATCCGGTAGCTGTATCTGTTACTTCAACGGTATACGTACCCGTTGGCACATTAGATAAAGTAATTGTATTTCCTGATTGTATCAAAGTACCAGTTCCTATTGTACCGGCAGTTAATGCAAAAGAATAGGCACCTACAGTCTCATTACCGGAAACAGTAAATAATCCACTTCCTGAACTATCGCCAAAACACAACACATCACTGGTTATATTTCCAACAACTGCAATAGGAGTAACCGGAGCGATAACTAAGGACTCTGTATAATAACATCCGTTGACATCGGTAACTTTAAAGAGATAGGTTCCCGGAAATAATCCAGCAAAAGTTCCTGAGGTATTTGAAGTCACGGCAGATAACGGAGATATAATTTCGTAGGTTAAAGTTCCCACTCCATTAGTAGCTGAAGCGTTTACTGTTGTTGTTGTAGCTGTACAAGTTATCGGCGCAGCCGTAAAATTCAAATCAGTTGGTGGATTCAATCCCAATACTGTCACGGAATTGGTATAAATACAACCATTAGCGTCTCGTACTGAATACGTAATTAGTTGATCTGTTCCGTTATCATTTATAGACAATGTATTGCTGGCGCTATACCCTCCGCCATTAAAACTATAGGTATATGGTGCGGTTCCTGTGGTAGGAACTGCAATTGTGATTGTTGCTGATTGTTTGGTATTGCTGGCACTACAACTAAACGGAGTCACCGTTGCCGAAGTAATTACAGCGGTAGGTTCAGTCAAAGTTACTGTACCGGTAAAAGAACAATTCTTGCTGTCACGAACTTCATAAGAATATACAATTCCAGCACTTAATCCTGTATAAAGACTAGTAGTTGTAAATGGACTTCCATTAAAACTATACGTATAAGGTCCTACTCCACCAGACGGAATAATCTGCACGGAACCATCTGAAGATCCATTACATGATGGATTTACTGGATTTAATGTTGCCGTTACAGGTACTAAAGGATTAATGGTTGCCGTTACTGTAGTCATACATCCTTTGGCATCCTGAATTTGAAATTGATAGGTATCTGCTACAGCAGTCGTATACGTAAATGTAGTCGCCGTAGGTTGTGCAATAGTTCCGGGTCCTGCTCCAGAAATAACTGTTACCACAAAAGGAGCATTCCCACCGGAAATTGTTCCGGTAATAACTGCATTTGGACTAACGGTACAATCTAATTCTTTGATGTTTGAAATTGCAGCCGTTAATTGAGGTGCTATAAAAATATTATTTATAGTTGATGTACATCCATAACTATCTGTAACTACAATGGTATGCGTTCCCGAACCTACAATACTGAATGTATTGCTGTTTTGTGCAGGAGCTCCATCTATACTATACACATAAGGCGAAGTTCCTCCCGAGGCAGTAACGATCAGTGTAGCCTGGTTCACACTGTCAAAACAAATATCTGAACTTGGGTCTAAAGTTGCCGATAAGGTTGGAGGAGCAACTACGGTAATTATAGTCGTATCATCGGTACAATTATTGGCATCATAACTTCGAACAATATAGGTTCCAACCGAAACATTTGTAAAGGTGTTGGAACTTTGAGAAGGGATTATATTTGTAGTAGCTGTTGCATCCCATAATTCATAACGGTAGGCAGGTGTTCCTCCTGTTGAACTGGCGGAAATTGTCGCTCCAACCACGCAGGTTACCGGGCTGGTTACACTTGCTGTTGTTACCAATGGTGCCGGGGCAGTGATAACTTGAGTAAACGATTGTTCACAAGTGGCTCCCGAAGCAGCATCATAACGTATCCTTAAACTATACGTAGCTGGAGCTAATCCGGTAATTGTATATGGAGAAGTCATTTGGGTTACCCAATTTATACCATTATCAATGGAATATTGGAATCCATTGGTCGGATCAAAATTAGCTGCTGCAATTGTGATTTCACCATCATTGGCGCCTGAGCAGCTTACATTGTTGACCCCTGAAATACTTGCTGTAAAAACATTCCCTGTGGCAACTACAAAATAAAAATCACTCTGAGGGATACAGGATATAGCACTGGTCGCAGAAATATATTTAACTGAAATTACATGATTACCAGAGGGCAAATCAACAAATACATTTGCTGGAACATTGGTATTAGGCACACCATCTATCAGATATTCATAATTATAATTTGCATTGGGTACCGTTGTTACCGTTACATCACTGGATGCGCTTCCGTCACAATTAAAGACTGGATCTTCAACTTCAATTGTCGGTTCAACCGGTAGTGGATCGATCGTGACATTCGGCATTGGATAAATACAACCATTGGCATCTCTTATATACAGCGTATAAGTACCCGGTGCTTTATAGGCATCGTCAACCGTTGACCATGTAGACTGATTATCAAAACTATATTCATAAGGAGCAATACCTCCTTGCGGATTGGTTATACTTATTTTTCCTTCTCCTGAAGGGGTACAACCGGCTAATTCCGTAACACCTGCAATAGCTGTCAATGCAGTTGGCTGGGTAATTGTGATAACCTCAGCAGTAGTAAAACAGTCTGTACCTGCCAAAGAATATCTTACAATGGCATCATAGGTACCTGCGCTGAGATTAGAGAATGTTGGATTTGCTCCATAAGTGACTCCATTATCTATACTGTAGGCCAAAGTATATCCGTTGGAATTGGTAACGTTAAAATTAATTGCTCCGGTGTTATCATTGAAACATAACACATCCGTTTGACTAATGGTATAAACCGGAGGCGGTGTGGCCGCAACAGTTATCGAGGTTGTTGTAGAACAATTTTGACTGTCAACAACTATAATGGAATATAGTCCTCCTGCAGGTAACGGTTCTGTTACCACAATTTGAGGAAATGTCTGAGAAGATGTAGATCCGTTTACATAATAAGCATAAGGAGGGGTTCCTCCGGTAGGATAAACCGTTATTTCCCCATCAGTACAAGTCAATGGTTTGGTCAATGCTGAAGTTGCTGACAATATTGGCGGCTGTATAATGTCTATATTAGTAGAATAATCACAACCGTCTTCTGTCCATACACGTACCGTATAGGTTCCCGGATTCAAACCTGCAAACTCATAATCACTGGCCGATATTGGACCTACACTATTGACTAAAGTCGCACCTTGATAAATACTATAGTAATATTGTGGATAGGCGTCTTCGGCAGCTATCTTAATAGCACCTTTATCTCCATAACAAAGAGGCTGAGTAACTATGGTTGAAGTAGTGAAATTTCTTTGTCTGATAAGGACATTAACTACTGAAAAAATACATGGATTGGTTGAAACACCAACTTGTCTGATGTAAACTGTATATGCACCTGCAGTGGAAATTGAAAAAACATTAGACGGTTGATAAGTAGAACCATCCAGACTATATTCATATCCTGAAGGAACTCCACCAATAGTAATTTCTCCATTTTTAGTACAAATTATATCTCTGGTGGTGGCGGTAGGATTTAATAAATTTTGGTATACATTGAAATAGAATATGCTATAACAACCTCCAGGATAATTGATTGTCATTCTAAATTGACCCGATGTAGTTGCAGTATAATCAGGTCCTGTTCCTACTTGATTCCATTGACATAAAGTATTCTCATTGGCACAATTTTCCACGGTTATAGCAGCACAAGAACTTTCATCTAATTTTTCCCAAACAATTGTGGAAGCGTCAGATATATTAGTTTGGATTAATCGGGTTGCATTTGCACCACAAAGAAAAATATTTGGAAGATCCTTTCCATTATTGGGACAAGTAACCACTTCGTCAGCATAAGGTATTACAGGATTGGTAATTGTATTACCGAAAGGGTTAACGGTTATGGCTTCAGTTACTGTAGCACAAGCTGATGTAGATGTAATATAATAGGTTCCGGTATCAGTAGCATTATAGGTTTGATTAGTTCCTATGACTGGAGTACCTGTAGGACTTGTAGACCAGGAGTAGGAATCATAACCATTAGGACCGGATAGTTGTACACTTGCACCACATAATACTTCGTTACCGCTAAATGTTAATCCATCAATATTTACTAAAAAATTAGTTGATGAAGGTGTACCAAAATTACAAACCGTTGAAGCAAAACTACCTTCATCCACTCTTGGTGTTGTATTGATAACACCACGATAACTGGCAAATGCCTGATTTTTGATTTCATTGGAACAAGCATCCAGTAAATCTCTGTAATTAGAAACAACTTGAACATGCAAACGAATGGTTTGACTAACATCTCCAACTTTTACTAAATCGTTTGGGATACTAAATACTAATTCTCTTGTTGTAGCATTATAGGTATGAGTTACACCTGTAGGTAATGATATAATATCCGAAGGATAGTTAAAAATAACGTTATTGGGAAGAACATCTTTTAAGGTAAAATTAGTAACATTATCATTACCGGTATTTTGAAAACCTATTTCGTAGTATAAATTGGTCCCAAGGACAACATCAGTATTACCAATATCATTCCCTGAAATATCTTTCACTAGTTTAGTGAGGGCGATATCAGGAGCAATAACATTAACCTGAAAGGCATTGAAAAAACTAAATATAGGATTTGCCTGCCCTCTTGCTACTTGCAGTGTGAACCTTACGTTAGTTGCATTATTTCCAACGGTAGATTTATTTACATTTAAAAGCTGTTCAATACCAGTGTCATAACCTAAGCTGTTTGTTCCATTTGGATTTCTTGTAGTAATATAGTTATCTAAATTAGTAATAGAACTATTAAAGAAGTAGTTGGAAGGTCTTAGGTTTGTAGTCAAAGCGGTACCATTAGCAGTACCATTACTAATTTCAACTTTAGTTTTATTACTGTTATTTGGAGATTTATCTCCATTTAATGCTGCAAAACCAAATTTTAAATTAATAGCAGCTGGCGAAGGAGGAGTTATAAACCCACTTACATCAATGTTTAGTGTGCTATCATCATAAAGTGCACTAAAACCATCGTAAGAAACCATGTATTTAGTGGTTGTTTTTGGGTCTTCATAAATCACATAAAGTGTCCAACCTGCTGCTAAACCTGTAGTGCCATTACTTCCTATACTTGATTGTACATTAGCTACAGTATAGGTTCCTTGGGGACTTGTCAACCCAGAAATAATAGAAGTTACATCGTAATAGCAGGCATAGGGTTTATTGTCGTCAGGAACGATTGGGTTTGATGGCTCATCATAAATAATTGTTCCTGTTAAATCCGTATAAGTTGAACTACCGGGTGTTTTAAATTTAACTTTATCAATATCAGTTCTACTGTCACCGGTTTTAATTAGTGCTCCCCAATACAATCCGGCATAAGCAATTTTAAAACACTCAACGCTACTTGGTACTGTCAAATCGGCACTGCTGGAATTAAAAGTTAAGGGATCATTGTCAATATCGATATATTGCATTGACACACTTTGATTAGTGGTGTTGTCATTTAAAGGGTTGATGTTTATTCCTAAAATGTTATTACCAGTTACCAGCATGTCCCCTTTTAATTCGGTAGCATATCTAATCTTAAATGGGACTAAGTTCTGGGCATAAGCCGTTGTATTCAGAAATATTGCTAAAAGCAATAAGAGAATATTTAAAAAGCCAATTTTTTTTATCTTATCTTTAAAAAAGACAGGCTTATTTTTTGTAAACAGGATTGCCATTAGTAGGTAGTTTTTTTTCATTTGAGGGAATTTAAAGTTCCTTTTTATTATGTCTGAAAATTCTAAAATTCGTCCACGTTTCAGGGGCATGAAATTTAAGCGAATCTTAGAATTCTATTTTTTATCTTATTCAATGATCTGTTTAATTATTTTCTATCCTAACAATGGATAACTTCCCATTGTACGGTTTATCTCCTTTAGCTTTCAATGCTTTCTTGGCATTGTCTATATCATCAAATTTCTCATAGTAAATAAAATATTTACTGGTATTTACATCGTAAAAGAAATCTATGTTTGTTTGACCTATTGAAACTGTTTTGGTTAAAAAATCATCTCTTTTAGCAACATCATTATGTACCGCAAGAATTAAATAATAGCCACTTTCTACGTTTCTGATATTCTTGAGAATTTGCATCGAAGACTGTTCCTCTCCATAATCAAAATCCGTTGGTTTTAATGAAACGGTACCAAAAGGGGTCTTCGCTTTTATGCGACTTAATGTGGCTCTGTCTTTTGAATATCTGTCCTCATCGTTCTCAAACACCGCCCGTTTTATTCTTCTTTTTCTCTCTATTTCTGTCTCCGTATTAATTTTTTCTAATGAAGCAATTAAATTTTGGTTGAACTGAATTGCTTTCAATTGTTCTGCTTTTAAACTTTCGATAGTTTCCCGATACAATTGATTGAATTCATCATTCTTATTTGGTACTTTTTTAAGCCTTAGACTGTATAAAGTTTCCAGTTCTTTAATCTTTTCGGTTTGATTTTTGTTTATCTCAGCAATATCTGAATTTAATGTTTCCAACGCTCTATTTTCTGCAGAAATACTTCTAAAAGGTTTTGGAGCACTGGTGATCCCTTTTTCGCTCAAATCATTTTCTTCTTTTAAATCTTTCAGATCTTTTTGTCTATTTGCAACAGTTGCGTCCAATTTAGTCAATAATTCCTTCTGATTGCTTTTTATGTTTTTAATGACTCTTGCTAAATTATCCATAGCTTTTGCATTTTCATCGTTTGGTAAAGCAGTAATCTTAGCTTTTGCCAATGAATCCGCTTTCGTTTTCGCCTCTGCTGCCAATTTCGCTTGAGCTAGTGCATCGGCTTTGGCTTTTGCATCTGCTGCTAATTTCGCTTGAGCTAAGGAGTCTGCTTTGGCTTTTGCATCCGCAGCTAGTTTCGCTTGGGCTAGGGCATCCGCTTTCGCTTTGGCATCCGCTGCTAGTCTGGCTTGGGCTAGGGCGTCCGCTTTCGCTTTTGCCTCTGCTGCCAATTTCGCTTGAGCTAGTGCATCGGCTTTTGCTTTTGCATCTGCTGCCAATTTTGCTTGAGCTAGAGCATCGGCTTTCGCTTTTGCCTCTGCTGCTAATTTCGCTTGAGCTAAGGAGTCTGCTTTGGCTTTTGCATCTGCTGCCAATTTCGCTTGAGCTAGGGCGTCTGCTTTGGCTTTTTCCTCTGCCGCTAATTTCGCTTGGGCCAGCGCGTCCGCTTTGGCTTTTGCATCCGCAGCTAGTTTCGCTTGAGCTAGGGCATCCGCTTTCGCTTTTTCCTCTGCTGCCAATTTCGCTTGAGCCAGCGCATCGGCTTTGGCTTTGGCATCCGCAGCTAGTTTCGCTTGAGCTAGAGCATCTGCTTTGGCTTTGGCATCTGCTGCCAATTTCGCTTGCGCTAGGGCGTCTGCTTTGGCTTTTTCCTCTGCTGCCAATTTAGCTTGGGCAAGAGCATCGGCTTTCGCTTTAGCATCTGCTGCTAATTTTGCTTGAGCAAGAGCATCTGCTTTCGCTTTGGCATCCGCAGCTAATTTTGCTTGAGCAAGAGCATCTGCTTTGGCCTTGGCATCAGCAGCTGGTTTCGCTTGAGCAAGAGCATCTGCTTTGGCTTTAGCTTCTGCAGCCAGTTTTGCTTGGGCAATAGCATCTGCTTTGGCTTTTGCATCTGCTGCCAGTTTTGCTTGGGCAAGCACATCTGCTTTCGCTTTTGCATCCGCATCTAGTTTTGCTTGGGCAAGAGCATCGGCTTTCGCTTTAGCATCTGCTGCTAATTTCGCTTTGGCATCCGCAGCTAATTTCGCTTGAGCAAGAGCATCGGCTTTGGCCTTGGCATCAGCAACTGGTTTCGCTTGAGCAACAGCATCTGCTTTAGCCTTGGCTTCTGCAGCCAGTTTTGCTTGGGCAATAGCATCTGCTTTCGCTTTTGCATCTGCAGCCAGTTTGGCTTGAGCAATAGAATCTGCTTTGGTTTTGGCTTCTGCCTCAGCAATTTCTTTTAATCTTTGCAATCTTCTTTCTTCTTTTTCAAGATTCAAAGCTTCTTTAAGCTCTCTTAATTTTTGAGCATCTTTTGGCGATAAAAGAGGGGATTCTTTTGGTTTTACAGGAACGTATTTTCTTCTGTCAGCAGGCGGAATAATAGATCCTTCTTCTTCGTCATCCCCATAATAAAACGATTTGTTTTTGAATTTATAAGCAAAAACAATTTCATGGGAGGATCCGAAATTAGATAAATTACCTGTCCCTTTTTCAAAATTATATTCAACAGAAATTTTAGGGGATATATTCAACCCCATCCCTGCAGACATTCCATAAACCGAATTATATCCTGCCTGGGCCCACATTCCATTCGGAATGGTTAACATCATTAATCCCGAAATAACTGTTTTCTCTTTTTTAAATTCTGATTTAACTAAAGCGGAAAACTTACTTCTATCAAAATAGCCATAAGTATCCAAATATCCCGTATGCATGATATGGGCTTCAATACTTTTTTCAGGATCATCTTCAACTATTTTAGACGTTTTAAGATTATATAAAATCAAATTATTTATCGACAGACCAAAATCAAGAAAAGTGGTTCCATAATTTATCCCTGGATTTACCGTAATCAATGAATTGGAAGGTATGTTTTCTAATGATGGATCAGAATAATTGGTCACCACTTGACCTTTGTTTATACCACTTTTATAAAATCCTACATTCAGTCCAAAAGTCAAATTATTGTCTTCTTGCAGCATAACGTTATGTGCGAAATTGGCAACACCTCCAAAAGTAGAAAGAACACCATAATTTTGTTGAAACAGTCCAATGGCAATGCCTTCATTTTCTTCAAATCTTCCAGAATATCCAAACAAATAGGTCTGAGGAGCGTTATCAAATTGAGCCCACTGTCTTTTGGTGTAAAAACTGAGATAAGTGCTTTGTTCCCTTACAAAACTAAAAGTAGGATTGATAAGGAATCTGTTAAATTTTAAAGAATTTCGAACCGGAAGCCTAAACGAAACAACTCCATCTTCTTGAGAATGGAGTTGTTGAAGCGAACAAAGCAATAGACCGATAATTAAAAAAACATTCTTCATATTATTTTATAATCGTTATTGAACCTTTCCTTACCTTGTGTTCCTTTGTGGTAATAATATAATAATATACCGGATTTACATTTTTGAAATCTGTTGAATATTCAGGCCAATTATTTTGATAATTATTGGTCCTCAATGCAATGTCTCCCGAAGCACTAATCAATAAAACTTCAGTATCCGTTCCGCTTACATATTCTTGTGGGATAATCCAAGTATCATTAATCCCATCACCATTTGGACTTATTAAATTTGGTATGTTTGCAACATCCGGAAATAAATCAGAATCACCGGTTGAATTTATTTTAAACAACAATTCTTCCGATTCAACACATCCTGAAGTTTGTTTAACAATTACTTTATAATTTCCTTTTGTCGTTACTTCATAATCATTTCCAATAACATTTGGAATAACAACATTATTCAGATACCATTGAAATTCAGGATTGGAAGCCGTTGTTGTTACTGAAGCTGTAACCGATTCTCCGGGTGAAATCGTACTCGTTTCCGGCATATTGATACTGCTATCAAAATTATAGTCTAACAAATCAATAGATGCATTTCCGAGACAACCCCCAAAATTAACAACTACCGAATACAGCCCCGCTTGATTGGTCGTATACGTTCGATTGGTTGCGCCTGAAATAGCTGTATTATTTTTATACCATTGGTAACTATTCCCTGAAACCGTACTTAACATTGTTGAACCTTCAATTGAACAGAACGGATTTCCTAAACTGGATGAAATAGTGGCAACAGTTCCGGAACTTGATTGACTTACCGTAACTCGATTAGAATAGGAACTCGAAGTACAAGAACCATAATTAGTCTCGACATAATATTTACCGGGTTGGCTTACCGTTAAACTTGGTCCGGTTCCGATAGGAGTCAAACTAGGTTCCATAAACCAATTATAAGTCAATGAAGGATACTTTAACGGAGAATCATTCGTTCCGGTTCCTGGGTTATCAATGGTTAAAACATAACTCCCGCCTGGACAATAAGAAGCCGTTGAAACAAAATTGTTAATAGTAAATGGGGAATCCTGTAATTTATAATAAGCCGGAAATGAGATAGAGCTAGCACTGGTGTCAGCTGGGCCTGTACTTTTAATCCTCAGCTTATATTTTTCTCCTCCCGTTGTCGTAGGAACTGAAAAACTCACGTTTGCCGGAGAAACCGTTATCGAACCTGGATTAGTAGTTAAAAGAACTGTCGGGTTCGTAAAATTTCCGTTAGGGTCAGACATTTCAACAATAAACTGATTGGTTGGACTTAAAGCCGAAACAGGCGAAAAAGAAAAACTTACATTGAATTCGTTAAAATCAGAATTGGCGCAAATCTGACTAAAGGACAAAGCAGGATTACCAATAACTAACTGAGCATAAATACATTTAGTTAAAGGTAAAAGAAAAAATATCAAACAAAACAAATATTTATTTACAACATTGCCCATTTTGTATTCATTTTTTTATCAGATCTTTTTATAACTAATGAAAAGTCTTAAAGATGTTTTAATTTGATAATTGAGTTTATTTAATCCTCATTTAAAGCGGTAATTTTTCCAATACGCAATCTGTAATCTGGATTTTTTTCATCCGAGAAATTTACAAATGTCTCATTATTGTCACTTTTTGAATATACATTTGAGAAAGAACTGTTACCATACCAATTTTCCAAATCTTCATTGTTTTCATTATATTCTGTAAAAATATTCCCTTTACAAAAATTAAAATACATATCAACAAATTGGATCTTCTGTAGATTTTCACCGTTAATTTCAATTTTATCACTCAATAATACGGCTGGACTAAAACCTGAAACAACCGTTTTACTTAGATCAAGGGTTGTGTTTTCAGACACATATATCGCTTCTTTCACCAAATTAGATTGAAAATCGGCGTTTATATTATCACTGTTGTTTACCAGAGTTAAATTTGAGGCAGTTACTTTAGTTTGTTTTTTAGAAAAATCAACTTCTTCTTTTTTATCATAAGAAGAAACATCTATGCATCTGGATCCCAAACTACTTGTTAGATAAGAAGAACGGATTACCAACGAATTACTTATTTTGCATTGGGTACCAAAATTGAATTTAAAATCATCTCTATTGGACTTGAAAGAAATCATTTTGCTCAGACTGAGTTCCCCTCCAAATATTTCAAATGAATCTCCGGCAGAAAAACTTACCATTATGTTTTCCAGTACTGTTTTATTTCCTACACCAGCCAATAATAACCCATTAAAATTATCTCCTCCTTTTAATTTTTTTCCGGCAAATTCAATTCTAACATATCTTAAAATACCAGAATTACTGTTCCCATTTTCTCCTCCATAGGATGTCAGAGAAGTATCCAGACCAAGATTCACGGATGAGGAATTTCCAAATTTATTTATTGGGGCGTCACCTAAAACAATTAACCCTCCCCAATCTCCTGATTTTTTAATACTTCTGTTTGAAGTAAAAACAATAGGATCTGTCTCAAGACCATCGGCTATGATAGTTGCGCCTTTAGTAATAATAAGTGATGCATTAGATGCATAATCCCCAATTATAACAGTTCCAGGCTCAATGGTTAAAACGGCTTTATTAGTAACATAAACATTTCCCTGTAATATGTATCTATTTCTTTTATACAATTTTGTATCTACAGAAATAGTACCTGCTAATATTTGATTAGCTTCTCCATAATCTACTTTGTTTGGTCTAAACTCAGTCCAATTATTTAACCAATTGTTAGAACCAGTTATTCCTTTTTCTTGTTGCGCATTTGCGCCACAAACTATCAAAAGGAATATGCTTAAAATTTGGGATATGCTTTTCATGGTTGGTAAGTTAAAATGGTTGATGTTACATCTTTGTTACTAATAAAAAAACTCATTCTATTTTTCTTAATTTTTCAGAATGTAACGATAACAGCTTTATTTAATCGTCTATTCTGTTATTACATTTCATTGAATTCATGTAATGCCTTCAACGTATTTTCGTAAAACAAAATCGCCGCTATTAAATTTTTTGTATCTGAATAGGGTGTCATCCTTTTTTGGAATGCAACTGTCACCTCTAAAAAATCTATAGTGCTTTTATCTTGCTCAATAAGTGCTTTTTTATTGTCATTATCATTAGGAATACCCAAATCTGAAAAAGTAACTCCTGGTTTTGTTGCTAAAGCGATATAAGGCAATGTCTTTACAAGAACATTTATGCGCTCAATGTATAGGTCTAATAATTCTCCTTTTTTCATGTCCTGCAATTCTTTCAGATCATGATATTTTTTTATTGTCGCCGTAGGACTAACAATACTTTTCTCAACTTTTTTATCTTGTGCAGAAATCATATTAGACATAGTCAACAAAACAAATAAACATAAAAAGCTAATTTTCTTTTCCATACTTTTGAACTATAAATTAATTTATAAGAACAAAAATATATAATTAATCTCAATACACAACGAAAAAACACATTATTTAGTTATAAAAAGATTACAAAATTGTAAAATAAAAGTATTTTGTCGGATAAATTTGCATTTTATCCGATGATTTTGAAGTTTAAACGGCACTAAAAAGTCAGGTAATTCAACACTTGTTGATAACATTGTTAAAAAAAACAACAAAACAACACAATTTTCGGTGTCTTTTTTGTTTAATAAAAATTACCTTACATTCATTTTCGATAAATCGAATTTTTTATAGTAAATAACCCCTTATGCCATGCCAATAAAGAACTTTTGGCCTTATTAATCTCCACTTTTTCGGCAAAAAAAGAACCAACAGAGACTGTTATTTTAACAAGTTACCTCCAAAGTTTATTTTCTAAAATTTTAGACTAAACCAATTTCTGCTATCTTTGCTTTATGCTATTCTCGGAAATTTTAGGACAAGAACATATTAAGAGCCATTTAACCAAAAGTGCCGATTCGGGTCGAATTCCGCATGCTCAATTATTTATCGGACCGGAAGGAAGCGGGACTTTAGCCATGGCTATTGCCTATGCTCAATATATTTTGTGTACGAATCAGAATGGAGAAAATTCAGGCATCAACGAATCCTGTAATCTAAAATTTCAAAAAATAGCGCATCCCGATTTACATTTTGTTTATCCGACAGTAACTACCGAAGAAATTAAAAAAAGCCCAAAAAGTATTGATTTTATAGTAGATTGGAGAGAATTTGTTTCCGAAAACCCATATGGAGGACTTTTCGATTGGTATGCTATTTTAGGAGTTAAAAATAAACAAGGGGAAATTAGGGTCGATGATGCTCAAGAAATCCTGAAATCTTTAGCGCTGAAATCATACGAAGGAGGTTATAAAATCATGATTGTTTGGATGGCCGACAAGCTAAACATTGCTGCTTCAAATAAACTCCTAAAACTACTGGAAGAACCACCTCAAAAAACAGTTTTCATACTCATCTCTGAAAACGAGGAAGACATTATCCAAACCATCCGTTCGCGTTGTCAAATTTTGCATTTTAATGGATTAAGTGAGTCTGTTATTGCGGAAGCCTTGGTTTCCCGTAAAAATGTCGATTCAAAAACGGCTTCAAAAATAGCTCATCAGGCACAGGGAAATTACAACAAAGCATTGCATTTACTTCAAGATGACAGTGAAGAATTTCCATTTGAACAATGGTTTGTGACATGGGTTCGGGCTGCATTCAAAGCCAAAGGCAATGCGGCTGCTATCCAAGATTTGATTCACTGGAGTGAAAAAATTGCCAGTTTAGGAAGGGAAACCCAAAAGAAATTTTTGGAGTTTTGTATCGAAATGTTTCGACAAGCGTTATTACTCAATTATGAAACCCCTAATCTTGTCTATTTTGAACCCAAAGTAGATAAATTTAAACTGGAAAACTTTGCTCCATTTGTCAATGGAAACAACATACAAGAAATTTTCACGGAGCTCTCGGAAGCAATGTATCATGTGGAACGCAATGGAAATGCAAAAATTATTTTAACCGATTTATCTATAAAACTGACCCGTTTAATCCATAAAAAATAACACTATGAATAATGTTGCTTCTATTTTAATACTAATTTTTTTGGCGCTTACATTTCTTCAATCCGGCTATGACAAATTATTTTATTGGAAAGATAATCTCGAATGGTTAAAAGAACACTTTTCTAAAACACATCTAAAAAACCATGTATCATTGGCTCTTTTAAACATTCTTATTTTGGAACTCATCACAAGCATTTTATGTATCGTGGGTTGTATCGAATTATTAATCAACAATGGTCGTCTTTTTGGTTTTTATGGAGCGTTATTTTCTTGTATAACCTTATTAATGTTGTTGTTCGGACAACGATTGGCAAGAGATTATGACGGCGCCAGAACAATCGCCATCTATTTTATACCTTCGGTTATGGCCGTTTATTGGTTAAATTAATAATTACAACTTCAAAAAATGACCCCAAAATATCCATCACAATCATTAACAATTTTGACCGATTTGGTTTTACCCAGTGAAACCAACCACCTACACCATCTTTTTGGAGGGGAATTATTGGCCCGAATGGATCGTGCTGCCAGTATTTCGGCACAACGACATTCCAGAAACATAGCGGTCACCGCTTCAGTAAATCATGTGGCTTTTACCAAAGCGATTATTTTGGGCAGCGTAGTAACCGTAGAAGCCAAAGTATCCCGAGCGTTCAAAACCTCTATGGAAGTATACATTGATGTCTGGGTAGAAAATAGAGAGTCAGGCGTAAAAACCAAAGCAAACGAAGCTATTTATACCTTTGTTGCCGTTAATGACACTG
This sequence comes from Flavobacterium sp., assembly GCA_023259675.1. Taxonomy (GTDB): domain Bacteria; phylum Bacteroidota; class Bacteroidia; order Flavobacteriales; family Flavobacteriaceae; genus Flavobacterium. The sequence goes on from JALRGT010000006.1 coordinate 118,983, forward strand.
GAAAACCAGTGGAAGTTCCGCCTATCATCCCAGAAACTGAACTCGAGAAACTAAGGTTCGATGGTGCGTTACGTCGCAAACAATTGAGTTTAGTCTTAGCCGGAAAAATGAAAGCAGACGATGCTACCGAGTTAAAAGCCTTGTTTGTTTAAAAGGACAGAATCACTCTTCGAATTTTTATTTTTTTGTTATAAAATATTCTCAAACGGAGAAATTCACATTAAAAAAAGAAGTATTTTTACAAAGCTAAAAATATCCCATGCATAGGAAATCACTATGAAAACAACTGTTTATGCTGATTTCTTAACGATAAAAAACAGTAATAATAAATGAAAGAAAAGGTAAAAGAGAAGATGAGTACAGAAAAAGAAGCCAAATTAAAAGCGCTACAATTAACGCTTGACAAATTAGACAAAACCTACGGAAAAGGAACTGTAATGAAAATGGGAGATAAAGCCATTGAGGAAGTAGAAACTATTTCTTCGGGGTCTTTAGGAGTCGATTTAGCATTAGGAGTTGGTGGATATCCAAAAGGAAGAATCATCGAAATCTACGGTCCGGAATCATCTGGAAAGACAACTTTGACTCTTCATGCCATTGCCGAAGCTCAAAAAGCGGGTGGAATCGCAGCTTTTATTGATGCAGAACATGCATTCGACAGAAATTATGCAGAAAAATTAGGAGTAGATATCGAAAACCTTATCATTTCTCAACCCGATAATGGGGAGCAAGCGCTAGAAATTGCAGAAAACCTAATCCGTTCCGGTGCCATTGATATTGTTGTTATTGACTCGGTAGCTGCTTTGACTCCAAAAAGTGAAATTGAAGGCGAAATGGGAGATTCAAAAATGGGACTTCATGCCCGTTTGATGTCACAAGCCTTAAGAAAATTGACAGGAACCATCAGCAAAACCCATTGCACCGTATTTTTCATTAACCAATTGAGAGAGAAAATAGGGGTTATGTTCGGAAATCCAGAGACTACAACGGGTGGAAATGCATTGAAATTTTACGCTTCGATTCGTTTAGATATTCGTCGTTCTTCACAAATAAAAGATGGCGATAATGTGATTGGAAACAGAACCAAAGTAAAAGTGGTAAAAAACAAAGTGGCACCGCCATTCAAAACAGCCGAATTCGACATCATGTACGGAGAAGGTGTTTCTAAAACAGGTGAAATCTTGGACTTAGCCGTAGAATTTGAAATAATCAAAAAAGCAGGTTCTTGGTTTAGTTATGGAGAAACCAAATTGGGACAAGGACGTGATGCCGTTAAAACATTAATCAAAGATAATCCCGAATTGGCCGAAGAATTGGAAGAAAAAATTAAAGCCAGAATTAAGGAATTAGCTGAAAACTAATTTTCTCTTGTTACAAATAGTTCAAGTACCCGGATAATTATTCGGGTATTTTTTTTATCCATTTTAAAATTAAAACTATACAATTTTATAACTTTGACTATATATAATATCTACAATATCAGAATATTAAAAAATTAATTTCTTAAAATCGGTAAATTTTATATATAAACATCATTTTACGACGCAACCTTTTTTATCAATTAATATCTTTTAGGAGTAACATCAAAGTTAGAATCTGAATTATTAATTTTTAAAATGAAAAAAAATGAAAAAAGCTGTATTATTTTTAATCTTAATTACCTCAATTGTAGGTTGTACTCTCGATAAAGACAATACTACTTATACGTATCATGTACTTCCAATTGAAAGTTATACGGTCCCGGAAAGTTTTACACTAGGAGAGACGTATGAAATTAAATTAAAATACCAAAAACCAACTTCCTGTCATATTTTCCAAGGAATTTATTATGACAAAAACTTAAATACCAGAACGATTGGTATTCAAACTGCAGTTCAAAACAATCAGATCTGCACTGAAGAACTTCCTCCTTTATCAGAAACTTCTTTTAACTTTATGGTCAACAACACCGGTTCCTATATCTTTAAATTTTATAAAGGAAAAGATATTGATGGAGAAGATATTTTTGAAGAAGTTGAAATCCCGGTAACAGAATAACAAATAAAATAATTCTGTGGTATTAGAACATCTCATTAGCGAATGTAAAAAAAACAACCCCAAAGCTCAAGAACAATTATACCGATTGTTTGCTAAAAAGTTTTTTGGGGTGTGTTTAAAATATGCCGCTAATTATGCTGACGCACAGGATAATTTACAGGACGGATTTATAATCATCTTCAAGAAAATAGAACAATACAGTGGCAAAGGCTCCTTTGAGGGTTGGGCCAAAAGAATACTGATTAACAACGCACTCCAAAAATACAAAGGAGTACGTTTTATGGAAGTTTTAAGCGATGATATTCAAGATATCGACGTAGAAATTGACGACGAAAACATATCGTTAGACTATTTGATGCAAATCATTCAAGACCTACCCGATCAATATAGAATTGTTTTTAGCTTATATGTGCTGGATGGCTATTCCCACAAAGAAATTAGCGAAATGCTCTCTATTTCAACGGGTACAACCAAATCCAATTTGCATAGAGCACGTCTTATCTTGAAAGAAAAAATTGAAAACAAAACTGAAACTAATCTAGAATCATCGGCAAAATGAAAGAGAAAAAAAATATAGACCGATTGTTTCAAGAACAATTAAAAGACTTTGAAGCAACGCCCGACAATCAAGTTTGGCTGCGCATTGAAGCTGAATTAAAAAAAGAAACAAAGCGAAAAGTAATTCCGATATGGTTCAAATATTCTGGAATTGCGGCCGCATTAATCCTAGGCTTATTCTTACTGAACACTTTTGTTATTTCTGATTCGAAAACTAAAAACGGCATAGTTTTAGATACAGAAATTTCTGAAGATTCTATAAATCAACCTGTTGTTCCATTTCAAAAGAATTTAAAACAAGAACCAATAGCAACCCGTTCTGAAGAAGTTTCAACAGTCAAAAAGGAAATAATTAACCGTAATCACTCAAAATCAGTTACTAAAAATGAAAAAGAAATTACCCCTTTTAATTCCACAAAAGCATCTGAGCAAAAAAATCAGAATGGTACTAATCTTTATCTATCGAAAAATCATTCTCCGATAAAACAATTAGCAACTACTGAAAATGCAAACTCCAACTCTTCAATTGGAGATAAAACCAATGTTGAAAATTCTAGTTTATTAGAAGATAATTCGAATCAGACTACAGAAAAAAAGCTGGCTGATGTGAGTGATGAACCTAAAATTCAAATTGAAATTACTCCAAAAACACCTAATGAATTAGAAGAAATTTTAAAAAACAAGGAAAACAATAAAGACGCAATTGCAACTGTTACTAAAAACAAATGGCAAATTATACCCAATGTTGCCCCAGTATATCTTAATGCGAATTCAGGCGGCTCGCCTATTGACAGCCAACTGTCCGAAAATGATAAAAAATCGGAAAATAGTATCAGTTATGGAATTGGAGTGCAGTATGCCGTGAACAATAAAATCGTTTTAAGAACAGGAATCAATAAGGTCGTTTTAGGCTATAACACGAATAATGTCCTGTATTCGGCAGGTTTGGCCACTAATAATCTGGCAAACATCAGTTACGCATCAAACAATGCCATTGAATTTAAAAATGCAGGGTACTATAATGCTTTAACCACGTCTGAAAAAAGCATACAAAATACAACTACCGGTACTTTAAACCAGAAAATGGGCTATTATGAACTGCCCTTTGAACTTTCTTACGCTGTTTTGGATAAAAAATTCGGAATTAATATCATTGGAGGATTAAGCACATTAATTCTAAATGAAAATAGCATTTCGTTAGAATCCTCTACATCCAATATTGAATTGGGAGAGGCAAAAAACTTAAGTAAAGTACATCTTAGCACCAATTTGGGATTGGGTTTTAAATACCAGTTGGTAAAATCCTTTCAGCTTCATTTTGAACCAATACTAAAATACCAATTCAATACATTTTCGCAAGAATCCAATAATTTCAAACCGGCATTTATTGGCTTATATACTGGAGTAAGTTACCAATTTTGATTCTTGGTCAAAAGCGTTTATTTGTTCTAAAATAATTTGTCGTACTTCTTCTCGGATTTCCTTTCTGTTGCCATCCGTCTTACCTTCTGTTTCTATTGGTTTGTGGATCTTAGCTCTCATAATTCCTGGACTTCCACTAAAAAAAGTATATGAAAACCTCCTTTTATTATCGCCAAAAGTAATCGGAACAATCGGGATTTGATGGTCTATAGCCAAACGAAAAGAACCATCTTTAAAGGCATCCAAAACAATCGATTCATCCGGAACTCCACCTTCTGGAAAAATACAAACGCTTAAACCGCGATCAATTCTTTTTTGCGCTTTTTTGAAGACTGCCATGCGACTTTTCGAACAACTTCTATCTACTAAAATACAGGTTCGTTTATAGAAAAAACCAAATAATGGAATTTTAGCCAGTTCTGCTTTTCCAACAAAAACAAAAGGGTTTTTAATCACTGCCAACATCAACATGATATCGGCCATCGAAGTGTGATTGGCAACCAACATATAACTTTTATTGATTTCTAATTTATGATCTCTTTCAATTTTGTAATAAAAACCCATTCCGAAAAGAATAAATTTAGCCCAAATTCTTGCCATTTTAAAGAAGTAAGGATAGCCTTTTTCCGAAAGGATCGATAGTACCAAAAAAGGAAACATAACCAGTATGGGAATTGCCATTAAGACATAAAACCATATGCGCCACAACGTCCAAATTATATTTTTAACTATTCTCATATGCCCAAAAATAAGGAATCTTGACTAACTTTTAATCCTAACAATTAAATTTGGAACAAAATTAACTATAAATTCAGCTATTAAAAAAGCAATCCTTAGGTAGCAAATTGCTATTTTGCGATAGAAAAAAACAAAAAACGCTGTGAACTTTGCGAAAAACTTTGCAATCTTTGCGGTACATAAAATTAAAACGATTCCACGTTTAAGAAAAATTACAATGGCAAAAATACTTACTGGTGTTCAAAGTACTGGAACCCCACATTTAGGAAACTTACTTGGAGCAATCCTACCAGCGATACAATTATCCAATAATCCCAAAAACGAATCCTATCTTTTTATTGCCGATTTACATTCGGTTACCCAAATAAAAAACGGAGAAGCATTAAGAGCAAATACCTACAGTACGGCCGCCGCTTGGTTGGCCTGTGGTTTGGATGTAAACAAAGTGGTTTTCTATAGACAATCCGATGTACCACAAACAGCGGAATTATCTTGGTATTTGAGTTGTTTTTTTCCATTTCAAAGATTAACCTTAGCCCATTCATTCAAAGACAAAGCAGATAGACTGGAAGATGTTAACGCAGGATTGTTTTCGTATCCCATGTTGATGGCCGCCGATATTTTATTATACGATGCAGAATTTGTTCCGGTAGGAAAAGACCAATTGCAACATTTGGAGATTACCCGAGATGTAGCTTCCCGATTCAATCATCAAATGGGAGAGACATTTGTACTTCCTGAAGCCAAAATTCAAGAAGACAGCATGTTGATTCCAGGAACCAATGGTGGAAAAATGAGTAAATCAGCCAATAACATTATCAATATTTTTTTGAATGACAAAGCCTTACGCAAGCAAGTCATGAGCATAGAAACGGATAGCACACCACTTGAAGATCCTAAAAATCCGGACACTTGTAATGCTTTTGCTATTTATTCTTTGTTAGCCAATGAAGAACAAATTGCCGCTATGAGAGCCAATTACTTGGGTGGAAATTACGGTTACGGTCACGCCAAACAAGCGTTGTTTGAATTGATTTGTGAAACATTCAAAATCGAAAGAGAAAAATACAATTACTACATGAATAACCTTCCTGAAGTAGATGCTTTATTAAAAATAGGTTCCGAAAAAGCGACAACAGTAGCCAAAGGTGTTTTGGCAAAAGTGAGAGAAAAATTGGGGTTTGAATAAGTAAATTTATTTTATTTAAAAAAAGATAGCCGCAGATTCGTAGATTATTTAAAATCTGAGAATCTGCGGTTTTTACTATTTGTCTAAATCGCCTCAAACAATTTTCCTGGCAACGGCCGAATCACTCCTTTGAGTTCCATGTTCAACAACAATCCTGAAATTCTATAAATCGGGAAATCACAATGTAGGGCGATGATATCCATCAATTCTTTGCCTGTTTTTAAAAGATAATCATACACTTTTTGTTCGTCTTCATCCAGTGAAACAAACAATTGTTTTTGTATTGGTTTCGATTCTTTCTCTATTTCCCAATTCAGGATATAAATCAAATCGGCCGCACTGGTCAGCACATTGGCTTTTTGTGTTTTAATGAGATTGTTACAACCCTGGCTGTATTTATCTGTGGTACGACCCGGAACGGCGAATACATCTCTGTTGTAATCATTGGCTAGATTGGCCGTAATCAAAGAACCACCTCTATCGGCAGATTCAATCACGATAGTCGCTTCTGCCATTCCGGCAACGATACGGTTTCTGCGCACAAAATTTTCTTTATCAGGATTGGAAGAACTCCAAAACTCAGTCATAAATCCGCCGTTTTCTTCCACTTTGGCGACATATTTTTTATGGGTTTTGGGATAAATTTGGTTCAAACCATGCGCTACGACTCCAATGGTTTGCAAATTAAATTCCAATGCCAATTGATGCGCCACGATATCCACTCCGTAAGCAAAACCACTCACAATTACAGGATCTAGCGGTGCCAAATCTTCAATTAACTTTCTACAAAACTCCGTCCCATAAGAAGTTATTTGCCGTGTCCCGACGATGCTGATTACTTTTCGTTTTTTCAAATCGATATTCCCGGAACTAAACAACAAAACAGGACCATCGATACAATGTTTCAAACGTTCGGGATAATCTTCGTCTTGAAAATAGTTGACTTTAATATCATTCGAACGAATGAAGTGTAATTCCTGATTGGCTTTGTCAAATACCGATTTATCTTTTATATTTTTCAACAACATTGTGCCAATTCCGTCAATTGCGGCGAGCTGAGATGTTTTGGTTTTGAATATTTCTTCGGCACTTCCGCAATGGGTCAGCAGCTTTTTGGCCATGATATCCCCCACTCCTTCTACTCTTTGTAACGCCAATAGATAAAATAAATCCTGTTCTTTCATGCTAAATATTTGGAATTGAAATGTATAAATTTTCGGTCAGATTGTTAATAAAAATTGTGAATAAAATTTTGATAACTATTTTCGTTGTATAACTTTGTAAGTATGAAAATCGAACACTACATCGCGCAACTTCTTTACCGTTACCAATGTGTAACCGTTCCGGGTTTCGGAGCATTTTTAACCGAAATTCAATCCGCTCAATGGGTTGAAAGTGCCAATTCTTTTTATCCACCAAAGAAATTGATTTCTTTTAATGCGAATGTTAAGAACAACGATGGTTTGTTGGCCAATCATATTGCACAAGCAGAAAAAACATCTTACGACTATGCCGTAAGTGCCATTCAATTTGAAGTGTTGAATTGGAAAAAATTGTTGGAAGAAAACAATACACTTTCCATTAAAAACATTGGTGAAATAAGCTTAAATGCCAACAATAACCTGATTTTTACACCGGCGGAACAAACGAACTATTTAACAAGTTCTTTTGGATTGAGTGCTTTTGTTTCTCCTTTGATGAAAAGAGAACAATTCGAACAAAAATTAGAGGCGATAGAAGAAAGCAAAGTTATCGCGCTGCATACTGAGGACAGAAAAAGCAATTCGTATCTTAAATACGCCGCTATTTTCATTCTGGGACTCGGATTAACGACCAGCGTGGGTTATTCTGTTTATCAAAATCAAATAGCCAGCGAAACCTTGCTTGTGGAAACTGCGGTTCAAAAACAAGTACAAAACAAAATTCAAGAAGCTACTTTCTTTATAAAAACTCCCATCCCTGCCGTTACACTTTCGGTAAAGGAAACAAAAATGTCCTATCATGTTATGGCAGGCGCTTTTAGAGACGAGCGAAATGCCGAAAAAATATTCAAACGTTTGTCTGATTTGGGATATAAAGCAAAGCGTATTCCTCAAAACAAATACGGATTATATCCGGTGCTTTACGGTAGTTACGCCACTTTGGCCGAAGCCGCAAAAGCCAAAAAAGAAATCAAAGAAAAAGAAAATCCGGATGCTTGGCTCTTGATACAACCTTTATAAAACATAACCTTTTACGGTTTACATTACCCTCAAATAGTCAAAGCTGTTTGAGGGTAATTTTTTTGGAGCCATTTCCAGCTATCCGCTATATCTCTTTCCTCTTGATTCTTCTTTCATTTCTCTTATCCAAACAACAAAGCACCTAATTCAAACTCGCCTTAAACATTCTCAGTTCGTCCCAAGAATATTTTTCCCCCAATTGTTCTTTTAACGGCGTGAGTGTTTCTTCTTTGTAATGTTTGAAAACTTCGCTCAATTCGGCAATTTTATCTTGTGGTAAAACATCTTGCACGTTGATTTTTTTCGACTGAATCAATTTGACTAAATGACTTTCGATCGTTTGTGTGGTCAATTTTCGAATGTTGGCAATATCCTGAATCGAGTTTTTCGCCAACCATAACTCATAAGTTTCTTCGACCGTAGATTTTTTGGGCGCTTTTTGAGTAGATTTCTTTTTGGAAGTATAGCGTTCCAAATCGGCCTCGTCTTCAATCAAAGTAATATTGACTTTCTTGAACTGGTTTTGAATCGCTTCGGTTTTTCGGCTGATGTATTTTTTTATTTCGTCCGAGGTAAGTTTCTCTTTAGAAATCGCCTCGCCTGCCACTACGGTTTCCAACAACAATTTGGCTTTCATCAAGCGCAAAACGGCTTTGGTTTGCAGTTCTTCCAATACCATCAATTCGTCATAAAACGCTTTGGCTTTTTTGGTTCGCTTCACTTCTTCAATTTTCCAAAGAATTTCGAAAACCAAATCGTCCATCGATTTCATGAAATAATTGGAAGCCGCTTGAAAACGTTCCGAAACATGAATCAAATCGACCGTTTCTGAATGGAATAATTTATTCAGTTGAATAATGAATTTTTTGGATGGATCCAAAAGCGAGTCAATCGCTTCCAGTTGTTTTGCCGCCCAAGCCGCGTTTTTGGATTTTGCCGAACTTTCCGATTTATCGGAATAACTGAACTTGTGATTGCGCCATTCTTGTGCCAAATCGGCCCAATCGAAGGTGTTAATCAAATAGTTATGAATGAAATTTTTTGTTTCAAAATGAAGTGAATTTTTAAGTAATTCTTCCGAAGCCTTATTTTGCGCATATTCCATGACATCTTGATCGTTAGAAATTCCGTTCATACGCAGCGGAGAAAGCAAAACAAGCCCGTTTAACGAACGCAAACGCGATAAAGCCACGTATGCTTGTCCGGGCAGAAAAACTTGCGAAACATCGAGCGCTGCTTTGTCAAAGGTCAATCCTTGGCTTTTATGCACCGTAATCGCCCAAGCTAACTTAATCGGATAATGCACAAAAGTGCCTAAAACTTCTTCTTTGATTTCTTTAGTCGTTTCATCAACGGTATAACGGATGTTTTGCCATTCGTATTTTTCGACTTCAATCGTTTTATTTTCTTCCGGAAAATGAACTAAAATTTCCTGGCTCGCAAGCGACTTAATTACGCCCATTTTTCCATTGAAATAATTTTTATCAAAAGACAAATCGTTTTTGACAAACATCACCTGAGCACCTATTTTTAATTGTAAATCAAAATCAATCGGATAAATTTTATCCGGAAAATCTCCTACTATATCTGCTTTATAAGTTATTAACTCCCCTTTCAAATCGGTCAAAGATTGAGAATTAATGGTGTCCGCTTTTACATTATGCGTGGTTAACGTGATGTAACCTTCATTATTTTTTAAATCAAAATCAGGTTTCACATATTGATTCAGAACTTCAATGTCGTTTGACGAAATTTGGTTGTTCCGCAAATTATTCAAAACCGAAATAAAAGTATCATCGGTTTGACGGAAAATTTTAGACAATTCAATATACAACGGAGGATTTTGTTGCACGACATGGGAATGAAAAAAGAATTTTCCTCTGTAATAATTCCGCAAGGTTTTCCATTCTTCATCCCTAATAACAGGCGGTAATTGCAGCAAATCACCAATATACAAAACCTGAACACCTCCAAAAGGAGCAGTTTTTTTTCGTACTGTTTGCATCATATAATCCATGGCATCCAATAAATCGGCACGAAGCATACTCACTTCATCTATAATCAGCAATTCCATATTGCGAATCACTGATTTCTTGAGTCCGCCCATTTTAAAATGCCTCCGCAAGGAAGTCTTCGTTTCAAATTTGGTGCTCTCAGAAAAATGAGGTGCCGCATTTTCCGGAATAAATCCACCAAAAGGCAATTGAAACATCGAATGAATCGTAACACCTCCGGCATTCAAAGCAGCGATTCCTGTAGGAGCAACCACTACCGTATTCTTATGGGTAGTCTGGATAATTTGACGCAAAAGAGTTGTTTTTCCGGTTCCGGCTTTACCGGTCAGAAAAATGGAACGTTGCGTTTGATTAATGAATTGTAAAGTATATTGAGCGGCTTCGGTTAAGACTTGCATACGGCGAATAATTAGAAGGCTAAATTATCGAAAAATAGGTTTAGTATTTCGATTTAATTAATATATTTTGTACGAATATTCGTCTTTATGTTTTAAACTAAAAGATCTCTTGAACAAACACCAAGTCTAAAACAAAAAAAATGCCTTCAATCTATAATTAGACGAAGGCATTAATTTGAATTAATGTGAAAAAATTATTTTTTTTCTTCTGCTTTTTCTTCAACTTTCTCCTCTTTCTTAGCAGAAGCACTATACTTGTCATTTAATGCTTTAATAATTTCTTTTGTGATATCAAACTTGTCTTCAGCATATAAAATGGATGCTGCATCTCCTGTTCCATAGATATAGGCATATCCTTTTTCTTTACCATATGCTTTAATGAAATTTTTAACTCCTGTTACTAAAGAATCCATTTCAACACCACTTTCTTGTTGTAATTGTTGTGCCAAAGCTTGTTGAGCATAACCCAATTGTTGTTCTCTTTTTTGTAATTCAGCTGCCTTTTGTTGTGCCCATGCTTGACCATTAGCTTGTGCTTGACTTTGAAAATTAGCGGCATCTTGTTTGAAACGTTTAATCTCAGCTTCAAGTTGTCTTCCTTTTTCTTCAGACTGTGCTTTATATTTTGCTTCTAAATCTTTAGCCTCTGTATATTCTTTCATTAATTCAGAAGTATCTACATAAGCCGTTTTTACTTCTTTAACTTCCGCGGTTTTATTACAAGCAACTACTGAAATAGAAATTGCGATAATTAATAATACTTTTTTACTCATATTTTTAATATTACTTTTTTGGTATTCTTGAATCTTTGATTTCATTTTAGTTTATTTCTGATTTAATGTGTGTGTGACAAAAATATAAAAAAATAGATAGCATCCTAAAAAACTTTAAAAAATGCAAACTATTTGCGCTATTGAATTTAATTATTAAAAAAACAATAACCATAATCTAACGCTATAAAAAACAGCTTTAATACGTGCCTGCAGCGCTACTTTTAGAAATTAGGCAGTAAATTATATGTCAACTGCTAAAAAAGGCTCTAAAATCGACTTAAATTGATTTTAGCGGTTTTTGATAACGTAAATATGTGAAGAATATTCAAAATTCCGTTTTGCTTTCCAATTTGACTGTAATCCGATGAAAAATGCTTTTACAAAATTCATTTTTCCGAATTTGTATTTTTCAGAAAGCAAGCTTACATAAAAAGAATCAAATTTCATGGGTAATACTTCTATCAAATTCATTTCTACTTTTTCAAAAAGTAATTGAATCGCTTTTTTGGAAAAATGCCAAAAATGAATCGGCACATCATACGCTGCCCAAAAAGCACCATAATAATTTGCATCGAAAGATTTATAATTTGGTACGGCAATAATTAAAGTCCCGTTAGGTTTTAACAAACGTTTCAATTCTTTTATTTGCGCATCTAAATCCGGAACGTGTTCCAGCACATGCCACATCGTAATCATATCGAAAGAATGATTTTCCAATTCCTTGGAATCTTCAACAAATGAAATTCCTTTTTTGATTGCAATTCCTTTTGCTCTTGGACTAGGCTCCAACCCTATTGTTTGCCAACCGTTTTCTTTGGCCGTCAATAAAAAATCTCCCGTTCCGGCACCAATGTCTAAAATTCGACCTTTACCAGTTTGCAACCTATTGATTAAATTCAATTTATTTTTTAAAGCAATCTGCTTCACCAAATAATAGGCTTTTTCGAAAATTGATCTTTTATTATCCGTATGCGAAATATAATCTTCACTTTCGTAATACTTTCCTAAAGTATCTAAACTCGGTTGCGGATGTGTAATCAACATATCCAAAGTATCGTCGTAATACAAATCAAAAATCTCTTTGGAAACCGAATGGTCTTTTACCGTAAGGAAATGCTTTTTATTTGAAATATCCATTGTTTCGTTGTCAGTCGTCAATTTTCAGTTATTGGTTTAATTTAAATACTGAAAATAAAATTTATAAATTTAATACTAATTTAAAGTTTGAAAATTAATTTAAAAAGCAACTGTCCTAATAAAACCAATACTTCAGGTCATAGTTTCACGTGGAACAAATTGATTTTAATTCACTCTATATTGACAAAACGAGACAGATCACAATAAACTGATCACTGCTTTCATTTTACCTACCCATATAAATCAACAAAACCGAAACATCACTTGGTGACACTCCGCTTATACGAGAAGCTTGAGAAATGGTTACAGGACGAATTTTACTTAATTTTTGCTTCGCTTCAATCGACATCGATTTGATTTTATTATAATCAAAATCTTCCGGAATTTTTACATCTTCTAATCGAGACAATTTGTCGGCGTTGTTTCTTTCCTTTTCGATATAACCGGAATACTTCACTTGAATTTCTGCCTGTTCTAAAATCTCCTGATCTAAATTGTTTTCCTCCACGTAAGATTTCACTTTTTCAAATTTCATCATGTCTTCCAAATCAATTTGAGGACGAGAGAAAATTTTGAACATTTTATCCCCTTGAGAAACCAGTGCCGTTTCTTTTGATTCCAAAATAGGATTTGCTTCTCCAATAGAAACACTAGTTTCCTTAAAGAAAGAAACCATTTTTTCGGACTCTTTTAATTTATGCTCCATACGACGCAAACGGGTTGAAGAAGCTAACCCAATTTCATAAGACAAAGGTGTTAATCTAAAGTCGGCATTATCTTGACGCAATAATGTTCTGTATTCTGCACGAGACGTAAACATTCGATAAGGCTCTTCGGTTCCTTTGGTAATTAAGTCGTCTATTAATACACCGATATAAGCCTCGTCTCTTTTCAAAATTAAAGGTGCTTTTTCATGCACTTTTAAATGTGCATTTATACCCGCCATCAAACCTTGAGAAGCCGCTTCTTCATAACCGGTCGTACCATTGATCTGTCCGGCAAAATACAATCCTTCAACTAACTTTGTCTCTAACGTGTGTTTCAATTGTGTCGGCGGAAAATAATCGTACTCGATAGCATAACCTGGACGGAAGAATTTCACGTTTTCAAAACCAGCAACAGAACGCAAAGCTTTGAATTGAATATCTTCCGGAAGCGAAGTAGAAAACCCATTTACATATACCTCACAGGTTTGCCAACCTTCTGGTTCAACAAATAATTGATGTCTTTCCTTATCGGCAAAACGATTAATTTTATCTTCTATAGAAGGACAGTATCTTGGACCAAGACTTTTAATTCGACCGTTGAACATTGGAGAACGATCAAAACCTTCTCTCAAAATATCATGAACATCCAATGAAGTATACGTCATATGACAAGAACGTTGATGCACCAATGGAGTCGTTAAATCGGAATACGAAAATTTATCTGGATTCACATCACCTTTTTCTTCATTCATTTTAGAATAATCCAAAGAACGTCCATCTACTCTTGGAGGCGTTCCTGTTTTCATTCTTCCGGATTCAAAACCTGCATTTACTAAATCTTCTGTGATTCCATAGGCGGCACTCTCCCCTGCACGACCTCCTCCGAATTGTTTTTCTCCAATATGAATCAAACCATTCAAAAAAGTTCCGTTGGTTAACACAACAGATTTCGATTTTATTTCAACGCCAAGCGAAGTACGAATACCTTTTATTTTTCCGTTTTCGATAATCAATCCTTTTACCATTTCTTGGTAAAAATCCAAATTAGGAGTTCCTTCCAACATCATTCTCCACTCTTCGGCAAAACGCATACGGTCACTTTGAACTCTTGGAGACCACATTGCAGGCCCCTTAGATTTGTTCAACATTTTAAATTGAATTGCCGTACGATCAGAAACAATTCCGGAATACCCACCAAGCGCATCAATCTCTCGAACAATTTGTCCTTTGGCAATTCCTCCCATAGCAGGATTACAAGACATCTGTGCAATGTTTTGCAAACTCATGGTTACCAACAAAGTTTTCGAACCCAAATTGGCGGCAGCCGCAGCAGCTTCACAACCAGCGTGACCGGCACCAACCACAATTACATCATACTCTTCTAAAAACATTTCTTTGTTTGAATTAATCCTTTTTACAGGAAATAGATATTAAAATCTAAATTTATTTTCTCGCTTTATACAAAGCGTATTATTATCTCTTAATTGAATGTTCCACGTGAAACATAAAACAAAAACAATATCATTTTACATTACTGTTCCACGTGGAACATGGCTAATTTTTCATCTTCTTTAGAACGCATTAAGACTTCATCTTCTTCTGATTTATCTTTGTATCCACAATAATGTAGTATCCCATGAACTAGAACACGTTTCAACTCCTCTTCAAAAGAGACCTTAAAATCATTGGCATTGTCTTGAACCCTTTCCACAGAAATAAAAATATCGCCGTTTATTTCATTACCTACCGTGTAATCAAAACTAATGATATCGGTAAGCGTATCATGGTTCAAATACTCTAAATTAATTTTAAGCAAGTAGTCATCGTCACAAAAGATATAATTAATCTCTCCTTCTTTCTTCTTCTCGGATAAAATAACTTGTGACAACCAATTGGTAATTACCTTTTCATTATCTAAGTTAAATTCGTTTTCGTAGTTAAAATTGATCATTGTTTTTTAAAATATTCTTGAACCTTTTGGTTAAAATTGGAGCGCAAAGGTAATGATTGTCTGTTTAATATCTCAATGCTATTCAAATATTCCAAAACAGAGTCCGGCAAGCCTTTGGAATTATTATTAAACTGTTTTAAATTAGATTCAGACTGTCTTTTATTT
>JALRGT010000070.1 GCA_023259675.1 Flavobacterium sp.
GACATGAAAACGGGGCGTCCGATGGCTGCTCCGGAATATGTCAAAACGCAGCTTTTGCGAATATAAAAATTTGCGAATCTAAAACTAATTATTCTTTAATTTTTACCTCTATTTCGTACAAAGATTCAAGGATTTCGAATATTGTTTTGGCATTTTTTTTGCGAGTTTTGACCTCGATTTCACAACTCATTTCCATTTTTTGATTCACAATATCCAAGTTTTTTTCTTTGATAATGCGCATCACTTTATTCATGTTTTTATAATCGAAAGAGATTAAAAAATGACTATCAATTGTTTTTTCGACAATGGAACAATTTTCTAAAGTAAGTTGTGCGGCAGTTTTGTAGGCTGTAATTAATCCGCCAACGCCTAATTTGGTTCCACCAAAGATGCGAACTATAACAACTAAGGTGTTGGTGACTGAAAAAGACTGAATTTGACCGTAAATAGGTGTTCCTGCCGAATTACTGGGTTCGCCATCGTCATTGGCTCTGTAGCTGATTTTTTCGGTGCCTATTTGATAAGCATAGCAATAATGGCAGGCTGTAGGATGTTTTTTTCTTAAAACCTCGATAATGGGTTTGACTTCTTCTTCTGAAGTTATAGGAAAGGCATAACCAAAAAATTTGCTTCCCTTTTCTTTGAAAAGTATCTCGTCGGATGGGGAAGCAATAGTATTATAAGTGTCTTTCATTGGCAATAGCAAAAAATCAAATACAATATCAATGGTGATTTTAAACTTTATAACGGTAAATAAATAAGAGGGCTTATTTTATTGTCATTGATATTGAATCTTGCAATTGTAATTGTTTAAAGAATGTCTTTTTCGAATAAATCTACTACATCTTCTTTTCCTACCTGCAGATTCCATACATGAATACCTAAAGCTGCAGCAGCATCGGTATTTTCTTTTTTGTCATCTACAAATAGAGTTCGTTTGGCTTGTAATTCGTGTTTGTTTAAAAGGGCTTGGTAAATTTCGGCATCCGGTTTACGCATTCCCATTTCAAATGAAAAATATACTTTTTCAAAACATTGGTAAAAATCTCCATAGAAGGAAGGTCCAACTCTTTGTTCGAAAGTTTCGATGTGAATCGAATCGGTGTTGCTTAAAAGGAATAAACGGTATCTTTTAGATAACATTTGTAAAAATTCCAATCGGTACAAAGGAAAATCAGCTAAAATAGTGTTCCAAACATCCAGAATTTCTTCGATGGAGGCGTTAGGTATGTGTTTTTGAAAACCCTCTAAGAAATCGTCCTTTGAAATATTTCCTTTTTCAAATTGAATATTCAATAGGTCTAAATCTTCATTCCATTCTTTTAGTCCCAAATTTTTAAAACCATCCATTGTGGCTTTTTTATCCAGGTTAATGAAGATATCTCCAAAATCAAAAATGATAGTATTAATCATGATTCTTAAAAATTATGAGTTCATCGTCGAGGATAAACTGGGGTTGGTTTGTAGTTGGTTTTATTAAAGGTGATTTTGTGCCATTTTTAAAGATTGTCTTTCCTTTAAAAATTCTTGCTTCGTCCCAAAGATTAGCGTCAATAAAAGTTTGTAATGTTTGACGTCCTCCTTCGATTATTACAGATTGAATTTGATGTTCAAATAAAGTTCGTGCAATTTGGGGAGCTATATTTTGATTAAAATCAATAACTTCAAAGGTAAGATTTTCTTCGTTTGTATTGTTGCTCAAATGGCAAAAAACAATCGTTTTTAGCTTGTTGTTGAATAGCTGATGCGTTTTTGGAATGCGATTATTTCGGTCTAAAACAATTCTTATTGGAGAATTTCCGCTCCAGTCACGTACATCCAGTTTTGGATTGTCGTCAATAGCTGTTTGGGTGCCAACTAAAATGGCTTGTTCTTCGGTTCGCCATTTATGAACCAATTGTCTGGAATAAGGATTGCTTATCCAAACTGGTTTTTGTTCATTTCTTTCACTTGGAGCAATAAAACCATCTTGGCTTTCGGCCCATTTTAAAATAATATAAGGACGTTGTTTAGAGTGAAAGGTAAAAAAACGTTTATTGAGTTCGTTGCATTCTTCTTCCAGAACACCAACAGTAACATTGATACCTGCTTCAATTAATTTTTTGATTCCTTTTCCGGCTACTTTTTCATTCGGGTCAACAGTTCCAATAACAACATTAGGAATTCGGTTCTGAATAATCAAATCGCTACAAGGAGGCGTTTTACCAAAATGACTGCAAGGTTCTAAGCTGACATAAATAGTCGATTTTTCTAGTAAAGACTTGTCTTTAACTGAATTTACGGCGTTGACTTCGGCATGAGGTTCTCCGGCTTTTTTGTGCCATCCTTCACCTATAATTAGGTCTTCATAAACAATAACGCTGCCCACCATTGGATTTGGATAGGTAGTTCCAAGGCCGTTTTGGGCCAGTTCAATGCAACGCTTCAGGTATTTTTCATGTTTCTTCACAGGGCAAAAATAGTCATTTTTGAGTTGTTTTTTTGAACCAAGTAAGGCATTAAAGTTTAAAATTTTAATCTTTTTAAAAAAGAGATTGGGTTAGGAAGGGAGAAATATGTTTTGATGTTATCTGGTTTTGAAGTCATTTGCTAAATATAATTTTAGTTATTTTGCAGACTAACAGTTGTGTTTCAAAACTGAATTTAACTATGAAAATTAAAGAATACAGAGCTCAATTTATTCAGGAACTTTCGCCTATTTATGGTGCTGATGAAGCCGAAAGTTTTTTCTATTTGATTTTAGAAGAACAAAAACAATTGAAGCGAATTGATTTGGCTTTGCAAACTGATTTGGTTTTTTCAGATGCAGATTTAGAGTATTGGAATACTATTTTGGAAGAATTAAAAAAAGAAATTCCAGTTCAGTATTTGTTAGGTAAAGCTCATTTTTTTGGATTGGATTTTCAAGTGAATGAAAATGTTTTGATACCAAGACCCGAAACGGAAGAGTTAGTAGATTGGATCATTTCGAGTAATTCAATAAACAAATCCTCCAACCCGCTTAAGATTCTGGATATCGGAACAGGAAGTGGTTGTATTGCGATTTCATTGGCTAAAAATATTCCGAATGCTCAGGTTTTTGCTATTGATGTTTCTGAAAAAGCTTTGGCTATTGCCCGAAAAAATGCGGAAATTAATGATGCAAATGTTACTTTTATTCATAAAAATATTCTCGAAACAATTGATTTGGAGCAGGAGTTTGATATTATTGTATCGAATCCTCCTTATGTTCGAAATTTGGAAAAAGAGGAAATCAAGAAAAATGTTCTGGAT
>JALRGT010000071.1 GCA_023259675.1 Flavobacterium sp.
CATTGGTAAACGGTAAAAACAATAATTATCAAGTAACTTATGATGTGAATTCTAAAAAAATCACTGAGGTTGTTAGCACTCCAAAAGAAGGCGCTCAGTTAAAAATTGCTTCTAATAACAATTTAGCCTGGCTAAAAGAGAACAATATTCGTATTACGACTGCTAACGGAAAAGTACTTGAAGTCACTAATGACACCAATAAAGGAATCGTAAACGGTTCCGATTACGTTCACCGTCAGGAATTTGGAATCGACAATGGAATGTGGTGGAACGTTGATGGAAGTCAATTGGCTTTTTATCGAAAAGACGAAACAATGGTTGGTGATTACCCAATTATCAACTGGAACGAACGCGAAGCAGTAAACAATAACATCAAGTATCCAATGGCGGGTATGACCAGCGAAAATGTTACCGTTGTAGTCTATGATGTAGCCTCACAAAAAAGTATTACTATCCAAACTGGCGAACCTAAAGAACAATATTTAACCATGGTTACTTGGGAACCTACTGGTAAGTTTATTTATATTGGCGTTTTAAACAGAGAGCAAAATCAACTAAAACTAAACAAATACGATGCGAAAACTGGTGCTTTTATCAAAACTTTATTCGAAGAAAAAGCAGCAACTTGGGTAGAACCACAACACGCCTTGACATTTGTTCCAAACAATCCATCACAATTTATTTACCAAACCGATAACCTGGGTTTCAACCAAATGTATTTGTATAATACCGATGGAAAACTTTTAAAAAATCTTGGCTACAAAGATGTTATCGTAAAACAAGTTCTTGGATTTGATGCTACAGCCAGCAAAATCAATTACCTAGGAGTGACAAATTCAGGTTTGGAACAGCAATTGTTCCAAGTAGATTTAAAATCAGGAAAAACATCGCAATTAACCACTATTTCTGGAGTGCATGCTGCTTCTGTTTCTTCAGATGGAAGTCTGATTTTAGACCAATACAGCAACACTGCTACACCAAATGAAATTTCGATTCTGGATGCTAAAAATCCTTCGAAAGCAACGGTATTATTAAAAGCAGATAATCCTTTTACAGGAAAAATCAATTTACCAAAAATCGAAATGATCGATTTAGTATCCGCTGACGGAAAAACACCGTTACACGGACGAATTATATATCCAGCTAATTTTGATGCCACTAAAAAATATCCCGTAATGGTATATTTATACGGAGGTTCACATCTTCAATTAGTAAGTAACAAATGGTTAACGGGCGCTGGTTATTTTGATTTGTACATGGCGCAACAAGGTTACATTGTGTTCACTATGGATAATCGTGGAAGTGATAATCGTGGAAAGAAATTCTGCGATGTGAATCATCGTCAATTGGGAGTGAACGAAATGGCTGACCAAATGAAAGGGGTAGAATTCTTAAAATCAAAATCATTTGTAGATGCTGACAAAATTGGAATTTTTGGATGGAGTTTCGGTGGTTTTATGACTACGTCATTGATGACTAGTCAGGCAGATACTTTTAAGGTTGGTGTTGCAGGAGGTCCTGTAATCGACTGGAAATATTACGAGGTAATGTATGGCGAAAGATATATGGACATGCCTCAGGAAAACCCTGAAGGTTATGCAAAGGCTTCTTTATTAGACAAAGCCAAAAACCTAAAAGGAAGATTATTAATTATTCACGGCGCTCAGGATCCTGTTGTGGTACAACAACACAGTATGAATTTTATTGAAGCTTGTATCAAAGCAGGAAAACAAGTGGATTACTTCTTATACCCTAACCACGAACACAATGTGATGGGTATGGACCGAATCCATATGTATGCTAAAATCGCAGATTATTTTAATGTGCATTTAAAGAAATAAGTTTTTTAACTACTAAAAATCCCGTATCGTTTAAATCTAAAACTATACGGGATTTTTTTATGTTATATTTTCAAAAAAGAAACTCAAAAATCAGCAATAATCAATTTCTTCATGCCCATCATCCTCTGGAAAGCTCCTGGTTTTTTATTTAGTTCTTCCCAATTCTCAGGACAAACCTGCCAACTCAAACCGTATTTATCTTTGAGCCAACCGCATACACTTTCCTGACCGCCATTGGCTGTTAGTGCATCCCAGTAATAATCGATTTCTGCCTGATCTTTACAAGGAATCATAAAAGAAACCGACTCATTAAACTGAAACATTGGCCCTGCATTGATCCCGATAAACCGCATGCCTAAAATTTCAAACTCCACCGTAAGCACTTTGCCGGCATAATCTTTCTGAAAATCTGCCAGACCTTCTGCGGCTGTTTTAGGATAATATGTCGTCTTAAGAATTTTTCCTCCTTTAAAAATGGACACATAGTATGCTGCCGCCTCTTTGGCAGTACCATCAAACCATAAATTGGGAATTATTTTGCTCATAGGATTATCTTTTTTGTTTATAAATATGTGTTTTTTAAAACTTTTTTCGCCAAATTTTATCATGCGCACTTAAGTATTCCGGAAGAGCGGCGGAACCATACCAAGCAAAAATTTCATAGTCTAACAATTCGTTTTGGATGGCAGGAAGCGCTTGTCGTTGATGCCGAGCGCGTCTGCGATCCCGTCGATGTAGGGCTTGCAGCGATTCCAATAGTTGGTGCGGTCGCCCAGATTATTCGGCGGCACGAAATGGATGTGGACGGCACGGGTGCGCCGATGCTCCACAAATTCCTTTGCGGCGGGTCCAGCTATAAGCTCTTGGCGCATGAGCCGTGCGATGAGGTTCCATTCAGTAAATTCGAGGTCGATCCAGAGCCCCACTCTTGGTATGGAAAGAGCTTGGCTGAGATAATTATTGACGATCAGGATGCCTCAACAGCCATCCTTCGCGGCATCTTGGATAACGTGGCGCTGACCAACAATCCGGGCGTTGAAGTCGTAGAATCTATGGTTGCGATGGATGACCTTCTCAACAATGAAGTTGGTCGCATCATCCGGGTAAAGCAGGCCGGCGCAATTCGCGAAATGTCCATTCCATTCGTTGCAGGCAGCACCCTGCCAATGCTCCAATACATGGACCAGATGGTGGAGGCCAAGACAGGCGTTCTAGCGGCCTCTGGTGGCCTATCTGCTGACACGCTGCAAGGTTCCACCGCAACAGGCGTCAATGCCGCTGTGCAGGCAGCTGCGGGCCAGATCGAGGTGATGGTTCGTAACCTCGCTGACGGTATGCGTGACTTGTTCGGCAAGATGTTGCGTCTGT
>JALRGT010000072.1 GCA_023259675.1 Flavobacterium sp.
ATTTTATCTTCTTTCATGATGCTAACTTTTAATTGGAAATCAGAATCTGCTATTTTTCCGTTAATAGGGGAATTATTGTTGCAGAATGGTAAATGTTGAATCGATTTTCGTTCAGAAAACCTATTAAGGTCATGTCAAATTCTTGAGCTAATTCTACTGCTAAACTCGAAGGTGCGCCGATAGCAACCACAATGGAAATGCCTGCCATAGCGGCTTTTTGCACCAGTTCGAAACTAATTCTTCCGCTTAATAATAAAATATGTTGGTTTAAAGGCAGTAGCCCTTTTGCGAAAGCTTGACCAATTAATTTGTCCAAGGCGTTGTGTCGTCCTACATCTTCCTGTAAAAGCAATAATTCACCATCGATCGAAAATAAGCCCGAAGCGTGAATACCACCCGTGTTAGCAAAATCACTTTGGGCAGCTCTCAATTTTTGTGGCAATTGGTATAAAACAGAGGACGAAATATCAAATTTAGGTTTGTTAGAACTCTTAAATGGACTCACCGTTTTAATGGATTCAATTGAACTTTTTCCGCAAACTCCACAACTCGAAGTAGTATAGAAATTTCGGTCGGATTGTAATAAATGTGGCGTAAAACCATCGTTTAAAACCACTTGGATGCTATTCTTTTTTTGTAAAGCACAGTTTTTTTCTAAATGATTCACTTCCTGAATGGCTTCGTAGGAAGAGATAATTCCTTCGGTAAATAAAAAGCCAAGAGCGAGTTCCATATCATTTCCCGGAGTGCGCATAGTAACCGAAATGACCTGATTGTAAACTTCGTTGTTCTGTATATATTTTAGACGAATTTCCAGCGGTTCTTCTATCGAAAGTACATCTTCCAAAACAGCTATTTCAGAACCGTTTACCTTTTGGACCATTTTATTGGTGATGGAGATGGTTTCCAAATCTTGTATTTCCATGCCAATTTCATTTTTAAGATTAAAAATAGGAAGTAATGCTCTTTAGGGAGCGAACTTTTAAAAGTATAAAAAATAAATTTTATAAATTCATTACAGTCAGTTCTTTTTCGATTTATGGATAGCTTTCTTTTTTTCTTGATAAAAAAAGGAACAAAAAAATCAAGCCATGCAAATAAAAAGCTTAAAAACGAATTCAAAGCTCCGTTCCGCACCCCAAGCCGTTCACCTTACAGGCTCAACTTGTGGAATGCTGCCACTATGCTTTTTCGTTGTTTTTATACGCTTTTTATTTGAGGGCAGTAGCAACGGAATATTTTAGCTTGTTACTATTTATTGATTTGTAGTTAAGATTTTTTCGAATGCTTTTCGGGCGCTACCTCTAAAATAGACTTCGCCACAATAGTGATAACCCAGTTTTTCAAATATGCGAAGCATGGCAAAATTGTCAAAATTAGTATCGGCTTTAATGCTGTAAATGTGATTGCTCAAGGCAAATGCTTCAATGAAATTCAGGATGATTTTAGACAAACCTTTACCAAGATATTTTTCGGCAATCGCCACACGATGGAACACTACAAAGTCTTCATTGCTTAACCATTGACCAATAATATTAGCGTATTCCGGTTCATCATTAATTAGAACAACAGTATAACCAATAATTTGCTCCTCATAAGTCAATACAAATCCGGCCTCTTTTTCAATGTCCTTTTGAATTACTTCAGGGTTAGGGTAACCATCCTGCCATTGGTTGCTGCCATCTTCTTTTCGGCGTTGAATGGCTTTTTGTAGAATATTCCATATTTGCGGAATCTCAGTAAGTTTGGCTTTTCTAAATTGGTACTTCATTGTACAAGAACGTTGATTTGGATTTTACTGGTGTTTTTGTTTAAAAAATCTTTCCAAATTTGTAATATCTGTAAGCCATTAAAATTGTACCAAAACCTGCAAATAATCCAATATAGATTAATGAACTTTCTTTTTTTTCGTATTCTTCTTTACTGATTATAGTTTCTCCGTTTTTTTCAACTTGTATTAAATCGATATTGATATTGTCTAAATCATTTGATGCTTTGTAATAGACTTTTACCTTTTCGCCAACTTTAAATTTTGCTAATAAATCATCATAATTTTTAGACATTCTATAAATCCCTAAATCTTCGTCAAGTCCTTTTAAAGAAATATAAAATACATCAGATTCTCCTCCTTTACTGTCATAATGAATATCAATTCCTTTGTCAGTAATAATATTTTCATATTGTTGAAATTGGTTCAAATCAATATTTTGATTTTCAAAACCAATATAAGCCAGAAAGAAATATAAAACTGAAGAAAATGCAAAAAGAATTGAACTTAATGTGTGTTTAGTTTTTTTATTCACGTAATAATTTTTTTTTTCGAGATTAAACCTGAATTACCCCTAAATTAAATGGTTTTTCGATTGGAGAATGGTTAGCTGCCTCGATTCCCATTGAAATCCAGTTTCGGGTTTCCAATGGATCAATAATGGCATCGGTCCATAGTCGGGAAGCCGCATAATAAGGCGAAACTTGTTCGTCGTATCGTGCTTTTATTTTGGCAAATAATTCGGTTTCTTTGACTTCATCTACCTCTTCGCCTTTGGCTTTTAATGAAGAAGCTTCAATTTGTGCCAAAACTTTAGCAGCCTGCGTTCCACCCATTACGGCCAATTCGGCACTAGGCCAAGCTACAATCAGTCTCGGGTCATAGGCTTTTCCGCACATGGCATAGTTTCCAGCACCATAGGAATTACCTACTACCACAGTAAATTTAGGTACAACGGAGTTACTTACTGCGTTCACCATTTTGGCACCGTCACGGTTCTGGCCCCAAGCAACAACCCACCACCGTCAGACGCGCCCGCGGTTGTTCAAGGTCTTGCTTGGCGAGACTTACCTCCCGAAGGCTGGCAAATGGGGCGCCGCATTGCGCAAGGCGGACCGTTTCTTGATGACAAGGACGGCTCAGTGTTTGGCAACCGAGAACGGCTGCTGCCGCTGAAAAAGCGTGGGTATTACCGGGAATACACGGTGCCGACGCCAGGCCTTGGACATCGCGGCGCGCGACGCATTGTGTGCGGGGGACTTCAACCTCGCGCCCCTGAGCACTGTTTTTATACCGAAGACCATTACGACAGTTTTCGCCCGATTGTGGGGCCTCTGCCGCAGTAGGTTTTCAGCGATATGGTTTTACTGAAAGAGTCA
>JALRGT010000073.1 GCA_023259675.1 Flavobacterium sp.
GCCCACTGAAACCAACGAGTGAGTATTTCATGGTATTTTTCATCTTTATATTGTCCTGAACCCGGACGGAAAAAACCACCAATATCAGTTGTCCAATAAGGCATTCCAGTAAGATTGTAATTCAATCCGGCTACTATTTGGCGTTTATAAGCATCCCAATTCCATCCTATATCTCCAGACCAGTTGATGGTAGCATATCGTTGCTGACCTAAAAATGCCGAACGGGTTAAAATAGCAACTCTTTTTTCCGGATTTGTGTTTCTTTGTCCTTCATAAACCGCTTTACTCACAAATAAAGGATAAGTCAATCGGTAAAAATCTCCCAATCCAAAAAAAGTTTGTTTTCCTCTTAACGCATCATTTTCAGGTTCTGTAGCATCCATCCACCAGGAATCTACGTCTAATGTAAATAAGTTTTTATTTAGAGCGTTCCAATGCGTCGTTTGTGCTTCAGGATTAAAAATATCAATCCATGGACTATTAGGAATAAATAAATTTTTCGATATATATTCCTTAGCAATTTCAGATTCCTTGTTTAGATTTTCCCAAACAGAAACCGAAAAATGTGTATTCAAATCATGGAGTTCTTTAATAAATTTTTCTGGTTCAGGGTAATGAGTTTCATCAAATTTGGGCACTCCCCATCCATATTTCCCCCAATATTGCCAATCCTGAACAATAACATCAACCGGTAAATTACGTTTTCTAAATTCTTTAACGGTATTTACTAAATGTTCTCCAGAAGTATAGCGTTCACGACATTGCCAAAAACCAAATGCCCATTTAGGCAACATAGGAACAGTACCTGATAAATTACGATAATTAGCTATAATTTCATCTGTATTTTTCCCTGCAAAAACAACATAATCAAGCGATTTAGCATTTGGAGAATTAAAAACGGTTTCATTATTTGATAATTTTAAACCTAATGTTGGCGTGTTGCTCGATTTACAAACTACTTTTACACTATGTTCTCCTGCTTTTAAGTTGATTAATTGACTTACCGCAGGGGGTAACCATAAATTAGACTGATTAATTACATCAATTCCATCAATTAATACTAAATGACGGCTATCCATATCACCAAGATCCAACATCAATGAATATTCACCATCTTTAGCTACTGAAAAAGTCCCAGAATAAACCGATTGCTGTTGCGATACTTTTTGTGTCCCCGATGTAGTGGTAACTTCTACTTCACGATTTTCTCCTTCGTTTACCGTATTTTTAACTAAACTAATATTTTGATTGCTGGGATTAAAATAAGTCAAGCCATACTGATGCCACAACAAACCATAACCTTTATTAGAAACTAAAAATGGAATAGCTATTTGTGAATTAACCTGTATTAATTTTCTACTTCTGTTTTTTAAATTATAAAAGCCATCTTGAAATTGTCCTAAACCAAATAAATACTCGTCTTGAGGAGATTCAAAACCTAATTGAGCATCAAAACAAGATTCGCCCATGACGGTATTAGGTTTCATTATTCTCGAATTTGCTTTTTCAGTAAGAAATACTTTTCCTGACTTATCTAAAAATTGAAGAATTCCTGTTATTTTATTGAATGTGACTGTTAATGCTTTGGTAGAAAGTTGTAAACTATTATCACTTTCCTTCACTGTAAAGTTTGGCACATCAGGTTTATATATCAATACAAACTCTTGTGTTTCTTTTACATTGCCAATTTGGTATTGCACACGTATTGACTTATCAGTAAGAGGAACAACATTTAAAATTCCTTCCGATAAGTCTATAGATAACTTGTCCTTAGTTAAAAAGTACTTTTTATACTGTTGCGCACTAATTGAAGAGCAAAACAAACCTAGAATCAATAGAAAATATATAAATCTTTTTTGCATGAATTTTTTATTTATTTTTCACTTTCATTATCTCAAGCATTTTAGCAGCATAACGTTTGCCTAATATTCTATATCCTTCTGCAGAAAAATGAAGATTGTCCGCTACATCCGGGCATCCACTTGAAGAAATCACATACGAATTAGAAATTGTTTTTGGTAAAGTAGCAATAATAGTGTTCATACTTGCACAAACGCCACCCTGATCAGCATTAACAACTTCACCTGCTAATAAAGGTGTCGATTCTGCTTTTAGATTAAGATCTTTCAATAAATTATCATAAACTAATTTTACCTTCTCCGGCCAATGTACATCACCTGTATTTGATTCACCCTGGTGTAATAAAATTCCTTTTATCACCCCGTCTTTTTGGGCAATCTTAGCCATTTCTACTAATCTTGCATACGGATTTCCATCATATTGTGATACCGTATTTTTCAACCAATCAGGAGCAGTACTTACATAAGATTCATAATTATCTTTATCAAAAAGTTCTATTTTGCAACCGCCTACGGCTACATTAATCACTCCAACTTTTACATTTTTAGGAAGATTTGCAATCATTTCTCTTCCAAAATAATCCGCCGGAGTTAATCCTGTAGTACAACGACTCAAAGGAGGTACAGCGGTATACCATTGCCCTTTTTTTCTTTTTAAATTATCGCAATTTACAGCT
>JALRGT010000074.1 GCA_023259675.1 Flavobacterium sp.
TGAATCCGTAACCTTTTGATTCATTGAAAAATTTAACTGTACCTGTACGCATTGTAATAGTAATAATAATTTATAATAAGACAAATGTAACGTTTAATATCATACGAAAATGATTAATCTGAATATTTTTCATAAAATAATTGATATTCAGTGTTTTCAAACGTTTTAAGAAGGTTTTTATTATAAATTAACCTGAATGTGTAATTCTTCTAATTGCGCATTATCAATCGCTGATGGAGCATCAATCATGACATCTCTACCTGAGTTATTTTTAGGGAAAGCGATAAAATCACGAATCGTTTCCTGACCTCCTAAAATGGCAACCAATCGATCTAATCCAAAGGCTAAACCTCCGTGGGGTGGTGCTCCAAATTGGAAAGCATCCATTAAGAATCCAAATTGCGCTTTAGCTTCTTCTTCAGAGAATCCTAAGTATTTAAACATCAATTGCTGTGTAGTCTTATCGTGAATACGAATAGAGCCACCTCCAATTTCGTTTCCGTTTAATACCATATCATATGCATTAGCTCGTACTTCACCTGGTTTAGTTTCTAACAACGCAATGTCTTCGGGTTTTGGAGAAGTGAATGGGTGGTGCATGGCATGATAACGACCGCTTTCTTCATCAAATTCTAACAATGGGAAATCAACAACCCAAAGTGGTGCGAAAACTTCCGGGTTACGCAATCCTAAACGAGTTGCTAATTCCATTCTTAAAGCACTTAATTGCGCTCTGGTTTTGTTAGCCGGTCCTGAAAGTACAAAAATCATATCTCCGGCTTTTGCTCCTGTAACTTTAGCCCAGTTAGCCAGATCTTCCTGGTCGTAGAATTTATCTACGGATGATTTATAAGTCCCGTCTTCATTACATTTTACATAAACCATTCCCGAAGCTCCTACTTGAGGACGTTTTATCCATTCGATTAAAGCATCGATTTCTTTACGAGTATAATTTCCAGCTCCAGGTACTGCAATACCTACTACTAATTCGGCAGCATTAAAAACAGGGAATTCTTTATGTTGAGCAAATTCGTTTAGTTCTCCAAATTCCATCCCGAAACGGATGTCTGGTTTGTCATTTCCGTAGGTTTTCATCGCGTGCTCATAGGTCATGCGAGGGAATTTGTCAACTTCAATACCTTTCAATTCTTTCAATAAATGGCGAGTTAGTCCTTCAAAGATGTTTAAAATATCTTCCTGTTCTACAAATGCCATCTCGCAGTCAATTTGTGTAAACTCCGGTTGACGGTCCGCACGTAAATCTTCGTCACGGAAACATTTTACAATTTGGAAGTATTTATCCATTCCACCTACCATCAATAATTGTTTGAAAGTTTGTGGCGATTGTGGTAAAGCATAAAATTGTCCTTCGTTCATTCGGGAAGGCACCACAAAATCACGAGCTCCTTCCGGAGTTGATTTAATCAAATAAGGAGTTTCCACTTCGCAGAAATCCAAATCAGATAAATATTTGCGCACTTCCATTGCCACTTTGTGACGGAATAGCAAACTGTTTTTTACCGGATTTCTTCTAATGTCAAGGTAACGGTATTTCATTCGGATGTCTTCGCCACCGTCTGTTTCATCTTCAATTGTAAATGGTGGTGTTAGTGCCGAATTAAGAATATTTAATTCAGAAACTAAAATTTCAATTTCTCCTGTTGGTATGTTTTTGTTTTTAGCCTCGCGCTCAATTACCGTTCCTTTTACCTGAATTACAAATTCTCTTCCTAGTGTTTTTGCTAATTCGAATACGGTTTTTTCTGTACGACTTTCGTCAAATATTAATTGTGTTATTCCATAACGGTCTCTTAAATCCACCCAATTCATGAATCCTTTATCACGTGATTTTTGAACCCAACCCGCAAGTGTTACTTCGGAGTTTATATGTGAGGCGTTTAACTCGCCACAGTTATGACTTCTGTGCATTATTGAAAAATTTAATTATTTGGTTATAAGTCGAAAAAAGAGACTCGGCTGCAAATTTAGAACTAATTATGTAGATAGAATTGAGAAAATCAATTTTTTAATGCATTGAATTTATTGGCTTTTTTAATTTCCAATGTTAAGTTTTTATCTAATGTTACTAAATTGTTACCAAAATGTTTTTTAAATGTAAATTAAGATGTAAATTTGATAAAAATAAATCATTTAAATTTTTACATCATGAAAAAATATATAATTATTGCAGCCGTTTTATTTACAGGAGTTATTTTCGCTCAAGATGCAAAACCAGTTTTAGAGCCTTTTGGAAAAAAAGTAAAAGCTACTTATTTTTATGACAATGGTCAAGTGCAACAAGAAGGTTATTTTGTGAAAGGCAAATTAGAAGGAACTTGGGTTTCTTATGACGAAAATGGAAATAAAACCGCTATCGCCGAATATAAAAATGGAAAAAAAGTGGGGAAATGGTTTTTCTGGACTGATAACAATGATAAAGGTTTTGCTAATTTAAGCGAAGTTGATTATT
>JALRGT010000075.1 GCA_023259675.1 Flavobacterium sp.
ACTTTTTCATGATCGTTAAAAGCTGATAATAAAACGCACTCGACAACAATTCCCCATCCGTTAAACGAGCAGGATCTTTGGAACGAATTAACTCTAATGATTCAGGAGGAACACACCAATCACCGTATTTATCCTTATCCATCAAATCATTTTCCAAATAATTCTCTTCCATATACACCATCCATTTTTTCATAGACGGATATTGTTTTTTAATCACTGCTGCGTCTCCAAATTGTTGGTACAACATATCCGCAACAGTGATATAGGTTCCCGGCCAGGTCACATTATCTCCATAATAACGCCAAAAAGCAGGCGCTACATCCGGAATTCCACCGTCCTGAGTTTGGGAATATTTAATATCATCGAGCCATTTGGCATACAAAGTTTGGTTGTTGAATAAAAAGCTTTCCCCATAAGCGCCCGTCGTACGATCTCCTAACCAAGGCTGGCGTTCGTTGCGTTGTGGACAATCAATAGGCATTCCTTTGTAATTTCCGCTGATTCCCCACCAGGCATTTTTGAAAATCTGATTCATCGTCGCATCCGAAGATTCGAATGTTCCCGTTGTTTTGATATCGTCATACACCACTTTTCCAAGGAAATTATCTAACGCAGGCTTCGTTGGGAAACCTGAAATTTCTACAAATCGAAAACCGTGAAAAACAAAACGAGGTTCCCAGATTTCTTCGCCTTCCCCTTTTAAGGTGTAGACATCCGTAGTTTTTGCATCACGCAAATTGGCAATGTACAGCGAACCATCTTTCTGCAATGACTCGGCAAATTTCATTGTAATTCTATCCCCACTCTTCCCTTTTACTGTAATTTGCAGCCAGCCTACCATATTCTGACCCATATCGAGAATATAAGTTCCTCTTGGAGTCGCTTTGATTGAAATGGGTTTAACTTCACCCATAATTTTCATACTCGGCGTCATTTGCGCTTCATAAAAACCACCCGGCTCCTGTACGTATCTTGCATTTACCCAATTTTTATCATCAAAATTTATGGTGTTCCAGCCTTTCATTTCTTTGCGAGCATCGTATTCCTCTCCATCGTATTCGTTATTTGCCAAAATAGGTCCGTCAGTAGTTAATTTCCATGTGTCGTCCGTACGGATGATTTCGTTAGTCCCATCGGTATATTCCACAAACAACTGCAAAGCCATTTTAGGTAAACCAAACGATTTGATTTTATAGGGTTTGTAATCTTGGCGCATGGCAAAAAAACGTCCGTTTCCTAAAATAGTCCCCAACATGTTTTGCCCTTCTTTGAGATGCGAAGTCACATCAAAAACATTGTATTTTACGTTTTGGGTATAATCTGTAGGAACGGGTGCCAAAACCTGATCGCCAATTTTATTTCCATTAATATAAAACTCATACAAGCCCATACCCATAATGTACACCTTGGCATTTTTTATTGGTTTTTTCAAATCGATTGCTTTTCGCAAATAACGAGCGGACAATCTGGAATACTGAGAAACGCTGTCATCTTTCGACAATTTTTCATAACCAATCCAACGCGTCGATTTCCAATCGGCATAGGTCAAAATCCCGATGCTAAAATGAGCCGTTTCATCTGATTTTATTTCGCCTTTATTGGTAAACGCAGTTACTTTCCAATATGCATTTTGTCGGTCTCCCAACTTTTTTCCCTTGTAAATTATATTTACCGATTCGTTACTACTTACTTTTCCACTATCCCATAAATCTGCTTTATTAGCATTTAGATTTTCTAAAGTAGAAGCGACCATAATTTGATAGGCATTTTGTTGCACATCGTTAACAGTAGCTTTTATTTGCCAACTCAAACGGGGCTGAACGACATCAATTCCTTCTGGATTGTGTAGCATTTCGCATTGCAAATTAGTCAGGCTGATTTTGCTTTGGGCTTGCGCTAAAGAAAAACAGAACAATGCAATTAGGAAGAATGTATGTAAAACTATTTTTTTCATAGGTTTTTAATCTGATATTTATTCTGATACCAATCTTTCCAATTTATCAGAAGCAGCAATTTCTTTTCCGTTTTTAAAGATTTTAAATCCTTTGCCTTTATGGTATTTTTCTCCCGTTTTATCCCAAAGAATCGTGATGATATTCCCGTGATACAACACATTGTCTAAACAAAACCAATTCCATTTTTCCTGGGGAACTAAAGGGTTAACCTCTATTTTTTCATCGGCTCTCGGACGCAATCCAACTACTCCTGTAATCATCAAATCATTAAAAGTAGAGTGATTATAGTAACGGCTACGTTCTCTGTCACCCATTAACCAATAACCGGTTGTTTCATCCAGATATTCCCCCACATAAGGTCGGCCGCGGTAATATTGTGATTCTACATACAAATTCATTTGTTTGAAATAATCGCTTTTATCAACTACATTTTGACTGTAATTATTCAAAACATTTGCCATAGCAGTCAATGTTTGTGAACTGGCAAAAGGC
>JALRGT010000076.1 GCA_023259675.1 Flavobacterium sp.
TATCTTGAGGTTCGAATTTGGCATTACCTTCCATATTAGACTGACCCAAACAGAGGTAAATATAAAATTTAGGATTTGGTTTTTGCGCAAATGAATTCAATCCTAAAAAGATTACTGCTAGGAAAACTAGCCTATTCCAATTTTTTTTCATAGTGGTTGGTTGTTATAGTGATTATAATTTATTTTATTCCATTATTAAGCTATAAAGTCCTCCTTTAGTAGTCGATACATCTACTAGAAAAGTAGGTTTGAGTGTTATTGGTACGATAGTAGACACATTCGAAATGATCGGTTTTGATGTTTCATTTACATAATAAAATGGATTGGGATTATCACCCTGTGCTTCTACTAATTTCCCTCCTGATTGTAGTTTCATCTTATTAGGCAAACGCAATCTTAAGTTTCCTCCTAAATCAGATTTTACAACTAATTTGACTAATTTCCCTTCATTCCATTCCATTGCTACAATTTCAAATCCTCCACGAGCACGTATACCGCTAATACTTCCCTTTTTCCAAACATCTGGTAATGCCGGTAATAAATGAATAGCACCATCTGAACTTTGAACTAACATTTCTGTAATTCCGGAAGTACAGCCAAAATTTCCATCAATTTGAAATGGCGGGTGTGCATCAAATAAATTGGTATAAGTACCACCTCCTCCATTATTTACACCAAGAGGAGTCAATTGATTTTTGATAAGCGAATAGGCATGATTTCCATCCTGCATTTTAGCCCACCAATTTATTTTCCATCCCATACTCCAACCCGTAGATACATCACCGCGCTGCAATAAAGTATTTTTAGATGCGGCAAATAATTCAGGTGTACGGTAAGCTGAAATTTGATTCGATGGAAATAGTCCGTATAAATGTGATACATGTCTATGATTATCCTTTGGATTATCAATATCATCCAGCCATTCCTGAAGCTGATTGTATCTACCAATATGCATAGGTGCTAAACGACTTCTCATTTGTTTTAATGAGTCTATTAAAACAGCATCTTCTTTTAATATTCCGGCTGCCTGAATTGTTGAACTAAAAACATCAAAAACTATCTGAGTATCCATAGTTGTACCTGCATCCAGCGAAGAACCACCATGCGCTTTAGGAGCGTTTTCAGGTGAATTTCCGGGATTGATAACCAAATAGTTATTCCTAGGATCTTTCACTAAAAAATCTTTATAAAATAAAGCAACACCTTTCAAAATTGGATATACTGATATTAAAAAATCTTTGTCTCCTGAATATAGATAATGTTCCCATAAATGTAGACTTAACCATGCCCCACCAGCAGTCCATAACCCCCAAAAAGCACCGTCTACAGCACCCGTAATCCTCCAAATATCGGTATTATGATGTGCCATCCATCCTCTTGCACCATACATATTTTTAGCGGTTTCCTTACCTGTAATTGATAAATCTTTTACCATTTCAAATAATGGCTGATGCATCTCTGAAAGATTTGTTTTTTCAGCTGGCCAATAATTCATTTCTGTATTAATGTTGATCGTATATTTACTATCCCAGGCAGGCTTTAAACTATTATTCCAAATCCCTTGTAAATTAGCCGGTTGACCACCCGGTTGTGAGGATGAGATTAATAAATAACGTCCGTATTGATAGTAAAGTGTTACCAATTGAGGATCATTGGTATTTCTGAAATTATTAAGACGTTCATCAGTTGGTAAATTGGCCGCAGCTGTGGTACCTAAATCCAATTTTACTCTATTAAAATATTTTTGATAAGCAGCAATATGCTCAGCTTTTAACTTATCATATGATTTATTCGAAGCTCTATTTAAAAATTCCAAAGCACGCCTATTTTCATCGGCACTTACATCATGATAATTATTAAAATTGGTGGCAATTGATATAAATAATGTTGCAGTATTGGCTCCTTTTACTGTAAGGGTTGAATCTGTCTGAATTATATTTCCCTTATCTAGCTTAATTCTGG
This sequence comes from Flavobacterium sp., assembly GCA_023259675.1. Lineage (GTDB taxonomy): Bacteria > Bacteroidota > Bacteroidia > Flavobacteriales > Flavobacteriaceae > Flavobacterium. The sequence continues at coordinate 1,963 of JALRGT010000076.1, forward strand.
TTATACCTTTAAATTTAACCAAACCTGTAACTCCCTCGTGATCACTAGTTATACCCGAAATTTCAAGATCTTTCGATTTATTTACCGAAAAATTCTTTTTCTTGTGCTGTGTGGAATAATTTACTGTAAATGAAATAGCAGCCTTTTTACTTGATGTAAGTCTAATAACTATTACTCTATCTGAAAAAGAAGCAAAAGCTTCTCTCGTATAAGTTATTCCATCAACCACATAAGTAGTTTTTGAAATTGCTTTTTCTATATCTAATTCACGTCTATAATTTGAATATTTTTCATGTCCTTCAAAATGCAAATTAAGATTCCCAACAGGCTGAAACATTTGACCATGAGATTTTTTAGATATAAAGGTTTGATTAGCTAAATTCTCAGCATCCTTATGTTTGCCTTCAAAAATCAGTTTTTGAATTTCT
>JALRGT010000077.1 GCA_023259675.1 Flavobacterium sp.
CAATCAATAAATCTTTCTGACCAATTTGCACCATAGCATCGGCGATACTCGCATCTCCGTGTGGGTGATACTGCATCGTATGTCCAACGACATTGGCAACTTTGTTATAACGACCATCATCCAACTCTTTCAGGGAATGCATAATACGACGCTGAACCGGTTTGAATCCGTCTTCAATAGCCGGAACGGCACGCTCCAAAATTACATAAGAAGCATAATCCAAAAACCAGTCTTTGTACATACCAGTAACCTTAGTAATGGTATCACTACCATCACCTTCGTCCTGATTCTCGTAAAAATGACTTCCTTCAAAAGAAGAAGCGGCTACTTCAATAGGTTCCTCTGACTCATCGTCACCTTGATTCCCTTCGATTGCATCCTGCTCTTCGTTATTTTCTTCGTTGTCCGGAATAATGTTATCGTCTTCTTCGTCTTTCATATTAGATTACGAAATTAATTTTATTAAATCTTCTTTACTAGGCAAAATCGTTTTGTATTTACTAGCAAAAATTTGTTCGTTATTTTCTGGCAAAGTATACTCGACTACCAAATCACTCTTATTTTGACAAAGTACAATTCCGATAGTTTTATTTTCACCTTCAATACGTTTTTCTCTGTCATAATAGTTCACATACATTTGCATTTGCCCCAAATCCTGATGTTTCAATTCGCCTATTTTTAAATCAATAAGTACAAAACATTTTAATATTCGATTATAAAAAACCAAATCAATTCTAAAATGTTTTTCATCAAAAGTGATTCGGTCTTGTCTGGCAACAAAGGTAAATCCATGTCCGAGTTCTAAAAGAAAATGTTCTAATTTGGTGATAATTTTCTCCTCTAAATCAGATTCTGAATAATGATATAATTCAGGTAATCCCAAAAATTCTAAAATGTAAGGATCTTTTATAATATCCTTAGGTTTTTCAATTATTTGACCTTGTTCAGAAAGTTTCAAAATTCCTTGTTTATCTCTGCTTAAAGCCAATCTGGTATAAAGAGCCGAGTCATATTGTCTTTTTAATTCCCGAACACTCCAATTGTATTTTTCAGATTCTATTTCGTAGAAACGTCTTTCCTTTTCATCATCAATTCGCATTAAGAAAACATAATGCGTCCATGTGAGTTTAAAAAACGAAATCAATGATTTTTCTTTTCCATAATTAAATTCCGCAGTCAGTGACTGCGCAATTGAAATCTCAGAATCCCCAGTCACTGACTGGTTTTTTTGAATTTGAGAATTCGTCATCAGTGATGACGAAATTGAATATACCTGATAAAATTTCCTCATTCGATCAAGATTTTCAACAGAAAATCCTTTCCCAAATTCTTTTGTCAATTGTTGTGAAAGTCCTTTTAGAATTTGTTTTCCATATTCTGCCCGATCCTTCCCATTTTGTTCTTCTTCAACAATCATTCTGCCTATTTCAAAATAGGTATAAACCATTGTTGAATTTACAGTACGTAGAACTTGTTGTTGGGCATTTTGCAATAACACAACAACTTGTTGAAACAAGGCTTTATTTTGAATATCTTTTGACAAATTTTATATTTTACAACAACTTAAGCCTCTTCCATTGTATCCACTTCCACCTTCAGGTTTTTAATAATAAACTCTTGTCGGTCAGGTGTATTTTTACCCATGTAAAAAGATAACAACTGCTCTACCGAAGTATGTTTATCCATCATTATTGGATCCAATCGGATGTCATCGCCAATAAAATGTTGGAACTCATTTGGAGAAATCTCTCCCAAACCTTTGAATCGAGTGATTTCCGGTTTGGGTTTTAATTTTTCGATAGCGGCCACTCTTTCTTCTTCGGAATAGCAATAAATCGTTTCTTTTTTATTTCGAACCCTGAACAAAGGGGTTTGCAAAATGTATAAATGTCCTTCTTTGATTAACTCCGGGAAAAATTGCAAGAAGAAAGTAATCAATAACAAGCGAATGTGCATACCATCGACATCGGCATCGGTAGCGATTACAATATTGTTGTAACGAAGATTTTCCATATCATCTTCAATATCCAAAGCCGCTTGCAACAAGTTGAATTCCTCATTCTCGTACACAATTTTTTTACTCATTCCGTAGGAGTTCAAAGGCTTACCACGCAAACTAAATACGGCTTGTGTATTCACATCACGAGACTTGGTTATAGAACCCGAAGCCGAATCTCCCTCGGTAATAAATAGC
>JALRGT010000078.1 GCA_023259675.1 Flavobacterium sp.
CCTTTCTTTTTGGTTTGTCTTTCATAACAGGTTCGTATCTAGTATTGGTTAAATATTAATCACATTTAAACATGAGTTTTTATTATTGTCTATTTTTTGTACAACCGTATACGTTACGCGGGGTTGGGGAAAGTGGGTTTGGGTCTTTTTTTTAAAATTACCTGCTGCAAATTTGGGGGGCAACTATAACATTTCACACCCGCGCGTCCCCTCCCCCGCACCCTCAATCGACCCGCCTGGTCGGATTCGTCAATTAGTAAAGCGATTGGTTTAGTAAAGGGATTGGTTTAGTAAGTGTGAGGATGGGGAAAGCAGCCTATAGACCACCTATATACCCACCTATAACCCACTAACCACACTGTTACCGGTAACACTTTCACAGTAACACAGTAACACTTTTCGGTAACACAGTAACACTCTCAATCACTGTGTATCTATACAGTAATCCTTCTAAGTCATTGAATCTATTGGAATTGTAAAAGTTGGCACGCTGTCTGCATTGTATTAGGTGACAACACAATAAACACAAGATGGAGTGAAACATGACTCACCAAGCGAAAGTTCTAAAACAGGCATTAAAGCAAGCTGGAATAGTTGATCGATTTGGTAAAACGGTAAACTGCCGCACAGACAAAATGAAAGTAGATGGAGGCTGGGAATACGGCGATGCGGTAGCGATAACAGATTACGCTCTTACGGAAGAGCAAATAAGCAAACTCCAATCGTTGCTTCCATATACAGACATCAACAATTATTTAGAACTTAATTTTGCGGTAATAAAATACTAATTAACAGACGCGCCTCTTATGGCGAAACGAGGGGATATAACAATGGCGAAAACAAAAGGATTCATTCTATACGAGGGCGTAAGCGAATTAGATAACGCGCCAATTGTGGTCATAGCGACTATGTCGACTAATAACCGTAAGACCGGAAAGATGATCCAGGTTTGGATTCTAAGGAGTGACATAGATCCTATCGAAGCTTTCAAGACAAAAGCAGACTATTCTATATGCGGCAATTGTCCACAGCGTTGGGCATTGGGTGGGGCATGCTATGTCAACATAGGTCAAGCACCGTTGGCTATATATCGTGCCTATAAGCGCGGCAGTTATACGCCATTCGACCCGGCATTACATGGCGACCTACTGGCTAATCGCAAAATACGTTTAGGCGCTTACGGCGACCCGGCTGCTGTACCGTTTGAAGTACTACGCGACTTCGCGGCACTAGGCAAAGGTCATACTGGCTACACGCACCAATATAACCACAAGAACTTCGACCGTAGATACTTGGACTTATGCATGGTTTCGGCGGATACACTAGCAGTCGCACAGAGAGTCAAACGAGACAACGCTCGAAGCTTCCAAGTACTTGCGACGGATGCGCCTATCCCTACGGATGCTATCGAGTGCCTATCGGATAGCAAGGGGATATCATGCCTGGATTGCGGATTATGCAACGGTAAAAGCGAAGCGCCTAGCATTTACATTCGGGTACATGGTACGCGCAAAGCGAATTTTCTAAACAATAAACGAGTCTAAACAACAACTTAAAGGGGATTATACCATGAAAGTAATACACGTTTACAATATGCGAAAAGATGGCAAGTTCAAAGTTGAAATCATCTATGCGGGCGAACCTAATGCTTTCGGAGGTCGCTATCCGGATACACGATTCAGCAAGCTTAAAACACTAGAACAGATAAACGAATACAGCCTCTACCCGGATGATCAATTCTATAATCATTCGCAATTCAGCGACTCAATTTTCACCTTATTACAGGGGCGTGATTCCAATGGATAAAATGCTAATAAACGAAACCGACCCAACAATTTTACCCTATGACCGGGCGATTGATGTCGCCTCCGAATGTAGAAAATACGATCCGCAATGGAGGTATACGGTCGAAATAGAAGCGAAAACGGGACTCGCTAAAATCGCGGTATATGACGAGTCACAAAT
>JALRGT010000079.1 GCA_023259675.1 Flavobacterium sp.
GTTACTGAACGCATTGGTTTCAGAACTTTAGAATTTATTAAAAAAGACGGAATCTATGTAAATGGTAAAAAGATAATCATGAAAGGGGTAAACCGTCATGAGATTTGGCCGGAATCGGGCAGAAGTACCAGCAAGCGTTTGAGTATCATGGATGTCAATTTGTTGAAAGATATGAATATGAATGCTGTTCGTGGGCATTATCCAGCCGATAGTCATTTTTTACAGGTTTGCGATTCATTAGGAATTTTTGTGTTGGATGAGTTAGCGGGTTGGCAAAATTCTTATGATGCTGAAACAGGGAGTAAATTGGTAAAGGAAATGGTAACTCGCGACGTGAATCATCCTTCGGTTATTATTTGGGATAATGGAAATGAAGGCGGTTGGAACTATAAAGTTGATAGCATTTTTGCCGATTTAGACCCTCAAAAACGTATTGTAATCCACCCTTGGTCTGACTTTAATGGTTGGGATGCACACCATTATCCAGCCTATCAAACAGGTATTCATCGTTTTGTAAATGGTGAAAATGTATTCTTCCCTACAGAATTCATGCATGCTACTTATGATAACGGAGGAGGAGCAGGATTAGAAGATTTTTGGAATCATTTTAAAGAAAGTCCGTTGTTTGCCGGTGGGTTTATCTGGGTTTTCTGCGATGAAGCCGTAAAGAGAGTAGATTGGACGGGAAAAGAACAATTTGATTCGAAAGGTTCTCTGGCTGCCGATGGTGTTTTAGGGCCACATCGTGAAAAAGAAGGCAGTTTCTTTGCTATAAAAGAAATTTGGTCACCTATACAATTTGCGCCATTGAGTATTACGCCTAAGTTTGATGGCGCATTTTTTATCACTAATGATTATATCTATACCAATTTGAATAGTTGTTCTATGGATTACAAAGTGGTAAAAGGAGATAAAAATGCTTTCTATGGAACCAATTCAACTTCTGTTTTAGACCAAGGAAAAATCGAAATTCCTTCTATTGAACCAGGAGAAACTTCGAAAATAAAAATTCCAGTCGCGACAAACTTCTTTGAAGGAGATTGGATTGAAATTTCAGCTTATGATCAGTATGGAAGAGAGATTTATACCTGGTCATGGCCTATCCACAAAGGCGATTATTTTGCTGAGAAGTTTTTGTTGAAAAAAGAATCAAAAGCAAAAGTGAGTTTAAAAGATGAAGCAACTTCAGTTTCTCTTATCAGCAAGGATGTTCAGCTTTCATTGGATAAAAAAACAGGAAAAATTATTTCGGTTAAAAATAAAAGCGGAATTGTTCCTTTGACGAATGGTCCAACCCCTATTGGTATGAAAGCCGAAGTGAAGAATGTAGAAACTACTGTTCAGAATAATGAAGTGGTGTGTACGGTAAACTACGTAGGTGGAATTAAGAGTATCAAATGGACTTTAACCGCTGACGGACGTTTAAAAATGGAAATGCTGGCTTTAAAAGATGCGGGAGCCAATAATGGTTTTGATGGGGCATTTTTCCAGGACAAAGTAGATGCTTTTGGTATTACTTTTGATTTTCCTGAAGAAGGGGTAGAAAGTATCAAATGGTTAGGAAATGGGCCTTATCATGTTTGGAAAAACCGAATTAAAGGAACAACAACCGGAATTTGGGAGAAAGATTACAATCAAACGATTCCGGGAGAAAGTTTTGAAAATATGATTTTACCGGAGTTCAAAG
>JALRGT010000007.1 GCA_023259675.1 Flavobacterium sp.
AATCACTGATGAATCAATCACTATTAATCCAAAAGGAAGAACCGCATTTCAAATTAAATCATTCCATCGATTTATTCAAAATACAAATACAGTTGACCCAGTTGTTACAAGTAAGGGTGACCGCCGAAATGTTATCATTAGATGCAGTGATGAGAATAAGGGTGATTCTGTCTATTTTAAAACATTGATTGACTTACTCAAATCTGACAATGCAATGAGGTCCATTTATTGGTCTTTTAAAAATACGGATATCTCTAATTTCAAAATTGGAGAAATGATTACAACAGAGTATCATAAAGAAATTATAGAGCATAATACTCCTCCATTAGAATTATTCATGCGATGGTTTGTTGAAAATAATACTGGTATTGTTACAATGAACTCAGCAGATTGAAACATGGCAAACAATAGTAAAAGGACTGTAATTAGTTTTTTCATATTTTTTTTTAATCTGTTTTTATTATTTTAATCCATTGGGTGCAATTATTAAAAACGTCAGTTCGAGTGTTTTTTGCGTAATGAAATGAAGCAAAAAATGTATCGAGAACCTTTTTAATAAAAAAACTAATAGTAGCGCAGTATAAGAACATAAAAGCAATACAATCCCTTTTGAAATTTTCAAGAGGGATTTTTTTTTGGGCATGCCCCAGCCTTCACTCCGTTGCGGCAGGGTCGGGCTGTTCGCTGCAATCTTTTATTTCGCTACGCTACATAAAAGGATTTCCGCTGCCATCCCTCTTGCGGTTTTGTGGTACTAATAACCATTGATTTTTGCATTGCAATTTTATAAACTGTTTATAAGAAAAAAATGATATATTTGAATAATAATGTGAAACAAAACATGCGTATAACATGCTAATTTAGATTAAAACTAATTTGTTTTATGCGCATATTAAGTAGTTACGCGGTATGCTAAGACAAACACAATAAAATGAAGTACTATCAATTATTTATAGACACTGACAATAATGCGGAAACTTATAATAGTGTGACAGATTTATTAGGACTTCAGCCAACAGAAAGTGAAAAGGACAAGACTTCGGACTACAGATATAGTTCTTGGATGTATATGGTGACAGAAACTGAAACAGACCCATACTTTGATTTTATCAATAATTTCCTTGACATTATAGAACCGAAATTTGCTGACCTTGAAAAACTTGGTGTGACAAGAGATAAAATTCTATTTTGGAAGCTCTATGAATATGACCAACAATGTGGAATGGAATTTCATCCTCAAGAAATGGTAAGACTTGGACAAAGTGGAATTCACCTGAATATTGACTGTTGGACAAACAATACAGAAGAAAGCACGACCGCATAACACGGGCTTTGCGTCAGGCGGGCTGACGTGTAAATTTGGAGCTTTGTGCTTCTAATAAACTTTAGGAATAAATTGAAACTTTGTGCTTCGTAACCCGCCCGAACGCAAAGCCCGGGAACGTTAGTGGTTATGCGAAAAAAAAATGACGAGAAAATTACAGTAAATTAAAAATTAATCATAAAAATAGTTAATATATGGGATGGGTAGCAATAGGTTTAACAATTGTTTTCATAGGTTGGATTTTGTATCGCCTTTTTATTAAAAAGGACTTAAGTAAAAATTTAAACAATTTATATTTTGGGCTGTTTTTTATAGCAATATGGTTTATATATTATTTGTTTATTATTACTTTTTTTTAAAGTCTTTTAATTAATCACTAAATACTTTAAGAAATTAATTATTATCCTGCATTTACTCCCCCGCTGCCACATGAATCCTTTCGTGTGGTAAATAGTTTCCCTATCGTTCTCGTTTACAATTCGTCTTATTAAAAGAGCAACTTGATGCCATTGTGTCGCCAGTTCGTTATCGCTATTTAGATTATTTTCTGAAAAGTACAGTGAGACCCTTTTTCATTCCTTTAAGAATGGTGTTCAGAAGGGGTTAAAGAATGCGTTTTATTTTTAAAATAAAAAAACAATCGCAGGGTGTGGTTCATATCATATTGATAGCCTGATTTTTTTTCCTGATAGACATTCATGTATCCTAAATCAAAACAAAGAGTAGGGCTTATAGTCTCTTTGATTCCGATAAAAAAACGGTTTTGATCGAATGTATTATAAACAACATCCTTACCAAATTGGAATAAAATCTCATCGGAAATAACCAATGATGGCAATGATTTTTTCTTGAAAATTGGGATAGTAAAACTGATCAAATACCGAACGCGGTCTGTAAATTTCTTATCTCCTGACCAACTATCATTAGCCATGATTTGTTGCCAACATTGTTCATTTCGAAACCGATTCAAGACTGATACCTTGCCCATTTTTGAGTTAAACTGAAACAATTGGTAAGTCAAATCCACATTCGAAAAAGTACTGTAGGAAGGAGTCGATGGAGCAACCCACATATGTCCATATCCCAAAGCCAATATTTCTTTGGTGTTGGTTGTATAAGCTACAGCTCCTCTAACCAAGTAAAAACTATCCGAATTTACAAAATCATTCCTTCTAATGTGAAAATCTGCCAGCAATCCCCAATGTTCATTATATGTAATCGCGCTATTTAGACTAATCCATGATTGCGTTTGCTGGTTAATTGTTTTTTCATTTTGAACTTGTCCAAAACCAATGAAAGGGAATAGAACGGCAAATAGTATAATTCTAAACATCAACATAATACTTTTTTTCAGTTTTACTTCGCATCTATTTTGGAGCAAAATAACAGCTTTAAAAAAGCTTTATATATGATGAAAATCATATGGGTAATAAAAAAATTGAAAAGAAAAAAACGATCAGAGTATGGAATAAAATTAGAGTTTTTTCAACGTTTGTGTTCCTCCAAAAAGTGCTAAATCAAATCCAGTTATTTTACCATTAGTCTCGTTGAAGTAAATATTGAAAAATTCATGTATTCCGTAAAAATGTTTTTCGGTATCTACAAAAAGAGGCACTTTGTTTTGTTCAGAATAATAAAAGGTTAACTGGTTTTTTTCGTTCTTTATTTCCACTTTTTCGCCATTGGCAGATTGATAAATCCCCACGTATTTCTTTATTATTTCACTGTTTAAGTTCAATTTATTTCTTTCAAAAACATATTGTAATCCTCTTGAATAAGTTTCGGTTTTTGTCCCTGAATGCCCGGTGTTTTCTAGTACTTTGGATTTAGCAGAAAGATTTGGATATTGATTTTTAATTATAAAATTGCTGAGTTTTTCAAAAATGGGTCTGCCTCTTTCAACATCCCCAACAGTCATGTATAGGCGAATCGGTTTGGCCAACGTTTTTTTGGAAAATACTTTTTCGAACTGGTACAAAATCTCATTATCCCAACCTACAGCAGGACTTGCGGCTATGTAACCTGAAAACATCTCGGTATGGGTAAACATCGTGTATATTGTAAAAAGTCCACCCAGAGAACAGCCCATCAAACTCCTGTTTTCGGTATCAACTCTATAATTAGATTCTATAAAAGGAAATAATTCAGTCTTCATAAAATCAAGAAATTTATCTGCTCCTCCACTTTGTGTCAATCGGGCTTCTTTGGTTGGCGTATAATCTCTGGCGCGCAAACTATCCGGATTAGGATTGACTCCTCCCCATGTAACACCAACAAGGATAACTTCTGGAATAAATCCGTCAAAATACTGCTCGCCATAAATAGAAGTTACCAACGGAAAATCCCATTGTGAATCCATAAGATAAACAACGGGGTATTTTTTATTGCTTTTTTCATAACCGGAAGGCAACGAAATCTGCAGTTCATATTCTTGTCCAGAAACAATGTTACTTGTGATTTTTCTTATTTGTGAACCGGGAATGCAAACGGTTGCGTTTTGAGCCAATACAATTGTAAAGGGACAGCAGATAAGAAATAGTATTGGGATGATTTTTTTCATAGGTATTCTTTTTTAGTGAAGACAAAATAGTAGTGAGTTGATATAATTTAGAAATATTAAAAATTTAAAGTTTTTTCTTTTTTTTTATGAAAGTACACAAAAAAAATCAGGATTCATTAAAATCGTTATTTGTTTAACTTTAGTAGTCAATCCCTTCTTATGGTATTTGACAAACAGCGGAATAAAATTAAATGCATCCCCATCCATTTAAAAATTTTGATAAAATTATTGTTTTTTGTTGTAAATTGGTTTGGTATAAACCGTTGTTTTTCAAAAGACTATGGGTAATCTCGTTTTGTGAATTATTCCAGAGGATGTTAATTCCTTTAAAAATACCTATGAACCCTACATTTTGACAAGAAAAAACGGGGATGCTGAAAACCGATTAGAGTAGGCTTCATTAAATGCTACTAGAATGAATGCAACTCATGTCTCCACGATTGATCCTTCGGATAAATCAGCTTTAAAACGCTTTGTGTCATTGGAACGAAAACTAATGAAAAACTATCCACTTTTTATCTCTGAAATTGATGATGATGTGATAAAGTTGTTGACCAAAAAATCACTGCTTTTTAAAGAAATGGAATTTTGTTTGTTTGTCGTTACTAAGGACGGACAGGATGTTGGTCGCTGTGCAGCAATCATCAACAAAAGATTCCAGATTGAGAAACAACCCGGAACCGGTTTTATCGGATTTTTTGTGGTAGCTGAAGATTGCTTTCCAGAAGTGGATGAAATGATACAGTCTGCTGAAAAATGGCTGAAAGAAAAAGGAGTGACCAAAGTAATCGCACCTGCCAATGGCGGGGCTCCATTAAGTATGGGGGTTTTGGTTACTGCTTTTGATGAAAGTCCCATGTTTCCGTTTCCTTGGTATCCTGCCTATTATCAATCGTATGTAGAAAGTTTAGACTATAAAGCGACTTACCCTTTATGGTATTACGAAGTTGATTTTGCGAGTACAAAATATCAGCAAGCCAAACAGCGATACGCCAATTATCAAATGGCTACCATCAGACCAATTTCAAAAAAGAATTGGAACAAGGATATCGAAACTTTGGCAGCGCTTTTGAACGCAACCTTTGTTGAGGAATGGGAATTTACCACGATGGGAAATGATGCCATGATAGAGTTTTTTGGCCCCATGAAAGCCATCTTGGATGCACGGCAAATTCTGTTTGCTGAAGTCGATGGGAAAGCGGTTGGTTTTTGCTTTGCTTTACCAGATTTGACACCGTTATTTCGCAGTTTCAACGGGAGTGTTGGATTATTCGACATATTCAAATTATTGACACGGGCTAAAAAATTTGAAAGAGCCGGGATTCTGGGAATTGGAGTCTTAAACGAATACAAGGGAAAAGGAATTGCCAAAGCCATTGCCTTGAAACTTTATGAATATCATGAAAGTCTTGGTTTGAAAAGCAGTTTGTATTATCCGGTAAATGAAAGCAATGAGACTTCCAGAGGTTTTGCAGAGTCCATAGGTGGAGAAGGACGGGTAATGTACCAAGTTTACTCGAAAAATTTATGTTGAAAATATATCCATTATTTCACGAAAGTAGGAGCAGAGTAGCTGTCCTTTTTTTTGGTAAGTGTAACTTTTGTTTGGTTTTAGTTTATTATTAGAGCTTACTTGTCTTAATAGACTAACTAAATTGTTTGTTAAACGACTAAAAGTTACTTGAAGCCATTCTTCATTCGTTAGTATTGAGGGTTAAAATATAGAGAAATAACCATAGCAGTAAGTGAAAAATCCCTTTTGAATCAACTTCAAAAGGGATTTGTGTATCATAAATTATATTTCTTAGAATCCAAAATTTACGCCCAGTCCAAAGACTTCGCTTACTTGAACGGCTTTAATAGAGTTATCGTCATAAATGGCTTGCATCGCTACATTGGCCGAAAGGTATTTGTTGATTTTCATCATTAGATTCATTTGGTAATTGATATCTACGTTTTGAGGATTATCCAAATAATTAGAATACAAATTCAGACGGTTTTCCATGGTGACATTGGTCATAATTACCACCTTATAATGGGCGCTGATACTGGCTCCAAATTCAAATCGGGTGGCATCTCCCTGCAAGACTCCAAAAGAAGACCCCAAATCAGTAAAGTGGGGGTGAACCACAATGAGTTTGGCGGCAGTCGGAGCAAAATTGACGCTAAGGTTGTTGTCTTTTTTCCATAAAAAACCGGGACCCATTTGAAAATAGGCTGGAGAGAAGAAATGGGAAATCAGGGTTTCATTTTTATCATAACCAACATCCATCTGGGTTTTGAAATTAAAATAGATGGAGTAATACCAATTGCCGGTTGCTTTTTTGCCCCAAAGCGAATTGAGTTCTAAACGATCATCGGTTTTGGCCGATTTCTCGTTGCCTTTTATTTTGCTTAAACCATAGGCCACAATAAATTTATTGTCCCAGACCACACCGCCTTTTTTATAGTTGAAATCATAATTCAGTCCAAAATTCCCTGCCACATTCGACGTTCCTCCGCCGAGCCATTGCTTATTATAGGCTGACTGATTGAAAAGTATGGAAACATTTCCTTTTTTTGTCCAAAGTTTAGTGGAATCCTTTTCGGTTTCTTGCGCTTCTATCGAAAGGATGGAAAGTATAAAAACGAAGGTAAGTAGAAGTTTTTTCATGCTTTTATGGGGTTTATGAATAGTAAATATAAAAAAAATGCTACTTAAAAAGTAGCATTTGATTCAATAAATATTAGGTTTATGTCTTTTTAGGTGCTTTATATAAAGGCACGGCCGAACAGGCTTCGCCATACATAATGCTTCTAGCAAAAGGTTGTAAATAATGCGCTGCCAAAATATAAGCACGCATAGGAACCGGTTTTCTGGAACAGCCTTTTATGATAACTGATTTGTCTTTATAAACCGAATAATCAATTTTAGGAAGCAATTCTTCATACAACGAAGCATCCAAATCTTCCAGTGTTCCGTTGATGATTTTTTTGGCATACGGCGCCAGTTGTACGGCAACCAAAATAGAAGACCACGCTGGAACAATCGCATCGGTACTGCAATGAATCGCCACCAATTGATCTTGATATTGGGACCAATCGTGATTTTTGAGCTGCTCTCTAAATTCTTTTTCTTTCAATAAAAATCCTTCCAAAAGCCATTGTGAAATATCGATTTGCGTCCGAATCCCTTTTGGGTAGTAATCTTCAAGGTCGAAGACTTCCAAGGCACTGTTGGCAACTTTATTTATTATTTCGTCCATTTTTTAAGTGTTCAGTATTTAGTTTCCAGTGATCAGTTGCAACGGAAACTGCCTACTGCTACTGCCCACTGAATACTAGTTTTTAAAGCATTCCCAATTCTAATTTTGCTTCCTCGCTCATTAAATCTTTACTCCAAGGCGGATCGAAAGTAATTTCTACATCGGCATCTTTTACATGCTCAATAGATTTTATTTTTTCTTCCACTTCTTTTGGCAAACTTTCGGCCACAGGGCAGTTTGGAGATGTTAATGTCATCAGGATTTTTACCTCATAATCAGTGTTGACCATGACGTCATAAATCAATCCTAATTCGTAAATATCTACAGGAATCTCCGGATCGTAAATGGTTTTGAGTTTTTTTACGATAGATTCCCCTAATTCGTTTGTGTCTATTTCTTGTGTCATAATCTTATTAATTTATTTTTTATACTTCATATAAAATCATATACTATTACTGAAGAATTTCCGTGGAGGTTGTCATTTCGAGGGACGAGAAATCACATTTTTTATTTTTATGATGTGATTCCTCCTTTGTCGGAATGACAAAAACGGTTTTAATTTATTTAGTAAAAAAACTTGTATGACTTATATGTTTAATTAAAATCAGTTTTTAGAATTGAATGCCAAAGCATACATCTTTATGTTTTTGATCATCGAAACCAATCCGTTGGCGCGTGTTGGAGACAGATGTTCTTTTAAACCAATTTCATCAATAAAACTCATTTCGGCATCAATGATATCCGAAGGTTTTTGGTTTGAAAAAACCCGAATCAAAATGGCAATAATTCCTTTGGTCAATATAGCGTCACTATCGGCAGTGAAAACGATTTTATCGTCTACCTGTTCTCCTTTTAGCCACACTTTCGATTGGCATCCTTTAATCAGGTTGTCATCGGTTTTATATTCTTCTTGTATTAACGGAAGATTTTTTCCCAGTTCGATGATGTATTCATAACGTTGCATCCAGTCATCAAACATGGAGAATTCATCTACTATTTCTTCTTGTATTTCTTTAATATTCATCATTCTGTTTTACAAACGAATTTATTTTATTTACTATTTTTTTGATTTCATATGGCGGAATTCCATGATCAAAAGCAGACGATTCATAATCGTATCCTTTGTAGGTAACTTTTAGATGAGCTATGGCTGCTCCGTCATAGAGTCGTTTTTCCGTTGGTGATTTCAAATCCTTCAATTCCTCCAAATTTAACTCTTCAAAGGCTTTTGCCAAAATTCCCCAATCTTCATCAGTTATTTTGGTAACCACCGGTTTTTCTTTACTATTCCGTTCTGTTGTGATTGTTGCTTCTTGATTTTCGACAATTATTTTTCGATAAAAACCTCTGGTATTGGCAACATATTCTATTTTAGCTTTTGTGATGTCTTGTTGTGCATCGCCTTCACAGCCTTTTCCCAGAATAATACTCAAGAATAATAAAGATAGTAATTTCATAAAATTATAATTTTAAGAGAGCATCATTTGTGCTTTTTTCACAGCCTCAACCATGGTATCAATTTCTTCTTTGGTATTATAAAAAGCAAAGGAAGCTCTGATGGTTCCGGGAATACAAAAGAAATTCATAATCGGTTGCGCACAATGGTGACCAGTTCTGACAGCTATACCTAATTTGTCAATTATGGTGCCAATGTCATACGGATGAATTCCATCGATGTTAAACGAAATTACAGAAGTTTTGTTCGCTCCAGTGCCAAAGATTTTTAAACCTTCAATCTCCAAGAGACGTTGGGTTGCGTGTTCCAATAATTCTTTTTCCTGTTGTTGGATATTGTCAAAACCTACTTCGTTGAGGTAATCAACGGCAGTTCCCAAGACAATTCCGCCAGCAATGTTAGGTGTTCCTGCTTCAAATTTATGAGGCAAATCGGCATAAGTGGTTTTCTCGAAAGTCACTTCCTTAATCATTTCGCCACCCCCTTGATAAGGCGGTAATTTATTCAACCAAGCTTCTTTTCCGTATAAAATTCCGGTTCCCGTTGGGCCGCACATTTTATGACCTGAAAAAGCATAAAAGTCACAATCCAATTCCTGAACATCCGGTTTTAGATGAGGAACAGCCTGAGCACCATCGATTAAGATTGCAGCTCCCACTTCATGGGCTTTGTCAATCATGTATTTGATTGGGTTGACAATTCCTAACGCATTCGAGATATGATTTACGGTTACGATTTTGGTTTTCTCCGAAAGTAATTTATCGTATTCGGACATAATTAATTCGCCGTCTTCATTCATCGGAATGACTTTTAGATTCGCTCCCGTTTTCTCGCACAACATTTGCCAAGGCACAATATTACTGTGGTGTTCCAAAGAAGAAACCATCACTTCGTCCCCTGGTTTTAAAATAGCGGCAAATCCGTTAGCAACCAGATTGATTCCAAAAGTCGTTCCTGAGGTAAAAAGCACTTCGTGAGCGAATTTGGCATTGATGTGATTTTGAATTTTTCCACGGGAAATTTCATACGCATCAGTGGCCAGTTGGCTCAAAGTATGCACCCCACGGTGAATATTGGCGTTAATTTCCTGATAGTATTTTGAAATCGCATCAATCACGACTTGTGGTTTTTGCGATGTGGCTCCGTTATCGAAATATACTAATGGTTTTCCGTTTACTTTCTGGGAAAGGATAGGGAAATCGGCTCTTATTTTTTGAATGTCCAGCATAATTATTTAGAAAAATTCTAAATACAAAAGTAGTAAAACTTAGGCTTTTGTAGCTACAATTTTATGAATTTTTGGTTTATTGAACTGTTTTGTTGATCCAATGAATAAAAATAAAACCGAACTATTTTTAGAAAATACAGTTCGGTTTATTTATTGTTTTAAAATTGGAAATATTACAAATCAAATCCTAATTTCACGCCCAATTTGTTGGCGATAATCGTGGTGATTCGTTTTTTTAATTCCGGTATTTTAATGCCTTCGATAACCGCATTCGAGAACGCATACATCAATAAAGCTTTGGCTTCTTTCTTAGGGATTCCGCGTTGTTGCATGTAGAACATGGCCGTTTCATCCAATTGACCTACGGTACAACCGTGAGAACATTTTACATCATCGGCAAAAATCTCCAATTGAGGTTTCGCGTTGATAGTTGCTTTGTCACTCAATAAGATGTTATTGCTTTTTTGGAACGCGTTGGTTTTTTGCGCTTCTTTCTCCACATATACTTTTCCGTTGAAAACTCCGGTAGAACGATCAGAGAAGATTCCTTTATAATCTTGGAAACTCTCACAATTTGGAGCGGAGTGTTTTACCAATGTATAATGGTCTACGTGTTGCTTGTCGCCAATAATCGTGATTCCGTTTAAGGTACTGGTCAAACGTTCTCCAAAATGATAAAAATTCAAATTGTTTCGAGTCAGATTTCCTCCAAAAGAGAACGTGTGTACATAAACGTGACTTTCCTGTTTTTGTGAAACGTAAGTATTGTCGATTAGATTCGCTTCAAGATTGTCATTTTGAATTTTGTAATAATCCACAATGGCGCGTTTTTGTGCAAAAATCTCCGTTACCGAATTGGTTAACACTGGATTTTCGCTTAAACTTTGGTGACGTTCGATGATTTGAACATGTGAATTTTCACCCACAATCACTAAGTTTCTTGGCTGTGTCATTAGTGCAGCCTCATTACCCGTAGAGAAATACATAATCTCAATAGGCTTATCGGCCACTTTACTTTTTGGAATATTGATATACGCTCCTTCATTGGCGAAAGCCGTATTCAATGAGGTCAAACTTTCGTCTTTGCTCGCAATTTTATTAAAGTAAGTATCGATTACCATTTTGTATTTTGGTTTGGTCAATGCCGAAGACATCAAACAAACATCGATTCCGTCATGTGTCGTTGAAGACAAATGGGAACTAAAAACACCGTCAATAAACACCACTTTATAGGTGTCGATTTCGTGTATGAAGTATTTTTTTACTTGATTAAATTCAATTGCACTTTCTTGCTTTGGAAAAACGGTAAAGTCATTTTTCAGGATGGCGTTTAACGAAGTGTATTTCCAAGCTTCGTCTTTTTTGGTTGGGAAGCCTTTATCTTCAAAGTTTTTTATAGCGGAAGTACGAACATCATGAAGTTCAGAGTGAACATCAACACGCTCTTCAAAAGCCATAAAAGACGATAGTAATTTTTCTTTCAATTCCATTTTAGGTAGTTATGAGTTGTGAGTTATAAGCTATGAGTTTTGCAAACTGTAAACTGTAAACTGCAAACTAATTTTCTGCTTTAATCCAGTCGTATCCTTTTTCTTCCAGTTCGTGTGCTAGTGATGCATCACCAGATTTTACAATTCTACCATTGTATAATACGTGAACAAAATCGGGAACGATATAGTCTAATAATCTTTGGTAGTGTGTAATCACCACGATTGCGTTTTTGTCGCTTTTCAGTTTGTTAACCCCATTGGCAACAATACGAAGCGCATCAATATCCAGTCCAGAATCGGTTTCGTCAAGGATAGCCAATTTTGGTTCTAGCATTGCCATTTGGAAAATTTCGTTACGTTTTTTCTCTCCACCCGAAAAACCTTCGTTAAGTGAACGTGAAAGAAACTTTCTGTCAATTTCCAATAATTCTGATTTTTCACGAATTACTTTAAGCATTTCATTGGCCGGCATTTCTTCCTGACCGTTGGCTTTGCGTGTTTCGTTGATAGCGGTTCTCATGAAGTTCGTAACCGAAACACCCGGGATTTCCACTGGGTACTGAAACGAAAGAAAGATTCCTTTGTGGGCTCTTTCTTCAGGAGCCAATTCAGAGATATCTTCGTTTTCTAAGATGATTTCTCCGTCTGTTACTTCATAATTTTCGTTTCCGGCAATTATAGAGGCTAGAGTACTTTTTCCGGCACCGTTTGGTCCCATTATCGCATGAATTTCTCCTGCTTTTACTTCAAGGTTTATTCCTTTTAATATTTCTTTGTCTCCAATGGAGGCGTGTAAATTTTTTATGCTTAACATTTTTCGAATGTGTTTTATACTTTGATTTATGATTAACCTACTGAACCTTCTAACGAAATTTCTAATAATTTTTGTGCTTCAACTGCAAATTCCATTGGCAACTTATTCAATACATCTTTACTGAAACCGTTTACGATTAAGGCAATGGCTTTCTCGGTTGGAATTCCACGTTGGTTACAATAGAAAACTTGGTCTTCACCAATTTTACTCGTCGTAGCCTCATGTTCTATTTTGGCAGTTGGATTTTTACTTTCGATATAAGGGAAAGTATGCGCCCCACAATTGTTACCCATTAATAAGGAATCACATTGTGAAAAGTTTCTGGCGTTATCTGCTCTCGCGCTAATTTGCACTAAACCACGGTAACTGTTTTGTGATTGTCCGGCAGAAATTCCTTTAGAAATGATAGTCGATTTGGTGTTTTTACCCAAATGGATCATTTTGGTTCCCGTATCGGCTTGTTGGAAATTATTGGTTACGGCAATTGAATAAAATTCACCTACTGAATTATCTCCTTTTAAAATACAAGAAGGATATTTCCAAGTTACGGCAGAACCAGTTTCTACTTGTGTCCAAGATATTTTTGCGTTTTTCTCGCATAAACCTCTTTTGGTCACAAAATTGAAAACCCCACCTTTTCCTTCTTTGTTTCCAGGATACCAGTTTTGTACGGTAGAATATTTGATTTCGGCATTATCCAACGCAATTAATTCCACTACTGCTGCGTGTAATTGATTTTCATCACGACTCGGAGCAGTACAACCTTCTAGGTAAGATACATAACTTCCTTCATCGGCAATTAACAGTGTTCTTTCAAATTGTCCGGTTCCGGCTTGATTGATTCTAAAGTAAGTCGAAAGTTCCATTGGACAACGAACTCCTTTTGGAATATAACAGAAAGAACCGTCCGAGAAAACAGCCGAATTCAATGCGGCATAAAAGTTGTCTTTTTGCGGAACAATAGTTCCTAAATATTTACGGACTAATTCTGGATGCTCTTTAATGGCTTCAGAAATACTCATGAATATAATTCCTTTTTCTCCTAATGTCTTTTTGAAAGTGGTCGCCACCGAAACAGAATCGACAACAATATCCATAGCGACATTATTCATCAATTTTTGTTCGTCAACAGAGATTCCAAGCTTTTTGTACATTTCCAAAAGCTCTGGATCTACATCGTCCAGCGTTTTGTTTGGATCCACTTTTTTAGGAGCCGAGTAGTAAGAAATAGCTTGAAAATCAGGTTTTTCATAATGTACGTTGGCCCATTCTGGCTCAGTCATTTCTTGCCAAGCGCGAAAAGCCTCAATACGCCAATCGGTCATCCATTGTGGTTCTTCTTTTCTAAGCGAAATGGCACGAACGATATCTTCATTTAACCCAATAGGGAAAGTGTCCGATTCTAATTCGGTATAAAATCCGTATTCGTATTCTTTATTTTCGAGTTCGATTTTTAAATCGTCTTCTGTATATTTTGACATAATTTTAAATTGAAAAGTTTAATGATTCAAAAATTGAAAAATTAAGCTTTATTATTTTATCTAAATTTTAAAGTGAGAAACTCTCTCCACAACCACAAGTTCTACTTGCATTTGGATTATTGAAAACAAATCCTTTTCCGTTTAATCCCCCAGAGAATTCAAGAATGGTTCCGGCTAAATAAAGGAATGATTTTTTTTCTACGGCAATGGTAATATCGTTGTCAATAAAAATTTTATCGTCTTCACCTTTGGTTTTGTCGAACTTCAAATCATAAGACAAGCCCGAGCATCCACCGCTTTTGACACCTACTCTTACGTAGTCTTTAGCAGCGTCAAAGCCATCATCTTTCATCAAGTCGATGATTTTCTTTTTGGCAGTATCAGAAACTTTTATCATTGTTATATTGATTTTGTCTAAATTAACCACAAAGATAGTATATAAAAACCTTTTTCCATAATTGATAACATTTTTATAACTAATTCCAAAATAGATAAAAGCTATTTGAAAGGAGTATTGGCGTACGAATTTCTTAACTTTGTGTCTTATCCAAAAAACAAAAAAATGAAACTCTACCCTATAGAAACAGGAAATTTTAAATTGGATGGTGGCGCTATGTTTGGTGTGGTACCCAAAACAATTTGGAATAGAACCAATCCTGCCGATGAAAACAATTTAATTGACATTGCTGCCAGATGTTTGTTGGTTGAAGATGGAAATAGGCTGATTCTGATTGATACCGGAATGGGCAATAAGCAATCGGAGAGATTTTTTGGCTATTATTCGCTTTGGGGATCCCATTCTATGGATAAGTCTTTGGCAAAATATGGGTTTCATCGGGATGATATTACCGATGTGTTTCTGACCCATTTGCATTTCGATCATTGTGGTGGCAGTATTCAGTGGAATGAATCCAAAACAGGTTTTGAGCCAGCGTTTAAAAATGCGGTATTTTGGTCCAATGAAAATCATTGGGAATGGGCTACCAAACCGAATGCCCGGGAAAAAGCCTCTTTTTTATCCGAAAATATAGTACCAATGCAAGAGTGTGGTCATTTGCAATTTATCCAAAGACCAGAAGGCGATTTCATGCCCACTTCGGAGTTGGGTTTTGGAATTTTATTTGTGGATGGACATACCGAAAAACAGATGATTCCACACATTCAATTTCAAGGGAAAACTATCGTTTTTTGTGCTGATTTATTGCCAACGGCTGGACATATTCCCATTCCGTATGTGATGGGCTATGACACCAGACCTCTTTTGACGATGCCAGAAAAAACAAAATTTATGGATGCGGCCGTAGCCAATAATTATTATCTGTTTTTGGAACACGATGCCCATAACGAAATCATAACGGTTCAAAATACCGAAAAAGGGGTTCGATTAAAGGAAGTTTTTACTTGTGAAGAGGTCTTAAGGTAGTGTTAACTACAAACAAGTTAAGCCAAAATCAGTTATTTTTGAAAAAAATAATCAACATATATAATGCATAGGATTAAGTCAATTTCAATCTTCATTTTTGCCGTTTTTTCTTTTGCTGGATGTGGCGCTTTCAAAAAAGTTTCAAAATCTGAAGCAACAATTGCCATAAGTGCCCCTGCAAATTTCAAAAAATCGTCTATAAAAGATGACGAATTAAAGCGTTGGAGTCATTTAGATATTGTTCAAGATACCATTCCGGGAATGAGTGTAGACAAAGCCTATGCTGAATTGTTAAAAAAGAAAAAAAGGGTAAAAGTAATCGTTGGAATTATAGATTCAGGGGTAGACATCGAGCACGAAGATTTAAAATCAGTGATTTGGACCAATGCCAAAGAAATGCCAGGCAACGGAATTGACGACGATAAAAACGGCTATATAGATGATATACATGGGTGGAATTTTTTAGGTGATATTACCAAAGAAAACTACGAATTTGATAGAATTATCAATGATAAAAGTTTGGTTGACGAGCAAACGTATCAAGAAGCAAGAAAGCTAAAAGCCAAGAAAATTGCCGAGGCCCAAAGTGGTAAAATTCGAATGGAGCAAATGTTGTTGAGCTTAAAAATAGGTGATTCTATTTTAACCAATTACTTTGGAAAACCAAATTATTCCTTCGAAGATGTAAAAGCGATTGAGTCCCAAGATTCGATAATACAAAAAAACAAAACGACGATACAACAACTTTTTGCCATTGGGATGCCATTGTCGGATTTAAAAGGGGCACTGGAAAAACAGAAAAAAAATTATGAAGAATTGATTGCATCAACGGATATTCCATTTACAGATTACCGAAAAGTTTTGGGAGATAATCCAGAAGATATCTCTGATTTAAAATACGGAAATAACAATGTGATAGGACCAGACAAAAATGAAGCCGTTCATGGAACTCATGTCGCGGGTATTGTAGCCCAAGTTAGAAATAATAACTTGGGGAGTGACGGAATTGCAAACAATGTTGAAATCCTGACCGTTCGAGCTGTTCCTGATGGAGATGAATACGATAAAGACATCGCTTTGGCAATTCGTTATGCAGTGGATAATGGAGCCAAAGTAATCAATGGTAGTTTTGGTAAAGCATTTTCACCACACAAACAATGGGTTTTTGATGCCATAAAATATGCGGAACAAAAAGACGTGTTGATTGTTCATGCTGCTGGGAATGATGCCAAAGACATTGATTTTTTTGATAATTTCCCGAATGATTCAGCCGATAAAAAAACAGAGTTCGCCGATAATATGATTACCATCGGAGCGTTAAATTTTGAATACGGTGATAAAATGGTGGCGAAATTTTCCAATATCGGAAAAATCAATGTGGATGTTTTTGCACCGGGAGTTAAAATTTATGCTACAACACCCAATAATACCTACAAATATTTGCAGGGAACCTCAATGGCAGCACCCAATGTTGCCGGTGTGGCAGCCTTGATACGTTCGTATTATCCAAAATTATCAGCCCAACAAGTGAAACATATCTTGATGGATTCTGGTGTAGCTATCCCATTCGATGTTATTGTAGCAGGAAAACTGATTGACAAGCGACTTTTCACCGAAATATCAAAAACCGGAAAAATTGTCAATGCTTATAATGCGTTATTGATGGCGAAAAGAATGAATAAAAAAAGATTATTTAATTAATTTCATCAATACGCTGTTCTCATAAAATCTTAAGGTAGCGTTAATCCTGATTTTATTTGAATGGAAATGAATTATTTTAGTCCCAAATTTTAAAATAATGTACATGAATAGTATTAAGCCAATCGTTCTGTCTGCCTTCTCTGCTTTAGTATTGGTAGGTTGTGGAGCGCAAAAACAGATTCCGAGTATTAATAGTGTCTCTAATGCGATACATATTCCCTTAAATACAGAGAAGAAATCTGCTCTTACAGAAAGTGAATTAATGCGTTGGAGTCATTTGGATATGGTAAACGATACGATTCCGGGCATGAGCGTGGATAGAGCTTACGCTGAATTATTGAAAGATAAACAAGGAGAGAAAGTGATTGTCGGAATCATAGATTCAGGGGTGGATATTGACCATGAAGATTTGAAACCAGTGATTTGGACTAATGAAAAAGAGATTCCAGATAACGGTATTGATGATGATAAGAATGGTTATATAGATGATGTTCACGGTTGGAATTTTCTGGGAGATGATGTATTGGAAAATTTAGAGGTAACCCGAATTTTGAAGAAAGGAGATGATGGCTCTGAAACCTACAAATTAGCATTAGCCAATTATGAGGAAAAATATAACAAAGCATTAGAAGGAAAACAACAAGTAGATTTTTTGTTGAGTACCAATAAAAGCATTCAAGATTACTTAAAAAAAGACGAATATTCATTGGAAGACTTGCAAAATATGGAGACCACTGATGAGGTGTTGAATAGAAATAAAAGGATTATGACCCAGGTTATTGGTCAAGCCGGGCCAAAATTCAATGCTGAACTTGAAGAATATAGAAAATATATTTATGATCAATTGGATTATAATTTGAATAAAGATTTTGATGGTAGAAAAGTGCTGGGAGACAATCCAGATGACATAAAAACGACCCAATACGGGAATAATGTAGTTTACGGTCCTGATAAAGAAGAAGCCTTGCACGGAACACACGTTTCTGGAATTGTTGCACAAATAAGAAATAATAATTTAGGTGGCGATGGTATTGCAAATAATGTAGCTATTATGGCCATTAGAGCCGTGCCTAATGGAGATGAGTACGATAAAGATATCGCTTTGGCAATTCGTTATGCAGTTGATAATGGTGCCAAAGTAATCAACGGAAGTTTCGGAAAAAGTTTCTCTACTCATAAGCAATGGGTTTTTGATGCCATAAAATATGCAGAAAAGAAAGATGTTTTAATTGTACATGCTGCAGGAAATGATGGACATGACGTTGATATTGAAAAAAATATTAATTTCCCTAACGATACCGAGGATAATAAAACAGAATTTGCTCATAATGTTTTGACGATAGGAGCCTTGGATAATAAATACGGTGAAAAAGTTATTGCGTCATTTTCTAATTTCGGAAAAATTAATGTAGATATCTATGCCCCTGGAACCGAGATATACGCATCTGTACCGAATAATAAATACAAGTACGAACAGGGGACGTCAATGGCTTCGCCAAATGTAGCCGGAGTTGCCGCATTAATTCGTTCGTATTATCCTAAATTAAAGGCTTCGCAAGTAAAACAAATTATAATGGATTCGGGATTGCCTTTGCCAGTAACAGTAGAAGTTGGTGAAAATCAAGAAAAGAAATCGGCTACCGATAGTTCTAAAACCGGCAAAATGGTCAATGCCTATAATGCTTTATTGCTGGCCGGAAAGATGTTTAAAAATTAAAAAAATAAAATGGTCACCATGATGGAAGAGCACAAACTCTTCCATTTTTTATTATAACAGATGATGAAAAAGCACTTTTTAATATTTATTTCGATGTTTGCCGTTGGGACTGTTTTTGCCCAAAATGCAGCTTATTGGCAACAACAAGCCGATTATAAAATGGAAGTTTCCATGGATGTTCAAACGTATCAATACCATGGAAAACAGGAACTTGTTTATACCAATAATTCTCAGGATACGTTAAGGCGTGTTTTTTATCATTTGTATCCCAATGCTTTTCAACCGGGAAGTGAAATGGATGCCCGTTTGCATAATATCAAAGATCCTGATGGTAGAATGATAACTAAAATTAAGGTTGATGGCAAGGATGTAAAAGAAAGTCGAATTGAGAAATTGAAATCGAACGAAATAGGGTTTCTTAAAATTACCAATTTTCAACAAGATGGTATTTCGATAGTGACCAAAACTGTTGGGACCATTCTCGAGGTAACATTAGCAAATCCAATTTTACCAAATAGCAAATCAACATTCAACTTAGATTTTGACGGTCAGGTTCCAGTTCAAATTCGCCGCTCAGGCAGAAATAATAGCGAAGGTGTGGAGTTATCCATGACGCAATGGTATCCTAAAATAGCCGAATTTGATTTTGAAGGTTGGCATGCCGATCCATACATTGCCAGAGAATTTCATGGAGTTTGGGGCAATTTTGATGTCAAAATAACTATTGACAAAGAGTATGTTTTAGGAGGTTCAGGCTATCTGCAAAATCCTAACGAAATAGGTCATGGTTATCAAGACAATGGGGTTGAGGTAAAATATCCAAGGAGAACTAAAAAACTAACTTGGCATTTTGTGGCGCCTAAAGTTCATGATTTTACTTGGGCTGCCGATAAGGGATATTTGCACGATGTGGTAAAAGGACCTAAAGATGTGGATTTGCATTTTATATACAAGAACAATTCTAAAATTATTGAGAACTGGAAAAAATTACAGCCTTTAATGGTTAGGGTAATGGATTTTTACAATAAAAACATTGGAGATTATCCATACAAGCAATATTCCTTTATTCAAGGAGGTGATGGCGGAATGGAGTATGCCATGTGTACGTTGATTTTAGGAAATGGAACGCTCGAAGGTATTTTTGGTACGGCTACTCATGAGTTGGGACATTCTTGGTTTCAGCATATTTTAGCTTCTAATGAAGCTAAGCATCCTTGGATGGACGAAGGTTTTACGACTTATGTAGAAGATTTAGCTACGAATGAATTGGCTGCCAAAAAAGCACAAAATCCATTCGAAGGAAATTACAATGCCTATTATTATTTGGTAAATTCAGGAAAAGAACAATCACAAACGACACATAGTGATCGCTATGATGAAAACCGAAGCTACAGTATTTCATCTTATGTTAAAGGAAGTATTTTCTTGTCGCAATTGGGGTATTTAATTGGTCAGGATAAATTAGCTGAAACCGTTAAAAGATATTACCATGATTTCAAGTTCAAACACCCTACCCCAAATGATATCAAAAGAACGGCCGAGCGTGTTTCGGGAGCAGAATTAGATTGGTATTTGACGGATTGGACTCAAACGACCAACACGATTGATTACGGAATTACGGATGTAAAGGCTAATGAGGACAGTACAGTTGTCCATTTAGAGAGAATCGGTAGAATGCCAATGCCAATTGATGTTTTGGTCGAATATAGTGACGGAACAAAAGAGAGTTTCTACATTCCGTTGCGGATGATGCATTTTGAAAAAGAAAATCCAAATCCGGAAATCCAAAGAACTATCTTAAAAGATTGGGCTTGGGCCGAATCGAATTACAGTTTTACTTTGGCGAAAGCCTTAAAAAACATCAAAAAAATCACCATAGATCCAAGCGGTTTAATGGCCGATGTGAAAGCAACCAATAATGTGTATGAGAGCAAATAAAGTCAAACTAGCAACTTGGTTTTAATATAAAAACACGAGTTCGTAATTGTTAATATACTTTGTAACTTTGTGCTTTAATGATAATTCAAATGCAAAATAGAATAATAGCGATCCTTTTTCTGGGGTTTATGGTGTTCTCTTGTCAAAAAGAGAATCAAAAACGTCTGGTAGAGAATAAAAGAGAGATGGAAAAAAGAGAACTCATTTTTTCTAATATAAAGGAAGGTTGGGTTTTTAATGATACTCCGATTAACGAAACAGCTGATTCGGTTGCCGTTTCGTGGAATGAATTTCGACAGTTTTTAGACGAATTGGCTCAAAAACCAAAAAAAACCATAGGTGCCTTTCAGAAAAAATCGGAAGCTATTTCAAAGAAAGTCATGTTGTTGGATAACAATATCCCTTATCAATACGATAAACCGCAAATAAAAAGCAGGATTTCCGCTTTGATTACCAAAGTGAGAATGTTAAATTTATTCATTCATTTGGATCATATTCCAGATAAAAAAGTAGTTGGTTTGATTGCTGATATTAATAAAGAATTAATTTCATTGCAAAGGCAAATGGACAAGTTGAATGAAAAAAGCAAGATTCCTGTAGAAGAAGGGGAGTCTGAAATGTTGAGAATGTTAGATACTGTTAGGGCAATCCCGAACAACAGTAATGTTTCTCCAAGATCGGTTATACCCAATCGTTCACAAACAATAACACCACAAAATCAAAATATTCCTCGCGTTGAGTAAAGCAGCCTTATATAAAACTTACGACAATTCTCCAAAAACACTACAAATTGTAGCCCAGTTACAAGAGAATGCTCCGGTAAAAATGAATCTTTCGGGATTACTGGGATCCTCACTTTCCTTTGTTATTCGTTCGGTTTTCAAGAAAGCCGAATTGCCTTTTTTGGTTGTTTTAAACAATAAAGAAGAAGCGGCGTATTATTTGAATGATTTGGAACAAATGGTAGGTGAGCAGGATGTTTTGTTTTATCCGGGTTCATTTCGTCGTCCGTACCAAATAGAAGAAACTGATAATGCCAATGTTTTGTTACGTGCCGAAGTGCTTAACCGAATTAATTCTCGTAAAAAACCGGCCATTATTGTCAGTTATCCCGAAGCTTTATTCGAAAAAGTGGTGACACGTAAAGACTTAGATAAAAACACTTTGAAAGTAAGCGTTGGAGATAAAATTTCTATCGATTTTATCAATGAGGTTTTATTCGAGTATGAATTCAAAAGAGTTGATTTTATTACCGAACCAGGAGAATTTTCCGTTCGAGGAGGAATAGTGGATGTGTTTTCTTTTTCGAATGACAATCCCTACCGAATTGAATTTTTTGGTAACGAGGTTGACAGTATTCGAAGCTTTGATGTGGCAACACAATTGTCTATCGAAATTCAGAAAAAAATCACCATCATTCCCAATGTGGAAAACAAGGTTTTTCAGGAAAACAGAGAAAGTTTCTTGGATTATATTTCAGAGAAAACGGTGCTATTTATTCAAAATACCGAAGATTTTCTGTCACAATTAGACAAACAATTTGCGAATGCCGAAGTCGCTTTCGAAAAATTATCCAAAGAAATAAAACACGCCACGCCGGAACAATTATTTCTCAATCAGGCCGCTTTTATAAAAAGAGCGTTGGATTTTTCAGTCGTTGAATTGGCTTCCAAGCCGATTTTTAAAACCACCAAAAAATTTGAGTTCCACATTCAACCGCAGCCTTCGTTCAATAAACAGTTTGATTTGTTGTTGAATAACCTGAATGAGAATCATTTTAATGGTTATAAAAACTATTTGTTTTGTTCGAATGAAGCTCAGGCAAAGCGTTTTTATGATATTTTTGAAACCGTCTTAGATGAAAATTTCATTCAGAAAAGTAAAGCTAATGAGACGGTTCTTGACCACCAATCAAAAACAATAAAAACGGGGAAAAAAACATTGGACGAAGCCAATTCCGAAGATATCCGCAAACAATATAATACTATCGTGTTGCCTTTATACCAAGGATTCATTGATGAAGAAAACCAAATTACGTGTTATACTGATCACCAAATTTTTGAACGATACCATAAATTCAACATCAAAAATGGCTATTCGAAAAAGCAGAATATTACTTTAAAAGAACTCACTAGTTTATCGGTGGGCGATTATGTAACGCATATTGACCACGGAATCGGGAAATTTGGAGGATTACAAAAAATTCAAGTCGAAGGGAAAACCCAGGAAGCGATTAAACTCGTTTATGCCGATAATGACATTGTGTACGTGAGTATTCATTCGCTACACAAAATTTCGAAATATAACGGCAAGGACGGAACACCGCCCAAAATATACAAATTAGGTTCGAATGCTTGGAAAGTTTTAAAACAAAAAACCAAGGCAAGAGTTAAACATATTGCGTTCAATTTGATTCAGTTGTATGCCAAAAGACGTTTGGATAAAGGATTTCAATTTGCGCCAGACAGTTATTTGCAAAACGAATTAGAGAGTTCATTTATTTATGAAGATACGCCAGACCAAACCAAATCGACTGCAGAAGTTAAAGCCGATATGGAAAGCGATCGTCCAATGGATCGATTGGTTTGTGGGGATGTTGGTTTTGGTAAAACAGAGGTTGCTATTCGTGCGGCTTTCAAGGCGGTGGATAATAGCAAACAAGTTGCGGTTTTGGTGCCAACCACAATTTTGGCTTACCAACATTATCGTACGTTCAGTGAACGATTGAAAGATATGCCGGTTTCTATTGGTTACTTAAACCGATTTAGAACAGCCAAACAAAAAGCAGAAACGCTAAAAGATTTAGCCGAAGGAAAACTAGATATTGTCATTGGAACGCATCAATTAGTAAACAAAAATGTAGTTTTTAAAGATTTGGGCTTGTTGATTGTAGATGAGGAACAAAAATTTGGAGTCAACGTCAAAGACAAACTCAAAACCATTGCGGCCAATGTGGATACACTGACTTTAACAGCAACGCCCATTCCGAGAACTTTGCAGTTTTCGTTGATGGCAGCGCGTGATTTATCCGTAATTACAACTCCGCCGCCCAACCGTTATCCTATTGAAACGAATGTGGTCGGTTTTAATGAGGAGATTATTCGGGATGCGATTTCGTACGAAATTCAGCGTAACGGACAGGTTTTCTTTATTAATAACCGCATCGAAAACATCAAAGAAATTGCTGGAATGATTCAGCGATTGGTGCCCAATGCCAGAGTCGGAATTGGTCACGGTCAGATGGAGGGGAAAAAACTGGAAGAATTGATGTTGGCTTTTATGAATGGTGAATTCGATGTTTTGGTAGCGACAACGATTATCGAAAGTGGTTTGGATGTGCCGAATGCCAACACGATTTTTATCAATAATGCCAATAATTTTGGATTGTCTGATTTGCATCAAATGCGGGGTCGTGTGGGACGTAGCAATAAAAAAGCGTTTTGTTATTTTATCTGCCCGCCCTATTCTGCGATGACCGAAGATGCCCGAAAACGAATCCAGGCTTTGGAGCAATTCAATGAACTGGGAAGTGGTTTTAATATTGCCATGAAAGATTTAGAAATTCGTGGAGCTGGAGATTTATTGGGCGGGGAACAATCTGGTTTTATCAACGAGATTGGTTTTGATACCTATCAAAAAATCATGAACGAAGCCATTGAGGAATTAAAAGAAAATGAATTCAAGGATTTATATCCCGAAGAAAATAATATCGACACCAAAGAATATGTCAAAGACCTGCAAATTGACACTGATTTTGAGCTATTATTCTCCGATGAATATATCAATAACATTACGGAGCGACTGAATTTATACAATGAATTAGGCACTGTCAAGAACGAGGAAGAATTACAGCTTTTCCAGAAAAAACTTATTGACCGATTCGGTCCGATGCCACCACGCGCTATTGCCTTGATGAATAGTATTCGCATCAAATGGATTGCTACAAATGTTGGAATCGAAAAACTGGTGATGAAGCAAGGCAAGATGATTGGGTATTTTGTTTCCAACCAACAATCAGATTATTACCAATCGGCTCGTTTTCATAAAGTACTGCAGTTTGTTCAAAAACAAAGCAGTCTTTGTAAAATGAAAGAAAAGCAAACCCCAAATGGTTTGCGACTATTATTGACTTTTGAGAATGTAAAGTCTACGAGAAGAGCTCTGGAATTGATGGAAATGTTGGGGGAGTAGATAGAATGAAATAAAAAAGCTTCCAGCCTTTAAAAGACGGGAAGCTTTGGAATCGGTTAAGGTTATTCTATTATCAACTCTTCAATTTCATCTAAATTCTGATTTATATAATGGTAATATTTGAAATTTTCTAGATCATGAAATATTTCTAAAACACGGTTTCTTTGAAGTTTAGTAGGTTTTGCTGATGTAATTGTTCCATAAGAAGACCAAGGATATTCCACGATATGTTCCGTAAATCTATGATGAACAGGGTTGTTATGAATATAAAAAATGAGTTTTTGAAAATAGTTTTCAGATGTAACTACTTTTCTTTTGAAGTTTTTCTCGAATAAACTTCCCGTTCTGTTATAACGTTTATTCATTGCTAGAGTATATGCATTGAATAAATTCGAAAACTGTTTGGATGCTACTATCGCTTTAGGTTTATCAGTTGTAGAGTATTCTAATTTTGAAGGATCAATTTCTTCTTTTTCTTTGATGTAAACCAAAACATGAAAATGATTTTTCATTAAACACCATGCAAAAGTTTCTGCAATTGGGTCAATGTATTTTTGGTAAAGCTTTAAAAAATGCAGATAGTTTTCTGTGTCATAAAACAAATCAATTCCATTATTTCCTCTGTTGTAAATATGATAATATTTGCCATTTTCAAGAGGAATTGGATTCATATTCGTATTTATATTTAAAAGCTTCCAGCCTTTTAAAGGCTGGAAGCTTTGGTGTTTTAAATTGAAAATTTTAATTCTTCAAATCCTTAATTACTTTAAAGGCAACATCTACTTGGTCTTCTCCTACCAAAATGGTAAATTCATTTGAAGTTGAAATTACTTCATTGATGATAATTCCTTCCCAAGCCAAACGTTGGAAAATAAAATAGTAAATTCCTGGAACCACAATGTTTTCTTTGGGTAATTTTACCGTAATGGAAGCTAGATTTTCTAATTTTTGAATTAATTTTTCATTGGTGAAGTGTTTGTCAACCAAATGATTCACGCTGTTACTCAGTACAATGTTGATTTCGTTTACGCCTCGTGATGAAGTGTAAAAAACATCCGGAAATGCATTGATGTCAGCAATTAATTCTGCTTGTTTATTCAAAACCGTTTCTGAAACGGCAAAAGTGTAATCAGTCAGGGCAGAACGAACTGTAATTTCGCCAATATTCTTTATGACTTTATTGATTTTGTGATTCAATCTGAAATCCAATTCTTCGGTAAGTCTTTTTAATGACATTACAACCGCACCTTGTCGTACTTCTTTGCCAAATTCACTTTCTAACTCCGACATTATATTTCTGGATAATGAAGTGAGATTGATGATTCCAAGTGATAAAGCATTTAATAAAAAGGGCTTTGTTTTGATGTAATTTTCTACAATGGAAGAAACGGTTTTCATGAGCGAATATGTATTTTTACTTATAAATTACTTAGATTTTTAGATGAATAAAGTTAGTTATCCTGTCAAAAATCAGGGCAAATATATATAAAAAAACAATTTGTTACAAATATAACAATAAAAAAATAATTAAAAATGGTAAAAAGCGTCTATAAGGTGCTCAATTACAAAAGATTTACCTTCTTTATGGATGGCGATAATGTCAAAACGGACATCTACGTCTAAATCTTGACTACTTACGTATTCGTCTACGGCCTTGACAAGCAGCTGAATTTTCTTTGGTTTAACAAAATCTTGAGGGAGACCAAAATCCAAAGAGGAACGGGTTTTAACTTCTACAACAGCCAAAACATTTTCCTTTTGGGCAAGGATATCAATCTCTGCTTTTTGGAAAGTCCAATTGGTTTCCAGAATCACATAGCCTTCTTTTTGAAGGTAAGCAACAGCCATTTCTTCTCCTAGTTTTCCCAGTTCATTGTGTTCAGCCATTAGATCAGTATTTGGTTTTCCGTATTCAGAGTCTTTAATGCTTATTAATTAGGGTATTCAAAAATAACGGTACTGCCATTTTCATTCACATCCATTCGAACAATACTTCCTAAAATTAAAGCTCTGTTGTCGTGAATGTGTCCCGCTGGGAAATTATAAATGATTGGAATTTTGTAGGTTTTGGTTACGTCTTCGATAATTTCTAAGGCATTTTTTCCCCATGGTATATCGTTGTCTTTCATTTTAGACATTGAACCTACGATGATTCCCTTGATGCTTTCCAAGCAACCGTTCCGTTTTAGATTTAGCATCATCCGGTCAACATGATATAAATATTCGTCTAAATCTTCAATAAATAAGATTTTATCTGAGCAATCAATGGAAGATTTAGAACCAAATAAACTATACAAAATAGATAAATTACCACCGACTAACTCTGCTGTTGCCGTGCCCATTCGGTTCATGGAGTCTGGAGCAATTTCGTAGGACAAAGTTTTTCCAAATAACGCTTTCTTTAAAGTTTCTTTAGCTTCTGGAGTTGCTTTTGGAACAGTGACAGGCATGATTCCATGTATAGTTTTGTAGCCTAATGTATTAAGGTGATTGTGTAAAACGGTCACATCGCTGAATCCAATAATCCATTTTGGATTTTTCTTAAATTGGGTAAAATCTAGCAGATCAATCATTCGAACCGTTCCATAGCCTCCGCGAACACACCAGATGGCTTTTATGTTCGGATTGTCTAATTGCTGCTGAAAATCGGCTGCTCTTTGTTCATCAGTTCCGGCCAATTGATTGTCGTCTAAACCAATGGAGCTTCCTATCACAATTTCTAGACCCCAGCTGTGCAATAAATCAATCGCCGGTTTTAGGTTGTCATCAATGTTTTTTCTGGCAGTGGCTACAATAGCAATGGTATCTCCTTTTTGTAATGCGGGCGGTGTGGTCATAGGTTTTTGGGCTTGACTGGTGAGCGATTGAAAAATAAAAAATAAAAGTAGTGTTTTATATAAACCAAAAACAGCCTTTGAATACCAAAATCGGATAGCGGTCATATTTTTATTTTTCGTAATCAATTAATATCGGGCAGATGCAATCCGACTGAAACAAAGATAGAAAATTTGAAAAATAATAAGCTGTTTCTGATTCAAATGAAGTATTTTTACTACGATACTCTTAAAAATTGAATATGAAAAGTTTACATCTGTTGTTACTGTTGCTTCTTGGTTTCGGATATCATGCCAAGGCGCAACGAAAACAGTATACGATTCATACGTTGGCTTTCTATAATTTTGAGAATCTCTTTGATACCATCAATGATCCTCATACCAACGATGACGAATGGACCCCGAAAGGAGCGCAGCGATGGACCTCTCAAAAATACCATCAAAAATTAGTGAATCTTTCTAGAGTGGTTGCTGAAATTGGCACTTCAGATAACACAAATGCACCCACTTTTATTGGTTGTTCCGAAATTGAAAACCGAGGAGTTCTCGAGGATTTAATCAAAGAACCTAAAATTATCGATAAAGATTTTGGAATTATCCATTTTGATTCGCCCGACAAACGCGGAATAGATGTTGCTTTATTGTACCAAAAAAAATATTTCCGCCCTACAACCTATGCCAATATTCCGTTGTATGTCTACCGAAAAGAAACCAATACTAAGATTAAAAACGACAAAATAACGGATGAAAATAATGAGGATGATATTGAAATGGTTTCTCAAAGTAATCGAGTTTTTACCAGAGACCAGCTTTTGGTGACTGGATTTCTAGAAGGGGAAGAAATACATATTATTGTGAATCACTGGCCATCACGTTCCGGTGGTGAGAAAAAATCCAGTCCGTTTCGGGAAGCTGCCGGAGCCTTAAACCGGAAAATTATTGATTCTTTGCAACGAATTAATCCCAAAGCCAAAGTTATTACTTTAGGCGATTTAAACGACGGACCCTTTAATAATAGTATCAAAAAAGCCGTAGGTGCTAAAGCCAAAAAAGAAGAAGTTCCGGCATTAGGTATTTTCAATCCATTTGAAGAAATGGCCAATAAAGGAATGGGAACCATCGCGTTTAGGGATTCTTGGGATATTTTCGACCAAATAATGGTGACGCAATCTTTGATTCAGAAGGATTTTCATTCATTCCAATTCTGGAAAGCAGGCATTTATAACAAGTCTTTTTTAATTCAAACTTCTGGCCCCTACAAAGGCTATCCCAAAAGACATTCTGCCACCGAAATTGGTTTTAGTGATCATTTTCCGGTGTATATTTATTTGATAAAAGAATCCCCCTAGCCCCCAAAGGGGGAACTTTTTACTACGTTTAAATTGGTGTTATAGCTGTTGCGAAACATCAAGAAGATCTCTAGAAAATGGTTATGCAGTAAAAACCTTTCCTTAAAAAATTATTCTTTTTCGTACCTTAGCTTTTCCTAAATATACTTCAAAATGACAATAGCAAAACCTTTCAATCTTACCAAGTGGATTGACGAAAACCGTCACCTCTTGAAACCACCCGTTGGCAATAAAAATTTATACAAAGAATCAGGTGATTATATTGTCATGATTGTTGCCGGTCCTAACGCCCGAAAAGACTATCATTATAACGAAACCGAAGAATTGTTTTATCAACTCGAAGGTTCCATAAAGGTTATCATTCAAGAAGACGGTGAGCGTAAAGAAATGGAATTGCATGCCGGGGATATGTACCTGCATCCAGCCAAAGTGCCCCATTCTCCCGTTCGTTCCGAAGGTTCTATCGGTTTGGTCATTGAGCGCAAACGAGCAGGGTTGGGACTCCAAGACGGACTCTTGTGGTTTTGTGACAATTGCAATCACAAATTATATGAAGTGTATTTTGAATTGCACGATATCGAGAAAGATTTCTTGTTGCATTTCAGACATTTTTATGGTTCGGAGGAATTACGCAGCTGTAAAAATTGCGGAACCGTTATGGAAACCGATCCGAGATTTGTCTAATTTTTAGGAGCTGTTTCCCGTTATTCGCTATATTCCCGATAATAAAAACTAAGGCTTAAAGAAGCCTTGTTTTTCTAAATCGGGAGATGCCGCTACTACCGGGGCTAAAAGCAAACAGGAAGAAATATTTTAATAAAAACAGTATCATGGCAACAATAGCAGAACAATTCAAAATGAAAGAGGCATTGGCTCAATTGGGTATTCATGACCTTAATGATGGGACAGCGACAGGAGCGGAATTCTTTGCTGCCGGAGAAATACTTTCCAGTTATTCCCCCGTTGACGGACAATTGATTGCTAAAGTCAAAACCACCACTGCCGAGGATTACGAAAAAGTAATG
Organism: Flavobacterium sp.; assembly: GCA_023259675.1. Lineage (GTDB taxonomy): Bacteria > Bacteroidota > Bacteroidia > Flavobacteriales > Flavobacteriaceae > Flavobacterium. Next base: position 29,777 of record JALRGT010000007.1, read on the forward strand.
CAAGCCGCAACTGCCGCTTTCAAAACTTTTCGTCTGATACCCGCACCACGACGTGGGGACATCATTCGCCAGTTTGGAGAAAAATTACGCCATAATAAAGAGGCTTTGGGAAAACTGGTTTCCTACGAAATGGGGAAATCATTGCAGGAAGGCTATGGTGAAGTGCAGGAAATGATAGATATCTGTGATTTTGCCGTAGGACTCTCACGCCAGTTATACGGTTTGACTATGCACTCAGAACGTCCCGGCCATCGCATGTACGAACAATACCATCCGTTGGGAGTAGTCGGAATCATATCGGCCTTCAATTTTCCGGTTGCCGTTTGGGCTTGGAATACCGCATTGGCCTTGGTTTGCGGGGATGTTTGTGTTTGGAAACCTTCAGAGAAAACACCCCTTTGTGGAATTGCCTGTCAAAATATAATAGCCGAAGTGCTTCGTGAAAACCATTTGCCGGAAGGGATTTCTTCTTTGCTTATTGGGGATTATAAAGTGGGGGAAATGATGACACACGATAAACGTGTCGCTTTGCTTTCGGCAACGGGTTCCATCCGAATGGGGAAAATTGTGGCGCAAGCCGTCGCTGCTCGGTTGGGTAAATCATTGTTGGAACTAGGCGGAAATAATGCCATCATTGTGACTCCAGATGCCGACATCAAAATGACAATCATTGGCGCTGTTTTTGGCGCTGTAGGAACAGCTGGTCAACGTTGTACATCGACCCGTCGTTTAATCATTCACGAAAGTATTTATGATATAGTAAAAGAGGCGTTGGTTTCGGCTTATAAACAATTACGCATCGGAAATCCATTAGACGAACACAATCACGTTGGGCCATTAATTGACACTGATGCCGTGGCTTTGTATGCCAAAGCTTTGAATCAGGTCGTAATCGAAGGAGGAAAAATCCTTGTGGAAGGCGGCGTACTTTCGGGAACAGGTTATGAAAGCGGTTGTTATGTAAAACCAGCGATTGTCGAGGCCGAAAATTCATTCCTGATTGTGCAACATGAAACTTTTGCTCCAGTCTTGTATTTAATCAAATATTCTGGTGATGTTCAAAATGCGATTGCTATTCAGAACGGAGTGGTACAAGGATTATCATCGGCCATTATGACCAATAATTTAAGGGAAGCGGAACTTTTTCTATCTGCTACAGGTTCTGATTGTGGTATCGCCAATGTTAATATTGGAACTTCAGGAGCCGAAATCGGTGGTGCTTTTGGAGGGGAAAAAGAAACGGGAGGCGGAAGAGAATCCGGTTCAGATGCTTGGAAAGTCTATATGCGTCGCCAAACGAATACCATCAATTATACAACTAGTTTGCCCTTGGCACAAGGCATAAAATTTGATTTAGAATAAAAATTAAAAAGGCAATTGAATTACTCCAATTGCCTTTTTAATTTTATACAATTCTTGTGCTATAAATTGAACGAAGCTCCAATATTAAACACAAACTGATTGTTTAAATGTTCAAAACCAGTGGTTGTATTATCATATTTGGCAATAGGAAATCCCGCTTCGGTGAAAAGTCCAAAACCATCCGTAATGAAATAACGGAAACCTAAATGAGCTCCAAAATTTTTCAATCCCAAATCCAAACCTGGGTAAATATCCATTTTTTCATCTAGCTGAAAAACATTTCCCAAATTGGCGTTGAATCTAATTTTTGCATCAAATCGGTCTTTAAATGCAGGAATTTCACCCAACGTATTTTTATCTACAGATAATAAATAGGAAGTAACAAATCCGTAAGACATGTTTTCCCCAAGACCATAATCTGTAGATATACGAATGCCTGTTCCGCCATTCTGAATGTTTGCTCCAACATCAAACTTAGCGTCTCCTTTGCCTTCGTATGCTTGAGCTTGAGCTATTCCGGTAAGTGATAATAAAAAGAGAGTGATGATTTTTTTCATGATTTTAAGGAATTATATTAGGATTCAAAAGTAGCTTTATTATACTAATTCCGCCCTTTTTCGTATGGATATAATTTGTCCAAAGGTTCACTTTGCCAAAATTCTTTAGTGTCAACATCCATAATGGTTAAAGGTCCTTTGAAAGCAGCACCGGTGTCTACATTCCATACGCATGCCTTTTTTACGGGAGTCGTTTTGTTGATTCGGGTAACAGGCGTATGACCAATATAAATCTCGTTGTAAATGGTGAATCGTTTGGGATACAATAAGTCATCCGTTTTCATGGAACTACTTAGTGCCAAAGCCGTTTCCCATAAGGTGCGATCCCAATAAAAGAGCCTTGGGAAATATTCAAAATTTACGCCGTTCATATTGGTAAACCCAGCGTGAATAAACAAACGATTTTGGTCATCATGATAAAAATCTTGTAGGTTTTGAAGGAATTCAATATGTCTTTGTTTATTGCCTTCTTCTACGGTTTCATAAGCTATGACTGTTGCCTCGCCTCCGTGTTTGTACCATAGTAGATTGTCTTTGTTGTCTTTAAGCCAATGTAGTAACAATTCATCATGATTGCCCCTAATAAATACGCAGTTGTTTGTGGTGTTTAATTCAATTAAAAAATCGATGACTTGTGGGGATTGGCTCCAACCATCGACATAATCGCCTAAAAATATTAGGGTGTCCTTTGCAGTAACTTTGGCTCTTTCCAAAATTTGGTGTAATGCGTGTAAACCGCCGTGAATGTCCCCTATAACTAATGTTCTCATGCAGTATTTTCTCAATTTTAATAGATAAAAAACGATAAGGTTTTTATAATATTATAAAAATAGGTAAAAGAGTTAGGAAGAAACAGTTTTTAGTTAAAAAAAAATGGATTTGACAAAATAAGGTATAAAAGTGAATTCAAGAATCTATAAATATACCAGCTTTTAGTATTGTTTAGTTATATAGTCAAAGATTAAAATGAAGTTAAAAGAATATTTTATTTTATGCGATTTACTGCACATCGTATTTCATTTTTCGCAAGATGCGCATCGCTTCCTTGAAAGATAGATAAATTCGTGGAAAAGGTTTTAATAAGGACTTGGCATCAATCAATTTGTCTTTGGCATCTTCAAAGCCGTTGAGATAACAAATCATAAAAGTGGATGGTAAGTTGTGTAAATCCCTACGTTCTCTTTCACTTAAAGAAGTGTTTTTTTTGAGTTTATTCAATAAAGCTAAATTGGAATTGTAGATGTGAAAAAGTACTTTTTTATTGAATTCTGGCGGTTGAAAAAGCATTTGGGTTTCTATTTTGTAATACCCGTTATCATAAAAATAAATCTTTTTCTGTTCCAACGGATAATAACTGGTTTGATCATTTAATCCCAAAGGCACATATTCGATAATGGTAAATGAGTCTTCATTATAAGTAATGGTAACGGCATCTTGAGCCGAATAAAACAGTTTGATTTGTTCGTTGATGAGTTCAATATCCACACGGGATAAAAATATTTTGTCGTGTGTCTTTTTAGGAATTCCTGCCCAACAAATCACAAAGAGTTCTTTAAATACCTTGTATTTTGGGTCCATGTCTTTGTGCCGAAAGTTCATGAAATCAAATACGCCATCAAGGGTGTAACCGATGCTGTTTCTCGAGCTATTTTCAATGCCAATTACAGTTTCGGTATTTTGGTAGTTCTTTTCGATTTTTGTTTCCGCTTCAACCGGCATCGTGTTGCTGCCTTGTCGGATAAAAATACTATTGGCTGGAATAGTATGGATTCCTTTTTTGAAGCGAGAGATTTTATTTTTTGGTTTTATGGTAACCAGTCCAATTACTTTGTCTTTAGATAAGTTGGGAAAGGGAACGTTTTCATATTGAATTAAGGGAGGGTTTTCCAAATAGGCATTGACCAAATTCTGAATGCGGCTGTCATCAAAAAAATCGTCTCCAACAATGGCATTGTCTTGGTCCTCGACACCAACTACGATATAGGAGTTATTGGCGGGATTTGAATTCGATAAGGCACAAATGTGTTTTAAAAATTTGGATTTTCCCTCACGAGTGTGTAAATTTAACTGACGTTTCTTGTCATAAAAACTATTTTCATCATGGTGAGCAAGCAAATTTTTTATTAAAAGGCGTTTGTTGATCATGTGAGAAATATATTTACAAAGTCATTGATAAAAATATAAAATGGTTTTTACTACAATTTTATATTTTTTAATTCGTTGTTAAGATACTAATTTTAAATAATTGAAAGAAAATGAAAAAGATTAAATTTTGCCCCCCCGTATTTTTTGTGATTGTATTGCTGAGTTTGTTTTTTACGGCATGTAATGATAGTGATGACAGTTCACAAACAGCGAGAGTGATGGTTCGAATGGTGGATGCGCCAGGCGATTATGAAGAAGTGAATGTAGAAGTGTTGGATGTTTTGATAAAAGCAACTTCCGATACCGATGACAGCCAGGGATGGGTGAGCATCGGGGATGAAACACAAGTGGGAGAAGGTAAAATTATTAATTTACTGGATTTAACGGGTGGTGTGAATGCTTTATTGGCGGATAACTTGGTTCCTTCCGGAAATTTAGGACAAATTCGATTGTTGCTTGGAGATGATAATTCTTTAAAGTTAGCCGGTGCTACAGAGACAATACCGTTGAATACGCCTAGCGCACAACAATCGGGTTTAAAATTAAAGGTAAATGCAACCTTGGAAGCAGGAAAAACTTATGAATTTTTATTGGATTTTGATGTAGAACATTCGGTTGTTAAAGCTGGAAATTCCGGTATTTACAACTTGCATCCGGTAATCAGGGTTACCACAAAAGAAAATACGGGAAGCATCATAGGAAAAATTGTTACTGGGACACCTCCATTAACACCTGAGTTTGCGGTTGCGGTATCAATTCCTGTAGAAGGTGGTACTATTGAAACGGCTATGAATACGCTTACGGGCGAATTTGAGCTAAATGGTGTTCCGGCGGGGACTTATACCGTTACATTAACGCCGGATATTGCTTCAGGTAAAGATCCGATACTAATTAATGACGTTGTAGTAGTAAATGAAGAAGTTACCGATGTCGGTACAGTTCCATTTTTATAAATAAATCCCATAACAATAAACAAAAACAGCTCAAATAAATGAGCTGTTTTTTTTGTAATTAATTCTTTTGAATCATGGTTGGAGAACCTTGTGCGGTACACATGACCACCAAATCAGAAATATTGACATGATAAGGTCGTGTAATGACAAAATGAATAATATCGGCAATGTCTTCCGCTTTAAGCGGGGTAAAACCTTTATATACATCAGTTGCTTTTTCTACGTTTCCTTTGAATCGTACTTCGCTAAACTCTGTTTCCACCAATCCGGGATGAATGGCTCCAACTCGGATTCCATATGGATTTAAATCCATTTTCATGCCTTTGTTTAGAGCGTCTACGGCGTGTTTGGTGGCGCAATAAACATTTCCGTTTGGATATACTTGTTTGGCGGCTGTAGAGCCAATATTGATAATGTGCCCGGATTTACGTGCAATCATATTTGGAATTACCGCTTTCGAAACATACAAAAGTCCTTTGATATTAATGTCAATCATGGCATCCCAATCATCAATGTCACCGTCCTGAATGGGATCTAATCCATGCGCATTTCCCGCATTATTGATTAGAACATCAATATTTGAAAAATCGGGAGGGAGTGAATTAATACATTTTGCAACGGCATTTTTGTCACTTACATCAAAAAGGAGTGTATGAATTTCAGTATGTTTTGAAAGTTCTTTTTTTAGTGCTGTTAAACGGTCTTGTCTTCTTCCACAAATAATAATTTTATAGCCATTTTGGGCCAATAATTCTGCAGTTGCTTTCCCTATTCCGCTGGTTGCACCTGTTATTAGAGCTGTTTTACTCATAGATTTTTTTGATTTTAGGTTTTGTAATCTGCAACAGGTTAAGGGACGTCTTTTCCCATACTTTCTGCCCAAATGGCAAACCAGTCTTCTATTTCTAATTCGAGTTCAACGGCTTTCATCAATGATTGGATTCTGGCAATATTTATGGTTCCGGCTATCGGAATTACTTTTGCGGGATGTCTTAATATCCAAGAAAGTAAAATGGTATCGGCTCCGAAATGGTATTTTGAGACTAAAGTGGCCAATATTTTTTTTAATCGGTGGGTTTGTGGGATGTCTTCTCTAAAGACAAAACCTAATGGATTCCATGACATAGGGCGTATGTTGTGCATTTGCATGTAATCAAAACTTCCGTCTGTCATTGGTTCAAAATTAGTGGCCGAAAACTGAATTTGGTTATAGCTAATTTCTGTTTTTTGACGAATCAATTCGGTTTGTGAAGCGGTAAAATTTGAAACACCGAAATCAATAATTTTGCCTTCTTTTTTTAATTTTTCTACTGCTTCCGCTATTTCATCCGCTTCCATCAATGGACTTGGTTTGTGCAGAAGGAAAAGATCTAAATAATCCGTTTGTAAATTCTTTAATGATTGTTCGGCAGAGTTGATAATATGGGATTTCGAATAATCATAATGCTTGACGGTTGTATTTCGATTATCAGTTACGAGTTGAATTCCGCATTTAGAAACCAATTGCAGTTTCTCACGTGCAATTTTACTGTTGGCATAGGCTTTTCCAAATTCGGCTTCAGTGGTATAATCTCCATAAACGTCTGCAAGATTGAACGTTGTGATTTTATTTTCGATACAGATTTGGATCAGGTTTTCCATTTCCTTAACGGTAAGACTTTTGTCCCAGGAGCCCCAATTCATGGTTCCGGCAATAATAGGGGATAAATTTGTTTTATTCATGGGGTTAGTAGGTTATAAAATTAATAATTAGGCGATTCATAGTAAACTATTCAAAGTTCTTAAAATTATAAAAATACAATCACAATTCGTCCTTAAAATTAAGGAATTCTAGGAAGTTTTAACCATTTTTTAACATCCTACCTCTAAAAAAAAATTCAATTTGCACTCTGAAATTTAGAGCATTAAATACAAGGTTTTAAAAATAAAAAAATGGAAGAAAATACAGCGACTTTAGACATTAGAGCGATTAATGAAAAAATTGAAAGAGAGAGTGCTTTTATAGACCTTCTCACAATGGAAATGAATAAAGTAATTGTCGGACAGAAGCATATGGTGGAGCGTTTGTTGATTGGACTTTTAGGACAAGGACATATTTTGTTGGAAGGGGTTCCCGGATTAGCAAAAACATTGGCCATTAATACATTGTCTAAAGCAGTTCATGGTTCCTTTAGCCGAATTCAATTTACTCCTGATTTATTACCTGCGGATGTTGTGGGAACCATGATTTACAACATTAAACAAAATGAATTCTCCATTAAAAAAGGACCTATTTTTGCCAATTTCGTCTTAGCCGATGAGATAAACCGTGCACCAGCCAAAGTACAATCGGCTTTGTTGGAGGCTATGCAGGAAAAGCAAGTGACCATTGGTGATACAACTTTCAAATTAGAAAGACCATTTTTGGTTTTAGCGACTCAAAACCCTATCGAGCAAGAAGGTACGTACCAACTTCCTGAAGCACAAGTAGACCGTTTTATGTTGAAAACGGTGATTGATTACCCTAAAATGGATGAAGAACGATTGGTAATTCGTCAAAATCTGAAAGGAAGCTACGAACAAGTAAATCAAGTTGTTTCGGTAGACCAAATTTTAAGAGCGCAAGAAGCGGTTCGCGAGGTTTATATGGACGAAAAAATTGAGAAATATATTCTTGATATTATTTTTGCTACACGTTACCCAGAGAAATATAAATTAGCCGATTTGAAACCGTTAATCAGTTTTGGAGCTTCCCCTCGTGGAAGTATCAATTTGGCGAATGCTGCGAAATGTTATGCATTTATCAAACGTCGTGGTTATGTAATTCCGGAAGATGTTAGAGCTGTTGTGCATGATGTATTGCGTCACAGAATTGGAGTTACTTATGAAGCAGAAGCGGAAAACATTACCTCTGTAGATATCATTAACAAAATTGTAAACGAAGTAGAAGTACCTTAATCCTCCCCAACCCCTCCAAAGGAGGGGCTTATTGGAGAATTAAAATTCACGAAGTATATCGACAAATAATTCCTCCCCTACGGGGAGGTTAGGAGGGGAAAATGGATACAAAAGAGATTTTAAAAAAAGTACGAAAGATTGAAATTAAAACCAGAAGATTGAGTGATCATATCTTTTCGGGTGAATACCATACCTCATTCAAAGGACGTGGAATGACTTTTAGCGAAGTACGCCAATACCAATATGGAGACGATATTCGTGCCATTGACTGGAATGTTACGGCTCGTTATAATGAAGCTCATGTTAAAGTTTTTGAAGAAGAACGAGAATTGACCATGATGTTGATGGTCGATATTTCGGGTTCGGAAAGTTTTGGTTCCAAAAATCAATTTAAAAAGGATATTGTTACCGAAATTGCCGCCACGATGGCTTTTTCGGCAACCCAAAATAATGATAAGATAGGATTGATATTATTTTCAGATCATATCGAATTGTATATTCCGCCTAAAAAAGGGCGTTCTCATGTGTTGCGAATCATCAGGGAATTGATTGAATTCGAACCCAAAAGTCACAAAACGGATATTTCACAAGCGTTGAAATTTCTTTCCAGTACTCAAAAAAAGAAAGCAATTGTTTTTGTGATTTCAGATTTCATGTCGGAAGACTATGAGCAAACATTGAAAATTGCTTCCAAAAAACATGATGTTACAGGAATTCGGGTCTACGACATTCGGGAAGAAAAAATGCCGAATTTAGGTATGGTTTCCATGGTTGATGCCGAAACGGGAGCCACACAATTGATTGACACCAGTTCCAAAACAGTTCGTTTGAATTATGAGAAATTCTATCGTGAAAAAGTGAATTATTTCAAGGAAACATTCAGCAAATCAGGCTCTGGAGTCGTGAATACCAGAGTGGATGAAAGTTACGTGACTAAATTATTAGGTTATTTTAAATCGAGATAAGGATTTTAGATTGATGATTAACAATTTCAGATTTTAGATTTGAATTAGGAAAACGAAAACAAAAGCCAGAAAGTGAATAAACAAGAACTGGAAAATAGATTGATAGATTTTGCAGCAACTATAATAATTGTTGCGAGTAAGTTTGAAAAAAACTATGCTGGCAATCATCTAGCGGCGCAAATTATTCGTTCAGGTACTTCACCGGCTTTAAATTATGGAGAAGCCCAAAGTGCAGAAAGCAGTAAAGATTTTATTCATAAAATGGGCATTTGTCTCAAGGAATTAAGAGAAACGTTTGTGTGTTTAAAAATAATTGAAAAATCAAATTTAATGTTAGATCGAGAAAACTTATTGATTGCAAAAAAAGAAGGAAATGAGTTGATTTCTATTTTCGTATCAAGTATTAAAACTGCTAAAACAAATCTGAAATAGTTTAGATTTTGGATGTTAAACGAAAAATAATTTTAGGAGAAATCTGAAATCAAAAATCGTTAATCTGAAATCAACAATAATAAAGCATGAAAAAAAACATATACCTACTAATACTATTAATTTCTACTGCCGTTTTTGCACAACAAAAACAAGTGGTGACAAGTATTGATACTACAAAAAATAAAATTGGTGCCGAGTTTAAACTAACCTTAAAGACGGATGTTGATACGTTGTCTAAAGTAGTTTTTCCTAAATTAAAAAGTTTTGGGCCGCTTGAGGTTATTCATTCGTATCCTATCGATACGGTAAAAAATGGAGATCGTTACGAGTTAATTAAAAAATATGGATTGACGCAATTTGACTCGGGAAGGTATACAATCCCAAGTTTGAAAATTTTGATTAATAATAAACCGTTTTTATCCGATTCTATTTCGGTTGAGGTTGCCAATGTTCAGGTAGATACGTTGAAGCAAAAAATGTATGACATCAAAGATATTGTTCCTGTTCAAGATAAAATGGGAGATTGGTGGAAGTATCTTCTGGGATTGTTTTTGATTTTGGGAATTGGAGCTTTGGTGTATTGGTATATCAAAAAACATCAAAAGAAAAAAATTGAAGAAGAGGTATATAAAACACCAATCGAGAAAGCGACTAATTTATTAAATACACTCGAGAAGAAAGAGCTTTGGCAAAAAGGAGAAGTGAAAGCCTATTATAGTGAATTGACTGATATCGCCAGAAATTATATCGAAGAAGCTATTGAAATTCCAGCGATGGAAAGCACCACTTCTGAGTTGATTCAAGGACTTAGAGCGGCATCAGTAAAAAAGAAAATGACTGTTTCGCAAGAAACGATTGAAAATCTGGAAAGAGTTTTGAAGCAAGCCGATTTAGTGAAGTTTGCCAAATCAAAACCGTTGGATTATGAAATTACCGAGGATAGAAATAAAATTCAAAAAGCGATTGTGACGTTAGATAGTTCAATTCCGGTGGTAGTGGAAGCTGAAGAAGATATCTTGCTTAATGAAGTGCAAAGACAAAAGCAGATTGAAATTCAATTAAAGAAAAAAAGAAACAGACGAATCGTTCTTTCGGTTGCTACGGTGTTGTTTTTATTGTTTGCTACGACAACTTATTTTGTTGCGACCAAAGGTTTCAATTATGTTATTGATAATGTTTTTGGTCATCCATCAAAAGAATTATTGGAAGGCGAATGGGTAAAAAGTACGTATGGACATCCAGGGGTAACCATTGAAACACCGAGAGTCCTTAAAAGAATAGATTTATCGAAATCATTACCTAAAAACGGATTGGCTTTGGTTAAAGAAATGAATTCCTTTGCCTATGGGAAAGTGACCGATAATTTCTATCTGATGGTTTCTACATTGAAATACAAACAGGATTCAACAGCGGTTGATTTGAAGAAATCATTGGATGTTACTTTACAAACGTTAGAATCTCAAGGTGCACAAAATATGATTGTGAAACAGGAAGATTTCGAAACCAAAGAAGGAATTACGGGAATAAAAGGATATGGTACTTTTTCAAGATTGAGTGATCTGACTAAAACCAGTGAAAAATTGTACTATGAAGTATTGTTGTTCGGTCAAGAAGGCGGATTACAACAGATTTTGATTTTTCATGAAGAGGGAGATAAATATGCAAATGAAATTTCAGATAGAGTGCTAAGCGCTGTCGAATTAAATCAAGCAAGTAAATAATGGGAAAAATATCATTTTTAAATCCGGAGTTTTTCTGGTTGTTTCTTTTAATTCCAGTAGCCATTGCTTGGTTATTTTGGAAGAGAAACCATCAATCGGCAACTTTAAAAATCAGTTCGTTACAAGGATTTCAAGGGCATACCACTTTTTGGGCAAGGGTAAAACCGTTTCTGGGCGTTTTTCGTTTATTAGCTTTAAGCTCTTTAATTGTTGCAATGGCGAGACCGAGAACTGTAGATATAAGCAATAAAACCAAAACGACCAAAGGAATAGACATCGTGATGGCAGTCGATGTTTCGGGGAGTATGTTGGCCAAAGATTTAAAGCCGAACCGAATGGAAGCCCTAAAAAGAGTGGCTTCAGATTTTGTCGAAGAAAGACCTAATGATCGTATCGGACTTGTTGTTTATGCTTCGGAAGCCTATACCAAAACACCGGTAACCAGCGATAAAGCGGTGGTTTTGGAAGCGATAAAAAGTATAAAATACGATAATGTCTTGCAAGACGGAACTGGAATCGGAATGGGATTGGCTACAGCCGTAAATCGATTGAAAGACAGTAAAGCCAAAAGTAAAGTGATCATTCTTTTGACAGATGGGGTAAATAATGCCGGATTTATCGAACCGGAAACGGCTGCAGATATTGCCAAACAATACGGAATAAAAGTATATACCATCGGGATAGGTACCAATGGAATGGCAGAGTTTCCCTATGCTGTAGCACCAAATGGTCAGTTTTTATTCCAAATGATGAAAGTGGAAATTGATGAGCGATTGATGCAAAGTATTGCTAAAAAAACGGAAGGAAAATATTTTAGAGCGACAAGCAATAGTAAGTTAGCCGAAATATATGGTGAAATTAACAAGCTCGAAACAACAGAAATTGAGGAATTGAAATTCTATGATTATGACGAAAAATACAGGTCTTTTGTTTGGCTTGCCGGTTTTTTGTTATTGGTTGAAATAGGTTTGCGAAACACGGTTTATAGAAGCTTTATATAATCCCCTCACCAGCCCTCCCATAAGAGGAAGAAGATGAGATTGGAAAATTGAAATTAAAATTAATAAAAAATGTTGCTCAACAATTTCCCTCTTTGGAGGTTAAGGGCTTAAAAATATGGAATTAGACGAAAAAAATTATTTATACCTTCTTTTTATACTGCCAATAGTGGTATTGCTTTTTCTTTTCAATTTGTATTGGAAAAGAAGAAAACAAAAAGAATTTGGTGATTTAGAATTGATAAACAAATTGAGTCCGGAGCGCTCTGTTTTTAAGCCGGTTTTCAAACTTGTTATCATTCTCTTAGCATTGGTTGGGTTAATTTTAGGTTTGGTAAATCCAAAAATAGGGACCAAAATGGAAACCGTAAAACGCGAGGGTATTGACATTGTTTTTGCAATGGACGTTTCCAAAAGTATGTTGGCAGAAGACGTAGCGCCAAGTAGACTGGAAAAAAGCAAGCAAATTGTTTCGCAAATTATCAATCAGTTGGGCAATGACCGAATCGGGATTGTAGCCTATGCAGGAAGCGCTTTTCCGGTGTTGCCTATCACGACCGATTACAGTGTGGCGAAGATGTTTTTGCAAAGTATGAATACCGGAATTGTTTCTTCGCAAGGAACTTCGCTTGATGAAGCGATTCGTTTATCGGGGACTTATTTTGATGATAAAAGCAAAACCAGTAAGTTGTTGATATTAATTTCTGATGGCGAAGATCATTCCGAAGGTGCCGAAGCCGCGGCCGAAGAAGCCAATAAACAAGGAATGCGAATTATAACCGTTGGGATAGGAACCGAAAAAGGGGGGACAATTCCTTTACGTAAAAATGGAATCGTAGAAAGTTATCAAAGAGACAATGAAAATATGGTGGTTATTACCAAATTGAATCGTCCCGGATTAGAATCGATTGCCAAAGCTACCAAAGGAGGTTATGTAAACGGAAATAATACCAAGGAAGTTTTAGATTATATCAAGAAAAACTTAGATAACATTCAAAAGACAGAATTTGAAGCGACGCAAATGGCCGATTTTCAGTCCCAATTTCAGTGGTTTTTGGGTTTTGCCTTTGTGTTATTGTTTTTGGATGTTTTCCTGTTGGAAAGAAAAACAAATTGGGTGAAGCGATTGAATTTATTTAACGATGAAAAGTAAATGTCATTTTTAGGTTTTAATCTTTAAAATGAACATAATATCATAGAAATGAAAAATTTTAAAAAATATTTATTTGTCCTTATGCAGTTCCTTTTTATGGGACAGTTTGCCGTATTGGCGCAAGAGAAAGATAAAACATTACCAAAAGCCAATGAAGAGTATGTGCAAAGTAAATTTGTCGATGCCGAGGCTAATTATAGAATTTCACAGTCTAAATTTCCAAAACGAACTGTTGCGCCGTATAATTTAGGTAATGCCATATACAAACAGAATCAAGTATCGGAAGCAAAAGATGCTTATGTAAAAGCGATTTCGAATTTAAAATCAAGAACCCAAAAACACAAAGCGTATCACAATTTGGGGAATGTTTTCATGAAGGGAAAAGATTATGGTCAAGCGGTGGAAGCTTATAAAAATGCTTTGCGTAATAACCCAACCGATGAGGAAACCAGATATAATTTTGCTCTAGCGAAAAAAATGCTGAAAGAAAACCCTCCAAAAGACGACAAGAATAAAGATAAAGACAAAAAAGATAAGGATAAAGATAAGAAAGACGACAAAAATAAAGACAAGGATAAGAAAGACGACAAGAAGGACGGCGATAAAGATAAAGACAAGGATAAAAAAGACGATAAGAAGGACGGTGATAAAGACAAGAAAGATGACAAGAAGGACGGCGATAAGGATGAACAGCCCAAACCAAATCCTGGCGGTATCTCAAAACAACGATTAGAAAGTTTATTGGATGCCGTAAATAATGAAGAAAAGAAAGTTCAGGATAAAGTAAATGCTAAAAAAGTAAAAGGTAATCCGGTAAAAACGGAAAAAGATTGGTAACGGAAGTAGCGTATTCATTTAGATTTTAAAAAATTAAACAAATCCGAAAGGAGTCTATAAGGATTAAATTATACAATGAAAAAATATTTAATTTTAATACTTTTAAGTTTTCAAGGACTTTGGGCTCAAGTACAATTTGAAGCTAGGGTCAGCAAAAACACGCTTGGATTAAATGAGCGTTTGCGCATTGATTTTTTCATGAATATTGATGGGGATAATTTTAATGAACCTAATTTTGAAGGTTTCAGAGTTATTGCGGGACCAAGCCAGCAGGTAAGTCAGTCCTGGGTAAACGGAAAAAGTTCATTTGAAAAAATCTATTCTTATTATCTGTTGCCAAATCAAAAAGGAACATTGACGATTAAGCAGGCTACCATTGAGTACGAAGGTAAAACGTACAAAACCACTCCGATAAAAATCAATGTCACTGCGGCGGTTGAAGAACCTAAAGACCCAAATGACACCAGTGTTTCGGCAGATGATAATATTTATTTGGTTGCCGATATCTCAAAAAACAATCCGTACATCAATGAGCCGATCACGGTAGTTTATAAATTGTATTTCAGTTACAATATCGGAATTACGAATTGGAGAGAACTCAACAAACCAAAATACAATGATTTTTGGAGTCAAAACATTGATATCAAGCAGTTGGTTGCCGAAGAAGGAATGTTTAAAGGCGAGAAATACCGTTATGTGGTTTTAAGAAAAACCGTTTTGTATCCCCAAAAATCAGGCAAATTAGATATTGAACCTTTGTCTTTGGATATTGATGTGCAATTACCTACAAACCGTAGGAATATGTTCGGACAAATGGTATTAAGAGAAGATAGTAAACGAGTATCGGCAGGTACCAAAACAATAGCTGTAAAAGCACTGCCGGAGGCGGGAAAACCAGATGATTTTTCTGGAGCAGTAGGTAATTTTGATTTTAAAGTCAGACCTTCTAAAACGAGTCTTAAAAACGGTGAAAGCCTTGATTTGGTAGTAAGTGTTTCCGGAAAAGGGAATATGAAGTTATTCAATTTACCTAAACCGGTTGTGCCAAATGCATTAGAAATGTATGATCCAGTTCATAATGTTCAGGTGAATACTTCGTTAAATGGAATGACAGGAAAAATAAGTGATAGTTATACCATTATACCACAATATAAAGGGGAATATCCAATTAAACCGATGCAGTTCACTTATTTTGATTTGAGTTCGGAAGCCTATAAAACCATTACTTCCGATGAAATAATGATAAATGTCTTAGACGGCCCAACTCCTAATGAACCAACTTCAACGCCTAATGCCGAAAGTAAGAAAAAGGCAATTGCCGCTACGGAACAATTCAAGTTTATTGCATTAAATACTAATCTGACACCGATTAAGAAAGATGATTTCTATGCTTCCAAAAGATTTTACACTTTTCTGTTTTTGCCTTTTTTAATGATCCCATTAATTGTGTTGTTTAAGAAGAAAAAAGAGGCCATTGATGCAGACGTTGCAGGAAATAAAATCAGAAGAAATAACAGATTGGCTAAGAAATACCTATCGGAAGCTAAAAAACAAATCAACAATAAAGAGCCTTTTTATGTGGCATTAGAAAAAGCGATGCATAATTTCTTAAAGGCAAAATTGCATATCGAAACCTCAGAAATGAGCAAAGAAAACATCAAAGAGCTGTTGTTGAATAGAAATGCCAAACCGGAAGCGGTAAATGATTTTATTGCACTGACAGAAAATTGTGAAGTGGCTCGTTATGCACCATCATCGAGTGCGGCTATTCAAAATGATTATGACAAAGCAGTCTTAATCATTGCGGAGTTAGAAAAACAGATTTAATGATTATTTTACCATTAATAAAATGAAAAACATAGTTTATATATTCCTATTGCTATCCCAGATTTTCTTGGCTCAAACCGGTTTTGAGAAAGGAAACGAATTATATCAAAAAAGGAATTACAACGAAGCTGTTCAAGCGTACAAGAGCGTTTTAGATGCCGGTAAAGAATCGGAAGAACTGTATTTTAATTTGGGGAATTGTTATTATAAATTGAATAAAGTCGCACCAACGATTTATTATTATGAAAAAGCCTTAGTGCTTAATCCAAATAATACGGACGTTCAAAATAATTTAAAATTTGCTCAAAAAAGAACAATTGACGAGATAAAAGAAGTGCCAAAAGTAGGCTTCAATAAATTACTTCGCGATTTCACGGGAATTTATCACTATAATACCTGGGCTTGGATTTCAATCGCTTTTTCAGTCTTGTTTTTATGTTTTTTTGTTGGTTATTATTTCTCACCATTAGCATTTAATAAAAGAATATTTTTCTTCGGAATGTTTGTTTTGGCTTCGTTACTTTTTGTAACTATCCTATCCGCTTTTTTTGAAAAAAGTCATTTTAATAACGAAAAACCAGCAATTGTTTTTGCTGAAATTTCAGATGTTAAAAGTGAACCTCAAAAACTGGGAGCGACAATAGTGACCTTGCATGAAGGGACTAAAGTTTTTGTAAAAGAAATGGTGGGCAATTGGAAAAAAATTCAATTGACAGACGGTACTGAAGGGTGGATTGAAAAGACCGCAATTAAAGAAGTGAAATAGTTTTTTATGGGTATATAAAAATAGTTACTCATTACTCTTTTTCTTCAAGTCATCATACCAATGCTCTAATTTTGGATATATGAATTGAGAGACTTTTTGAATAGGATTGTAGAAAGTCGAGGAGTCGAAAGTTTCTTGTTTGACCAACCAGTTGTTTTGATTTATTTTATGAAAAATATTGAAAACGATACTCACAATCAAAATAGTTTTTAATACACTGAGCATACCACCACTTAATTTATTTGGTAAACCCAATAATGCAAATTCGGCTATACCGGTTAGAAATTTTGCCAATATTGTTATTCCAATTACCACCAAAATAAAAGTGATAATGAATGCCATTATTTGGATGGTATTGGGATTCCAATGTAAAAACCCTGATAAAATGTCTTTCATATAGAAAGAAAATTTTATGGCAAAATAAATTCCGGCCAATAGAGAAATTAAAGAAGCCAATTCAATGAAAAATCCATTTCTGATGCCTTTGTAAAAAGAAAAAGCAAGTAATCCACCCAAAAAAATATCCAAAAAACCCATATATACAGAATAAAGAACCAAGATAAATGACTTTTGTAGAATAACCAAATACAACTCCTTATCTTTGGGCATTAAATATAAAGAGAGATGATTTTATTATTCATAACTCAAATTCATAACTCACAAAAATGTCAAGAGATACACAACTAAAAGAACGCTGGGAACGGCTTGTTACGATACTTTCCGATCAATTTTCTCAAGGGGAAGATTTAGATTTAGATGCCATAATTTACTTAATCGGTGTTCAAGAACTGGGTAAAGTGCACAGTGAATACAAAAAAGACGAAAAACTAAACTTGATGCATATTGCCATTTGCCGATTATTGGAGCCTTATGGTTTTTATCAATTTGAATTTTTTGATGAAGAAGGTTGGCCACATTATAGCGTTAAAGAAGCGTTACCGCCGCTTAAAGCAGGAGAACAAACCGTTTTAATGAAAGAAGCCATTGTCAATTATTTCCTCGAAAGAGAACTGATTGATTAATGATGTTAGATTTTGTCGGGAAGTTTAGAAATACTTCTAACTTCTAACGGCTAACTTCTAACTTTTTCCTAAATTTGCCCCTCAATTATTGAATGAAAATGATAGACAAGATAAAAGAATATATTGGTGAAGCACAAGCTTTTTCAACACAAGATACTGCAGAATTAGAAGCATTTAGAATTAAATTTTTAGGAAGTAAAGGGCTTTTGAAAGAGTTTTTTGCGGAGTTTAAAAATGTGCCTAACGAGCAAAAAAAGGAATTCGGACAAGTAATCAACTTATTGAAAACAACTGCCGAAGAAAAGGTTAAAGCCACTCAAGAAGCTTTGGAAAGCAAAGAAGAATCCAAAGGAGTTTATGGCGATTTAACCCGTTCCAGTGAACCAATCACTATCGGTTCCCGTCATCCGATTTCATTAGTAAAAAATCAAATTATCGATATTTTTTCTACCATTGGTTTCAATGTTTCTGAAGGTCCGGAAATCGAAGACGACTGGCATAATTTTACGGCATTAAACTTACCGGAATACCATCCGGCGCGTGACATGCAGGATACTTTTTTCATCCAAACCAATCCTGATATTTTGTTGCGTACCCACACTTCATCAGTACAGGTGCGTTATATGGAAAATAACAAACCACCTATACGAACCATTTCTCCGGGTCGCGTTTTCCGTAATGAAGCAGTTTCGGCTCGTTCTCACTGTATTTTTCATCAGGTAGAAGGTTTGTATATCGATAAAGACGTTTCTTTTGCCGACTTGAAACAAACGCTTTTGTATTTCACTAAAGAGATGTTCGGAAAGTCAAAAATCCGCTTGCGTCCTTCTTATTTTCCATTTACGGAGCCAAGTGCTGAGATTGATATTTATTGGGGATTAAAAACCGAAACTGATTACAGAATTACCAAAGGAACCGGTTGGTTAGAAATTGGTGGTTGCGGTATGGTAGATCCGAATGTGTTGAAAAATTGCGGTATCGATTCAGATGAATACACGGGATTTGCTTTTGGTATGGGAGTGGAACGTATTGCCATGTTGAATTATCAAATCGGGGATATTCGTATGTTCTATGAAAACGATGTGCGTTTCTTAGAGCAATTTAAAGCAAGTATCTAAAAATTTAAGATTTTCGAATAACGATTTTCGAATTCAGATTTAAACTTCTGAAATCAAAAATCGTTAATCTGCATTCAAAAATAAAATAATGAAATCCGACATCATCATTCCCGAAGTAGAAAATGTTTTCCTAGCCGCCGTTCAAGAATGGAACGACGATTTCATGGAGAAAGTTTGGTATGTTTACCTTATTAACGATAGCGATTTTCAATTGGATAGCGTTATGGCAGTTTCAAAAGCTTTCGGTACTATTGATGGCGAAATGAAAAAAACCTCGCTTTTACGTCATGCTTTCGTAGAAGTTCCAGCTGTTTCTGTAGTTAAAATTGAAATGATTGAAAAAAGTGTATTGGCCTTAAACAATGAATTTATGGTGACTTTTTTCATTGGAAATACCTTGTACGATAAAAAATATATTTTCAAAGCCAATTCCATAAATGAATCGACAGTAGAAGAAGTACCATTGTTATTTGTTGATGGGGTTATGGTAAAATAAATTAAAATTTTTCAGATACAACAAAGGCAGCATTTCTATTGAGATGCTGCCTTTGTTTTTTTATTAAAATCGGTGAAGATTAATCCAGTTTGTCAGTGAGTTTCTTAAAGACACTTTTGGCATTTTTTCCTTCGTATAAAACTTCATAAACGGCATCTATAATAGGCGTTTTGGCACCATAACCTTGATTGAGTTTATAAGCGCTTTTGGTAGCATAATAGCCTTCGGCAATCATGCTCATTTCCATCATGGCACTTTTTACGGTATAGCCTTTCCCAATCATATTTCCGAACATTCTATTTCTGGAAAAAACAGAATATCCTGTTACCAATAAATCACCCAAATAAGCCGAATCATTGATGTTTCGCTTCATTTTGTGCACTTTCCGGATGAATTTTTTCATCTCTCGAATGGCATTACTCATCAATACCGCCTGAAAATTATCACCATAACCCAAACCATGGGAAATTCCGGCTGCAATGGCATAAATATTTTTTAGCATCGCCGCATACTCCGTTCCGATGATGTCATCGGTTATTTTAGTTTTGATATAATTACTGGATAATTTTTTGGCAACCAGAGTGGCTTTGTCTGGATCGCCACAAGCGATAGTCAGGTAAGAAAGTCTTTCTAGTGCTACTTCCTCGGCATGACAAGGCCCGGTAATTACACCAATATTGTAATAGGGAATTTCATATTGTACATGAAAATGCTCTCCAACGATTAAACTCGTTTCAGGAACAATTCCTTTTATAGCCGAAAAAATGATTTTATCCTTAAGGGAAATAGTCAGTTTTTCCAATTCTGATTCTAAGAATGCTGATGGAATGGCAAATATGAGATAATCAGCGTAAGCAACCGCTTCATTAATGTCATTGGTTAGTTTCAGTTTTGTAGTGTCAAATTCGACAGAACTGATATAATTCGGATTGTGTTTGTAAGCCTCGATGTGTTCGATTGCAGCCTCATTTCGCATATACCAGGAAACTTCAGATAGATTAGAACAAAGCATCTTTGTAATTGCAGTTGCCCAACTACCACCACCAATTACAGCAAATTTTATATTTTCGGCCATTTTTGAATTTTATTTAACCAAAAGTACTTAAAAAAGTAGGTATCAAACAAAAATAATTGGGAAGAACCTTGATTTAATTAACGGAAAAAGAACAAATAAATATTTTTTTTAAATTTATTATAATTTCATGCAATATAAATTTATTTCATCCGTTGTAAGTTATTATTAATTAGTTTTTTAATAAGTAAATGGAAGTTAATTTAGTTAGTTTAGTTAGTTTTGTTTTGGTGTTATGAGAAAGGCGTCCTAGAATCAAATCTGAGAACGCCTTTTTATTTGGATAATAATGAAAAATTAAACTAATAACTCATTTCTACAATTGATTTTACTTTGTCTAAAGTAACCTTTTGGTTTTCTCCCAATCCTTTCCAACCTCTTTCTTCAAAACGATTCACAATAAAATCGGAAGTTGCAGAATACTCATTGGTGTATTCTGAAAGACGAGTATCCATTCCCATTGTATGGAAAAATGCAACAGTTTTATTAATCGCTTCAGTAGCAATTTCTTCTTCTGTTCCTTCTAAGTGAAAGATGCGTTTGCCATATTGTGCTAATTTTCCTTTTTTGGTTTCAAACATTACTTTATATAAATTGGGAGCAACTACCGCTAAAGTTCGCGCATGATCGATACCATATAAAGCGGTCAATTCATGACCAATCATATGTGTCGCCCAATCACTTGGAACTCCTTTTTGAATCAATCCGTTCAATGCCATCGTGCAACTCCACATAAAATTGGAAGCTAAAGCATAATCTGTCGGGTTTTCAACCACTTTTGGACCAATTTCGATTAAGGTCTGTAAAATTCCTTCGGCAATTCTGTCCTGTAAATAACCTTCATGTGGATACGTTAAGTATTGTTCCATGACGTGCATATAAGCATCTACAACTCCGTTTTGTAATTGTCTTTTTGGTAAAGAAGCAATAACTGTTGGATCGCAAATAGAAAATACTGGAAACAAAGCACTTCCTCCCAACGTCAATTTTTCTTGTGTTGCAGCAATGGTAACTACTGCACCCGAATTCATTTCGCTTCCTGTCGCGGGCAAAGTTAATACGGTTCCAAAAGGGATCACTTTAGATAAATCTTTGAATAGAATGCGTTTTTGAAGTATTTCAATTGGATCACCTTCATATTGAACAGCTCCTGATATAAATTTCACTCCATCGATTACCGAACCGCCACCAACAGCCAATATAAAATTGATGTTTTGTTCTTTGATAATTGTAACCGCTTTCATCAATGTTTCAAAATGTGGATTGGGTTCGATGCCGCCAAATTCCACCACCTCAAAACCTTTTAGATTTTGAATTACTTGATCGTAGATTCCATTTTTGAAGATGCTTCCGCCTCCGTATGCTACTAATATTTTTGAACCTTTTGGAACTAATGTGGGTAATTTTTCGATTTGTCCTTTTCCAAAAACAAGATTCGTAGGATTGTATAATTCGAAGTTTAACATGTTAATTTTTTGAATTTAATTGTTGGAATAATTTTTCGGCAACTAGTTTAGAAGAAGCAGGATTCTGTCCGGTAATTAATAAGCCATCTTCTACAGCGTAAGGTTGCCAGTCTGCTGCTTTTGAATAAGTGGCGCCATGAGCTTGTAATACTTCTTCCAATAAAAACGGAACGACATTGGTTAAGCCTACAGCAGCTTCTTCAGTATTAGAGAATCCGGTTACTTTTTTTCCTTTTACTAAGTACTCTCCATCTACTTTTACCTCTTTCAGTACTCCAGGAGCATGACAAACAAAAGCAACTGGTTTATTATGATTGTAAAAAGCTTCAATCAAAGCTTTCGAATTTTTATCGGTGGCTAAATCCCAAAGTGGGCCATGACCTCCCGGATAAAAAACAGCATCATAATCTGCTTCATTTACTTCGGATAATTTTTTAGTATTTTTCAGTTTATTTAAAAGTGCTGTATCCGCATCAAATCTTTTGGTGTCTGCTGTTGCTGAAGCAGGGTCTGCACTTTTTGGGTCAATAGGCGGTTGTCCTCCTAATGGTGTAGCAATCTCAATTTGAACTCCTTGATCAGCCAATTCATAATAAGGCGCTGCAAATTCTTCGGTCCAAAATCCTGTTTTTTCTCCGGTATTTCCTAGTTTATCGTGACTGGTAAGGACAAATAGTACTTTTTTCATGTTTTTTTGATTTTGAGCAGTAGTAGTAAAACAATTTACGGTTGCTACTATAATGGTAAATAATGCTATTTTTTTCATTTTCGTTTTTTGATTAAACAAATTTAGGGTTAATATGCTATTAGTAAAAATAATTTAAATTATGTTTGTGATAAATATATTTATATCATGGTTAATTTAGAATGGTACAGGACCTTCAAATCGGTTTATAAAAACGGAAATTTTTCTTTGGCTGCTCAGGAATTATTTATTAGTCAACCAGCAGTTAGTCAACAAATAGCAATGTTAGAAGCACATGTAGGCTATAAACTTTTCAATAGAAAATCTAAAGGTGTGGAGCCAACCGAATATGCTAAGTTACTCAATAACCTAATCATAGAAGCATTAGACCGACTGGAAAACGTAGAAAATGGTTTTAGGGCTAAGGCATTTAATGCCAATCGATTAATAACTGTTGGTGTTTCTAAACATTTATTTAGCAGTATTGGGAGTGGTTTGATTTCTCAATTCGATTATATCGATTTTAGTTTTTATGAAAATGATAGGCTTTTTGAGCTGGTGGATAATAAGAAACTCGATTTTGCGATAGTCACAAAAAAGTATGATACTTTTGATACGATTCAAAAAGAAGTTGGGAAAATCAAACAAGTAATTGTAGGTTCAAATACAATTGATACAACTGGGTTCAAAACGAATATTGAATTAGAAGATTTCGATGCTGTTGAACATTGGCTTAATGAACAAAAGTGGTATAGTCATGATTCTGGAATTCCTCATATCAAATTATTTTGGCTGCATGTCTTTAATAAAAAAAGACCTTCGATGGTTCCTAATTTCATTATTCCGTCAGAGTATGAAATGCTGGCGGTACTTTCTAAAAACAAAGGAATTGCGGTGACTTGGAATTGCAATGCAAAACCTTTTATTCAAGAAAAAAACATTCAATTATTGTGGCAAAGTGAATTGATGCCAAGTACAGAAGTCTTTTTGTTGTCTGGAAAAAAGGATCAGTTTAATACTGCTTTTCAGGAAATAGAAGCCAATTTGAAAGCTATTTTGCAATAATTACTTCTTGTAAAAGTTGTTGTGATCAATGTAATCCCACACTTTTGGAGGCAAAAGAGGCTGCACATTTTTCCCTTTTTTGATGTTATTTCGAATAAAAGTCGATGAAATTTCGACTACTGGCGCATCAATCATATGAATTTTGGGATGGTTTTCAAATGTTGAGTTTTCGGCATCTTTAGATATTCTTGGATACACATAGATTTCGTGGTGCGCCAAAATAGCTTCGTAATTTTTCCATTTATGTAAGGACTTTAAATTATCCTCTCCCATAATTAAACAAAAATCATGTGAAGGATATTTTTCCTCCAAATGGACTAGAGTATTAATCGTATAATTGGGTTGGGTTAACTTAAACTCAATATCGGATGGTTTCAGTTTCGGGAAATCTTCGGTAGCCAAATGCACCATTTGTAGGCGATGGTAATCATCAAGCAATGTGCTTTTTTTCTTTAACGGATTGTGCGGCGTCACCACCATCCAGACTTGGTCTAAATCGGCATGCTCTGCCATGTGGTTGGCAATGATGAGATGTCCCACATGAATGGGATTGAAGGTTCCGAAATAAAGACCGATTTTCATGAATTTAATTAAAAGATTTAAAAATTAAAAGATTTAAAAATTAAAGTCACTTTTCGTAATTTTTCAATTATTAAATCTTTTAATTTTTCAATTTATTTGTTTACAAAATTCCTTACTAATTGAGTGGCTTCTTCCAAAGCAACATCCAAATCATAATTTTTGATAATCACGTCAAATTGTGGGGCAGTGGCCAGTTCAACGTGTGCTTTGGCAATCCGCATATTGATTTTGTCCTCACTTTCTGTAGAACGTTCTTTTAATCTTCGTTTCAATTCGTCTACACTTGGTGGTTTTACAAAAACTGCCAAGGTTTCCTCAGGGAATTTATGTTTAATACGTAAACCTCCCGCGACATCGATATCAAAAATTACGTTTTTACCTTTGGCCCAAATGCGTTCTATTTCGCTTTTCAATGTGCCGTAAAAGTTATCGCGGTACACCTCTTCCCATTCTACAAAATCATCGTTTTTGATATGGTTTTTAAACTCTTCCAAAGATATAAAGTAGTAATCTTTGCCGTTTATTTCTCCGTTACGGGCTTCCCTTGTAGCGGCCGAAATAGAAAACTCCAGATTCAAGTCTTCTTGTTTCAATAAATGCCTAACGATAGTTGTTTTTCCCGAACCTGAGGGTGCCGAGAATACGATTAATTTTCCTTTTTTCATTTATGCTGAATTTATTCCAGTATCTGTTTAGTAAAACGTGAATAGCTAATTACTATTCACGTTACACCAATTACTTATAAAACATTCAAAACTTGCTCCTTAATTTTTTCCAATTCGTCTTTCATCTGAACGACCAATTTCTGCATTTGTGCATGGTTCGATTTAGAACCCATTGTATTGATTTCACGACCCATTTCCTGAGTGATGAAACCTAGTTTTCTACCATTGGCTTCTGTCCCATTGATGGTTTCCAGGAAATAATCCAAGTGATTGTTCAGGCGTACTTTTTCTTCGGTAATATCCAGTTTTTCTAAATAATAAATCAATTCCTGTTCGAAACGATTTTCATCTACATTAACTTCCAATTCAGATATAGCTGTTTGCAAACGGTCTTTTATCGCCTGAACACGTTCTGGATCCAGCGCTAAAGCCTCATTCATATATTGACGAATGTTTCCAATGCGCAATTGAAATTCTTTTTCCAGCGAAGCACCTTCGTCTTTTCTGAAATTCTGAATGTTATTCAAACTTTCTTCAATGACCGTTTTGATTTTTGCCCATTCATTTTCATCGATTTCTTCGCGCTCAATTTTCATGGTATCGGGCATACGGATGGCCATTTTCATCAATTCTGTTTCATCTGCGTCAGCATATACTTCTCTCAGTTGGGTAATGTACGTTTTTACAATTGGTACATTTACTCTAGTAGAAGTTTGCTCAGCGGTACTTTCGATATAAATAGAAAAATCGACTTTTCCTCTTTCGAGTTTAAGGGCGATTTGGTTGCGCAGTCCCAATTCCATTTCGCGATAGAGAGAAGGCATTCGTACATTCAAATCTAAACCTTTACTGTTTAAGGATTTTACTTCTACGGTTATTTTTTTGGTTGGCAGTTGCAAAGTTGCTTTACCAAAACCAGTCATGGATTGTATCATATGTTTTCTAAAAAGTGTTCAAAGATAAGAAAAAAGTTATCAGTGAATTAAGGTTCGTTTTTGAGCTAAGATTTTAGGCAGCATTTAATGCTTTCATGACTTGTAGCATATTTTGTTGGCTATTGCCAATGAATATTTTTCTGTCAATAATAAAAACCGGACGACTCAAAAAAGTGTAATGTTCCAGAATGTATTTTTTAAAATCTTCTTCGGTTAAAGATTTGTCTTTTAACCCCATTGATTTATACAATTGAGCCTTTTTGCTAAAAAGAGCTTCGTAACTTCCCGATAGCGCGTACATTGCTTCTAATTCTTCAAGCGTTATTGGGTCTTGCTTGATGTCATGAAAAACAAGATTGTTGTCTTTTGGTAATGATTTTATAATTTTTCTGCAGGTATCGCAGGAAGCGAGATAGTATATTTTGTTCATGGTATTCTAGATTTCTTTATGCAAAGAAAATTCATTTACTATGGAAAATGACTATTTTTATCAAAAATTTCAAATCCATAAGAATGAATTCTATTTTCGAAATCACCAGAACGAGCAGAAAAATGATTGCTCCATTTTTAGAGAACTATACTTTAGAACAACTCAATACCATTCCGGAAGGGTTTAGTAATAATTTAATTTGGAATATTGCGCATGTGGTGGTAACACAGCAGCTTTTGGTGTATAAATTATCCGGTTTGCCTATGATGATTTCGGATGATTTGGTAGAGAAATACAAAAAAGCCACCAAGCCGGAACAATTTGCCACACAAAGTGAAGTAGACGAAATAAAAGCATTGTTGTTGTCAACAATCGATCAAACCGAAAAAGATTTTGAGAATAATGTTTTCAAAAATTTTACCGAATACCCTACTTCAACAGGTTTTGTTTTGAAAACTGTCGAAGATGCAATGGATTTCAATAAGTTTCATGAAGGACTGCATCTTGGAATTATGATGAGTATCAGAAAGCTGGTTTAGGTAAAACAAGAAAAGGATGTAGCTGTTCAGTAAATTTTGCTATTCATAAAAAAGAGAACCATTTTAGAAATGAAATGGTTCTCTTTTTTTACTTTATGGCCAAATAGGAATTGACTTCTGTATAAGGGATTACAATTTCTTTCGGACCATCGGCATAAGAGGCAACTTCGTACTGATTGTAATACAAAAGCAGCCCTTTGTCTGTGTAAAAAATATTTATGGGCAGCTGAAATTCATCGTTTTCAAATTGGTATCCTGTAGAATTAATCGGTTGGTTTTCCGGGATTTTATATTTGGTTCTAAACGCCTTTTCGGCGAAAGCCATAAATGTTTTTTTATCTTTAAAGAGTTCGTCATTTGAAATGGTTTTCCCTGTCATGGGATCAAAAAGTAAGGAGCGAAATCCTTGATAGCCATGTGCGCCACCGGTGTAGGTATAATGCTTGATTTTGATATTGATGATGCTGTCCGAACTGTATAACAAACTTCCTTTGATATCGGCTTCCCAGCCAAAGGCATCTTCCGGGAATTCTTTTTGCATTTTTTCATACGATGCGATGAACGAATCTACAAGCCCTTTGTAATTTGTGGAAGTATATGGTTTTTCGCCAAAATAAATAATTTGTTTCAAAACAGTGAACACTTTTTTATTGATACTATCGGCAACAACGGGTACATCTTTGGCTATTGGAATCGTGACAGTAATATGGGGACAATTTTCTTTGCAGGGTAAGCTCGTCTTTTTTTGAAATGTTTGATTTTCAAAAA
The DNA here is from genome assembly GCA_023259675.1 of Flavobacterium sp. Taxonomy (GTDB): domain Bacteria; phylum Bacteroidota; class Bacteroidia; order Flavobacteriales; family Flavobacteriaceae; genus Flavobacterium. The sequence continues at coordinate 57,273 of JALRGT010000007.1, forward strand.
CCAATTCGGTTCCACAACTAACCATTAATAAAGACAACGTCAATATAAAAAAAAGAAGTTTCATAAGAGAATTAATTTGCTTTACACAAATGTACCAACTTTTGAAACCAGACTTGGATAAAATTAACAAGAAGTTTTTATTGTAAATAATAAATATAGCCCACATTAAGCCATACCAACCAATCATTGGCTTTGTTTTCTTTGTACAGCGCCGGATTTGGATTTAAGCCATCGACCCAATTTGAAAAATAGTATTGAAAACGTAAATCAATCATTAAATCTCGTAGAGGGGTTAATTTATAACGGGTTCCCACGCTGGAAACAATAGACCAAACAGAGCCTGTTTCAGTCGAAAAACCATAAGGGCGACCATCTGTTGGGGTTAAATATTTTGGATAGGTAGTTAATGGTGTGCCTAAGGGGCCCATCGTGGAGTGTGCCTCAGCATTGTAATAACAAAATTGGGAGCCAAGACTTATAAAAGGACCTAAACTTCCGATTCTAGCGGTGAAATCCCGTATACTGAGAGGGAAGTATTCTAATTGCATTCCAATATTGGTTACGGCGGTACTTCCTTTCATCGCTCTTAATTGGTCTGCATATATGGAAGTTCTCTCTGGGGCAACCCATTCGCCAAAATGTTCTAGTTCGGTTTTATTGTATGATAATTCACTTCTAAGTTTAAAGTGGTCATTGAAATAATTTTCAGGGGTAAAACAGTCACATTCTGCGGTGTAAGAAAAATTGATGTAATGGATAATCCCAATTCCTAAACCCGTATTTCCAGCATTGGTGTCTAAATTATAACGCACCCCATAGTCGGATTGGAATGCCACGGGTCCTGCTATAACTCCTACTTCGTGTGAAAAACCGAATTGGGCAATTAAACTATTGGTAAAACCAAATAAGACCAGCAGCGTAAGGATGATTTTTTTGAGCATTTTTACTGGAAATTTCATGTCTCGACAAATATATAAAAAACCTCAGTCTTCCTTATGGTAATAAATTTAAAATTAAGCAACTCGGCATTAATTAATTTAAAGAAATCAGCTCTTTTTCTTTAAACGGATGGGGTTAATTTTGATTTTTTATAGAATTTAAAAATTACAATTCTTTTAAAAAAGGGAAACAAGCAGCGTTTTGAATCGTTATATAAAATGTACCTTTGTGTATGACCGTACAAAAATATTTTCATTAACATTAATATACGCTATATGATATCGCAAAGTGTTACTTCATTTGTTGAGGCAGTAGCCCAAAAAAACCCGAATGAGCCAGAATTTTTGCAGGCAGTTTTAGAAGTTACTGAAACAGTTATTCCATTTATTGAAGAAAATAAAAAATACCAAAACAAAATGCTTTTGGAGCGAATGGTAGAGTCGGAACGAATCGTTACTTTTCGTGTTACTTGGATCGATGATAAAGGGGAAATTCAGGTTAATAGAGGCTATCGTATTCAGATGAATTCGGCTATCGGCCCTTATAAAGGCGGACTTCGTTTTCATCCTTCAGTGAATTTAAGTATTTTAAAATTTTTGGCCTTCGAGCAGACTTTTAAAAATAGCCTGACGACATTGCCTATGGGTGGTGGAAAAGGAGGTTCCGATTTTGATCCCAAAGGGAAATCAGATAATGAAGTTATGCGTTTTTGTCAAAGTTTCATGTTAGAATTATCAAAATATATTGGGCCGGATACTGATGTGCCTGCCGGTGATATTGGAGTTGGTGCAAGAGAAGTAGGCTATCTTTTTGGACAATATAAAAGACTGAAAAATGAATTCACAGGTGTGTTAACGGGGAAAGGGATTTCTTTTGGAGGTTCACTAATCCGGCCTGAAGCAACGGGTTATGGTGCGGTATATTTTACCCAAAGAATGTTGGCCACGAGAGGGGAAGAAATTTCCGGGAAAATAATAGTGGTTTCCGGTTCTGGAAATGTGGCGCAATTTGCTGTCCAAAAAGCAATTCAATTAGGCGGTAAAGTAGTGACAATGTCTGATTCATCAGGATATATCTATGATGCCGACGGTATAAATGCCGAAAAATTGGCACATATAATGGTTATTAAAAATGAATTAAGAGGAAGGATAAAAGACTATATAGCCAAATACCCTGAAGCTATTTATGTTGCCGGCTCTCATCCTTGGGAAGTAAAATGCGATATCGCCATGCCATGTGCTACCCAAAATGAATTGAATGATATCGAAGCAGCAATTTTGGTTAAAAACGGTTGTATTTGTGTAACCGAAGGAGCCAATATGCCAACAACACCAGAAGGGATTGCCGTGATTCAAAAAGCGAAACTATTATTCTCTCCTGGTAAAGCATCCAATGCTGGTGGAGTGGCGACATCTGGTTTAGAAATGTCTCAAAATTCGTTGCGATTAAGTTGGACAGCCGAAGAAGTAGATCAAAAATTAAAAGAAATTATGTTGAATATTCATGCTTCCTGTGTGAAATATGGCGCAGAACATGATGGATACATTAACTACGTGAAAGGAGCCAATATTGCCGGATTTGTAAAAGTGGCCGATGCCATGTTGGCCCAAGGAGCGGTTTAAATAAAAAACAAAAACCTTCAATTCTAAACTAGAATTGAAGGTTTTTTGTGGTTACAGATAAATTCCAATAGCTTTTGTGGAAATGATCGACGGATGTAAATTTTTAGAATGAGTATAAAATGCTGGTAAAAACGAAAGCCATTGTGCTGTCTTCCATAAAGTTTCAAGAAAAAAGCCTGATTGTAAAATGCTTTACCCAATCGAATGGACTGAAATCCTATTTTGTTCGGGATGCGTTTTCGGGCAGAAAATCAAACCAAAAAATTGCTTATTTCCAACCTTTGTCCATTCTCGAAATAGAAGCGGTTCATAAGAACAAAGGCACTTTAGAAAATTTCAAGGAAATCAAAACCGCAATTCCGTTTCAGTCCATTCATTCCGATATTTTCAAGAGTACTATGGTGCTATTTATTTCGGAAATTTTGCATCATTCCATTCACGAGGAAGAAAAAAACGAGGCGCTTTTTACCTTTTTGGAAACGGCTTTGCTTTGGTTGGATACGCATAATGAAATTGCCAATTTTCATTTAATTCTATTGTTGGAAACTACGAAATATTTAGGTTTTTACCCTGATGTTTCCGACAGGGATATGCCTTTTTTCGAAATGACCGAAGGTGTTTTTACGCCTTTTCATGGGATGAGTTCGCTCACCGAACACGAAACGAATTTATTCAAAAAACTCATTGATTTAAAATTCGACAACGATCAAAAGATTTTTCATGTCATCGAAAGACAAATTCTTTTGAAAATTCTGATTGACTATTACAGCTTTCACTTGGATGGTTTTAAAAAACCAAAATCGGTGGAGGTTTTGAAAGAGGTTTTTGCTTAGAGTCACAAAAACTGAATTTTTGCACATTAATGGCTTAAAAATGTTGCTTATTTTTTCTTTTTTCTTGCATCTTTTCTCTCATTTACTCAAAATTCCTTACTTTCGCACCTCGATTAAGAAAAGGATAAAATGAGCACAAAATTTACTGAATACAAAGGACTTGACTTGCCTAAAGCAGCAGCTGAAGTTCTTGATTTTTGGAAGCAAGAAAACATATTTGAAAAAAGTGTAGCCACACGAGAAGGAAAAACACCATTCGTATTTTTTGAAGGGCCGCCTTCGGCAAATGGATTGCCGGGAATCCACCATGTAATGGCCCGAGCTATCAAAGATATTTTTTGCAGATATAAAACTCAAAAAGGGTTTCAGGTAAAGCGTAAAGCAGGCTGGGATACTCATGGTTTACCTGTAGAATTAGGTACCGAAAAAGAATTAGGAATCACAAAAGAAGATATTGGAAAAACTATTTCCATCGAAGAATATAACGAGGCCTGTAAAAAAACAGTAATGCGTTATACTGACGTATGGAATGATTTGACCGAAAAAATGGGGTATTGGGTAGATATGGAAGATCCATACGTGACTTATAAACCCAAATATATGGAAACAGTTTGGTGGCTATTGAAGCAAATTTACAACAAGGATTTGATGTACAAAGGCTACACGATACAACCGTATTCTCCAAAAGCAGGAACAGGATTGTCTTCCCACGAAGTAAACCAACCCGGGAGTTATCGTGATGTTACTGATACTACAGTGGTTGCACAATTCAAAGCATTAAACGAAACTTTGCCAAACTTTTTAGAAGGTTTTGGAGATATACACATTTTGGCTTGGACGACAACTCCTTGGACATTGCCTTCTAATACGGCTCTGACTGTAGGGCCAAAAATTGATTATGTTTTAGTTAAGACTTTCAATCAGTATACCTATTTACCAACTAATGTTATTCTGGCTAAAAATTTAGTCGGAAAACAATTTGGAAAAGGGTTTTTTGTAAGTGAAGAAGCAACTGACTTTGAAAACTTTAAAGCAGGAGATAAAAAAATACCATATCAAATTATTGCCGAATGCAAAGGAGCGGATTTAGTAGGAATTCGTTACGAGCAATTGTTGCCATTTGCCTTGCCATATCAAAATCCAGAGAATGCGTTTAGGGTAATCTCAGGGGATTTCGTTACTACCGAAGACGGAACAGGAATTGTGCATACCGCACCTACTTTTGGAGCAGATGATGCCAAAGTAGCGAAGGAAGCTACACCTGAAGTTCCGCCATTATTGGTTTTGGATGAAAATGGCACTCCGGTTCCTTTGGTAGATTTGCAAGGAAAATTCACTTCACACATGGGGGAATATGCCGGAAAATATGTGAAAAACGAATATTATAACGAAGGAGAAGCACCGGAACGTTCTATGGATGTTGAGCTTGCCATTCGCTTAAAAGAAGAAAATAAAGCGTTCAAAGTAGAGAAATATGTGCACAGTTACCCACACTGTTGGAGAACGGATAAGCCAATTTTATACTATCCGCTAGATTCTTGGTTTATCAAAATTACCGAGGTCAGAGATAGAATGTTTGAATTGAACGAATCGATTAACTGGAAGCCAAAAGCAACCGGTGAAGGACGTTTTGGAAATTGGTTGAAAAATGCCAATGACTGGAATTTATCCCGTTCTCGTTATTGGGGAATTCCGTTGCCAATTTGGAGAACCGAAGACAAACAGGAAGAAATTTTGGTAGGTTCAGTTGAAGAATTATACAACGAAATAGAAAAAGCTATCGCTGCCGGTTTCCAAAAAGAAAATCCTTTCAAAGGTTTTGAAGTTGGAAACATGAGCGAAAGTAACTATGATTTAATTGATTTGCATAAAAATGTAGTCGATGAAATTACTTTGGTTTCTGCTTCTGGAAAACCGATGAAGCGAGAAGCCGATTTGATAGACGTTTGGTTTGATTCGGGTTCTATGCCTTATGCACAATGGCATTATCCTTTTGAAAACAAAGATAAAATTGACGGAAATATAGATTTTCCTGCCGATTTTATTGCCGAAGGAGTAGATCAAACACGAGGTTGGTTTTACACTTTGCACGCTATCGCCACTTTGGTTTTTGATAAAGTAGCCTATAAAAATGTGGTTTCAAACGGTTTGGTTTTGGATAAAAACGGACAAAAAATGTCCAAACGTTTGGGTAACGCCGTGGATCCATTTGAGACATTAAACGAATACGGTCCCGATGCTACACGATGGTATATGATTTCGAATGCAAATCCTTGGGATAACCTGAAATTTGACTTAGAAGGAATTGCTGAGGTGCGTCGTAAATTCTTCGGAACCTTATACAATACGTATTCATTTTTTAGTTTGTATGCCAATATTGATGGCTTCAAATATATAGAAGCCGATATCCCATTAAACGAAAGACCAGAAATAGACCAATGGATTATCTCTGAATTGAATACTTTAGTTAAAGATGTAGATGGTTTTTATGCTGATTATGAACCAACGAAAGCCGCTCGTGCGATTTCTGATTTTGTTCAGGAAAACTTGAGTAACTGGTACGTTCGCTTGTGTCGTCGTCGTTTCTGGAAAGGGGAATATGCACAGGATAAAATAGCGGCTTATCAAACGCTTTATACTTGTTTGTTAACCATAAGTAAATTGGGTGCGCCTATTGCGCCATTCTACATGGATAAACTTTACAAAGACTTAACGCAGGCTACCGAAACAGAAAAGTTTGATAGCGTACATTTGGCCGAGTTTCCAAAATCCGTTGAAAACTTTGTTAATAAATCGTTAGAGAGTAAAATGCAGAAAGCACAGACTATTTCATCCCTGGTTTTATCCCTTCGCAAGAAGGAAATGATCAAGGTGCGTCAACCACTGCAAAAGGTAATGATTCCGGTACTTGACGACAATCAGAGAGTCGAAATTGAGGCAGTTTCTGACCTGATAAAAGCGGAGGTAAACGTCAAAGAAATACAACTTTTAGACGATGCTTCAGGTGTTTTGGTAAAACAAATAAAACCTAATTTTAAAGCACTTGGACCTCGCTTCGGTAAAGATATGGGGTTGATTTCCAAAAGAATACAAATATTTTCTCAGGATGAAATCAAGCAGTTAGAAGGTGATGGCACGATTAATGTTGATATTAGTGGAAAAAGCATAACTTTAACACAAGAAGATGTAGAGATTTCGTCCCAAGATATTGAAGGATGGTTGGTCGCTAATTCTAACGGAATAACTGTAGCATTAGATATAATTATTTCTCCCGAATTGAGAAAAGAGGGAATAGCAAGGGAATTGGTAAACCGAATTCAGAATATCAGAAAGGATTCCGGATTTGAAGTAACAGACAAGATTAAAGTGGTTATACAAAAAAATGCCATTTTAGAAGAAGCAATAAATTCAAATAAAGACTATATCAAATCAGAAACGTTAACAGAAGAATTGGTTTTTGAGGAAAATATAAATGATGGAATCGAAATAGAATTTGACGAAATAAAAACGAAAATAACAATTACAAACAATTAGAAGATTATGGTAGATGAAGCAACACGATACTCTGACGCCGATTTGGCAGAGTTCAAAGAGATAATTCTAAAAAAAATTGAAAAAGCACAAGCCGATTTAGATTTGATAAAAAGCGCCTACATGAATGATTTGAATAATGGTACCGATGATACGTCACCTACATTCAAAGCGTTCGAAGAAGGAAGTGAAACCATGTCTAAAGAAGCCAACTCACAATTGGCAATCCGTCAGGAAAAGTTCATTCGTGATTTGAAAAATGCTTTATTCCGTGTAGAAAATAAAACGTACGGAATATGTAAAGTAACAGGGAAATTAATCGGTAAAGAAAGGCTAAAAATTGTACCTCATGCAACCATGAGTATTGAAGCTAAAAACATGCAACGATAATACCTTTTTTAAGGCAAATAATTAACGCTCCATTGGGAGCGTTTTTTTTGATAAAATTATTACTTTTACGCACTTAAATTTTTAAAAATGTCATTATCCAAAGCGTACCTATTGATTTTCATAATATTGATAGTTGATCAAGTCTCTAAAATATATGTGAAAACAAACTTTATATTGGGAGAAGAAGTTGAAGTTTTCAATTGGTTTAAAATTCTTTTTATTGAAAACGAAGGAATGGCATGGGGAACTAAAATTCCCGGAACATACGGTAAATTATTCCTAACGATTTTCAGGCTGTTTGCTGTAGGAGGGATAGGATATTGGTTATGGGATTCTGTAGAGCGTAAACACAGTTCTAATTATTTAGTGGTAGCAATTGCTTTAATCTTTGCAGGAGCTTTGGGTAATATTATCGATTCGGTTTTCTACGGAGTGATTTTCGATGACAGTCAATCCCAATTAGCTACTATATTTACAGATACTCCTTATGGAACTTGGTTTCACGGACAAGTGGTCGATATGTTTTATTTCCCATTCATAAAAGATTATCCAATGCCGGAATGGGTTCCGTTTATTGGAGGAAGACCTTTTACGTTCTTTAATGCCATCTTCAATGTGGCCGATATGGCTATTTCTACTGGAGTAGGAATCTTGATCGTTTTCAATAAAAAAGCCTTTCATAAAAAATATTAAGAGCTTTTTCCTGCTGTACGCTATATCTTTCCTTGCTAAAGATCGCAAGCAAAGGATGCCGCTTCCATCAGGGCTAGAAGTTCTGTTTTACTAAGACCTTTGGTTTTAAAATATCCACCGCAGATTTGCAGATTTTAGCTATTCGACAATAGTATAAATCTGCAAATCTGCGGTTTTTATTTTTTTACTCGGTTCTAGTCTTCCTATGTTTGTATAAACTAAGAAAAGATGGGAACGATAGTAAAGGTGTAAAGTAGCATTTTATATTTATTTGTTATGTCCCGGAGCATATCGTTTGGCACTTTTATCACCGTTAATTTTTTTTGCTTGTCCTGGAGGAAGTCGTTTGTGTTTAGCTGACGTTCTATTCGATCTGATTCTAAATGCGCAGTTGGATAATGAAACTGTAAATAGAGCAATTAAAATAATGGTTAACAATCTTGAATTTTTAAATTTTTTCATATAGATAATGGGGTTTTGTTTATTACGGAAGATTAATTAAGGATTAAAAAAAGAATAGATTTTATTCGGTGTTACACAGTAATCCAATAGGACATCATCTTCGTAAGTATCTGCAATCAATTCTTCGGGTTCAAAAAAAGAAAGACCAATTTTGATGACATTCGGTTGGCAGTCTGCTAAGAATTTATCATAAAATCCTTTTCCGTAACCCACACGATGGCCTTTTTTGTCAAAAGCCAATAACGGTACGAAGACAACTTCTATTTTATTTGTAGGAACTTCTATACCTTCAACGGGTTCGGGAATGTTGTATTCGTTTTTTTTGATTTTGGTGTTGTCTGTCAAAAGATAATGTACCAATTGACAGGATTTAAAATCGCATTTCGAAATTACGATATCCTTGTCTTTTCCCGAAAGCAGATGCAGGATGAGCTCAGTGTCAATCTCATTTTTCTCTACAATGGGAAGAAAAACATGGAAATAATTTTTTCCCCAAACAGGAAGTGTAAGGATGCTATTGGCAATTGCCAAACTCATTTCCTCACGTTCGGTTTCGGAAAGATTTTGCCGTAAGGCTTTGTATTTTTGTCGGAGTTCTTTTTTATTGGTTTCCATTGGTTAATGTTTTTGAAAGATGATAAATGGCATCTCCTTGGTAAACGATAGGAGCATGATTGGCATTAATCACATAACCGTTATTTGGGGCTTTTACTTTACGTTCAAATTTACCAAACGGATCGGTAATGGTGGCCAGTACTGTTCCTTTTTTTACAAATGTGCCGATGGTTCCGTTGTCATGAAGCAAGCCGGAACATCGGGCTCTAATCCAAGTTGATTTTTCAATGTATATAGTATCCGATTCTTGAGTGTTAAGATTCAATTTTGGATTGAGCATTTCAAGGTGAGCTAAAATTCTTTTGACACCACTTACGGCTTCATCGGCAACCGATTCATTAATGTCTAATGATTTTCCACCTTCAAAGAGTAACATTTTTACATTCAATTTATCACTTGAATTTCTAAAGGAACCCGCAATGTTTTTAGAAAACAAGGTGAACGGTGCATTAAAAACATCGGCTAATACTTTCAATTCGGGATTGTTGGGCGCCAATCGTATTTGAGGAACGTTGAATCTACTGGCTCCGCCTGCATGAAAATCGACGGCGTAATCTGCCAACGGCAAAATTTCGGTAAGAATATGGTAGGCAAACTGACTGGCAAGGGAACCTTTTTTAGAACCTGGAAAAACCCGATTTAAATCTCTTCCGTCAGGAAATTGTCGGGTCATATTAACAAATCCAAACATATTGATAATAGGGATACAAATGATGGTACCTCTTTTGGGTTTGTTTATTTTTTTGGTGATTAATTGCCGAACGATTTCAACACCATTAATTTCGTCGCCATGAATTCCAGCTGTGAAAAGTATAATAGGTCCTTCTATTTTAGAGCGTTCTACAATGATGGGAATTTTAAGTTTTGCGGTATTGTGTAGTTTCGCGATTTCTAAATCAATCGTTTTGCTTTCTCCCGGTAAGATAGACTCGCCTAAAATGCTTATGGGCTTTGAACTTTTCATATGGATTTAAAAAGCTAAATGTAGAAATAATTATTTGGAATTCGTAAATTTGAATAGAAATCAATTTGAAAAGCCCAATTATAAAACTGCAACAGGTTTCAGTTTTTTTATTCAGCGGTGTGAAATATCCAAATAATGCAAAATCCAACTTTAGAACTACAAATCCAAACCCTGCCAGATGGACCAGGAGTATATCAATATTACGACAAAGAAGGGAAAATTTTGTATGTGGGGAAAGCTAAAAATCTTAAAAAAAGAGTTTCTTCCTATTTCAATAAAATTCATGATACAGCCAAGACGAATGTTTTGGTTAAGAAAATTGTAACCATAAAACATATTGTGGTTCCTACGGAAACAGATGCGCTTTTATTGGAGAATAATTTGATTAAAACCTTGCAGCCCAGATATAATGTGCTGTTACGGGATGATAAAAGTTATCCTTGGTTATGTATCAAGAAAGAGCCTTTCTCTAGAATTTTTGCTACCAGAAGAATGGTCAAAGACGGCTCGGAATATTTTGGGCCTTACACCAGTTTCAAAACTGTAAATACGATTTTGGAATTAATCAAAGAATTGTATCCGCTGCGAACCTGCAATTATGATTTAAGTGAATCCAATATAAAAAGCGGAAAATTTAAGGTTTGTCTCGAATACCATATTGGGAATTGCAAAGGTCCTTGTGAAGGATATGAAACATTAGAACATTATCAAGAACAAGTTGATGCGATTCGCGAAATATTGAAAGGGAACTTCAAGGATAGCTTGAAAGATTTCAGGAAGCTAATGCAAAAATTAGCCAAAGAAATGCATTTTGAAGAAGCTCAAAAAATAAAAGAAAAAATTGAAGTGTTGGAGAATTATCAGTCACGATCGACTATTGTTAATCCAAAAATCACCAATATTGATGTGTTTTCTATCGTTTCTGATGAAAGTGCGGCTTATGTAAACTTCCTCCAAATTTCCCATGGTTCCATTATTCGTTCGCATACCATGGAAATAAAGAAAAAATTGGATGAAACCGATGAAGAATTGTTAGAATTGGCAATAGTGGAACTTCGTGAACGTTTTAGATTGTTGTCTAAAGAAATTATTGTGCCCTTCCCGATAGATTTGGGTTCTACCATAAAAGTAACAGTTCCACAATTAGGGGACAAAAAACAAATTCTTGATTTGTCTGTTCGAAATGCTAAATTTTACCGAATTGAGCAGTTGAAACAATTGCAGATTGTTGATCCGGACAGGCATACGAATCGAATTATGGCGCAAATGCAAAAAGATTTGCGATTGCCTGTAGAGCCAAGACATATTGAGTGTTTTGATAATTCGAATATTCAAGGTACAAATCCCGTGGCGGCTTGCGTGGTTTTTAAAGAGGGAAAGCCAAGTAAGAAAGATTACCGTCATTTTAATATCAAAACGGTCGAAGGACCCGACGATTTTGCTTCCATGCAAGAAGTGGTGTATCGCCGTTACAAAAGACTTTTGGATGAAAAGGAGCCGTTACCAAATCTGATTATTATTGACGGAGGAAAAGGACAATTGTCTTCGGCATTAAAAAGTTTGGACGAATTGGGGTTACGAGGAAAAATAGCCATTATTGGTATCGCCAAACGCTTGGAAGAGTTATTTTATCCGGGAGATTCTGTTCCTTTGTATTTAGATAAAAAATCGGAAACACTTAAAGTAATCCAGCAATTACGCAACGAAGCACATCGATTTGGAATTACACATCACAGAGATAAAAGAAGCAAGTCGGCACTGAATTCTTCCATTGAATCCATTCCCGGAATTGGTGAAAAAACCATGCTTACTCTAATACAACACTTTAAAAGTGTAAAAAGACTAAAATTAGCCTCGGAAAAAGAAATTTCGGATGTTATTGGACTATCAAAAGCCAAAAAAATTGTCGACTTTTACAAGGCAATACCAGAATGAAAGAATGTTAGTTGATTTTTTAATTGCAATTCATTTTAAAAACAAATAATAGTTACATATGAAAAAATATGTTTTATTCATTCTTCTTTTATTGAATTGGTTTTCTGTTTTTTCACAGCAGAAAGACAGGCCAAAAATAGGCTTAGTTTTAAGTGGAGGAGGAGCTAAAGGATTTGCGCATATTGGAGTTCTAAAAGTATTGGAAGATGCTGGCCTAAAAATAGATTTTATAGGAGGAACCAGTATGGGAGCCGTTGTAGGTGGATTGTATGCTTCAGGATACAATGCCACACAATTGGATTCGATATTTCGAGCGACTAATTTTGATGAATTATTAAATGATTTTATTCCCAGGTCTTCCAAGAATTTTTACGAAAGAGGGAATGATGAATTGTATGCCTTGGTATTGCCTTTTAATGATTATAAAATTGGTATTCCTGAGGCGCTTTCCAAAGGACTCTATAATTTTAATTTATTGAACAGGCTCACCAGAAATGTGAGACATATCAGGGATTTCAATCAATTGCCCATTCCTTTTTTATGTATGGGAACCGATATAGAAAACGGAAAACAAGTTGTTTTAAATAAAGGAAGTCTGCCTTTGGCTTTGATTGCCAGTGCTGCATTTCCCTCTTTGTTCTCTCCCGTTGAAGTAGACAATGAACTATTGGTAGATGGAGGAGTTACCAATAATTATCCAATTGAAGAAGTTCGAAAATTGGGAGCAGACATCATAATTGGTGTCGATGTTCAAAACGATTTGCTTAAAAGGAATTCGCTTAATGATGCGACAAAAATATTAGTTCAGATTACCAATCTTCATTCAATTGAAAAAATGAAAGCCAATGTGGCTAAAACGGACATTTATATAAAACCTGACATCAAAGACTTTGGAGTAGTTTCTTTTGATAAAGGAAAAGAAATTATTGAAAAAGGGGAAGAGGCTACTTTTGCAGTTTATGAAAGAATTAAATCGTTGACTGACGAATTTCATCCCTATAAAAAACCTAAATTAAAATTAGAAAAAGATAGCTTACAAATTGTAGACATAAATTGCAGTGAGTTGCGCAATTTTACCAAAGATTACGTAATCGGTAAATTGCGATTTAAACCGGGTTCAAAAATTAGTTATAGTCAGTTGCAAGAAGGGATTAACAATCTGGATGCCACGCAAAATTTTAGTGTTATCAATTATTCTTTAGATTCAAATGGGGATAAGGATGATTTGAATCTTTATTTGAAAGAGAATCAAATCAAGTCTTATTTAAAATTCGGACTGCATTATGATGGCTTGTTTAAAAGTGCTGTTTTGGTGAATTTTACTCGTAAAAAGACTTTTTTTAAAAATGATGTCACTTCAATAGATTTTATTTTGGGTGATAATTTTAGATACGATCTGGATTATTATGTTGAAAATGGCTATAATTTAAGTCTTGGATTTAAGTCTCAATTCAATCAATTCAATAGAAATATAACCAGTAATATTAGTAGTGTTGATTTGTTGGCATTAGGAGTAAACTCAATTAACGTAGATTTTTCGGACTGGACCAATCAGGTTTATTTTCAATCTTTGTTTGTTCAGAAATTTTTGGTTGGAGGAGGTTTGGAATATAAATATCTAACGATTAAATCGGAGACATTAGAGAGTGTGAACCCGATTATTGATAAAAGTAATTATGTTAGTGTATTTGGATATATGAAATTTGATTCTTTTGACAATAAATATTTTCCTTCTAAAGGGTGGCATTTTTCTGGCGATATTCAGTCCTTTTTGATGTCTTCCGATTATACAAAAGAATTCAGTCCTTATTCTATTTTTAAAGCTGAATTTGGAATTGCCACCACTGTTTTTAAAAACACAACCCTAAAATTTCAGTCCGAAGCTGGGGCTTCAATCGGACCAGAAAGCGTTCCTTTCTTTAATTTTGTATTAGGAGGTTATGGATTTAAAAAGTTAAACAATTTTGTGCATTTTTATGGATATGATTTTTTAAGTATTGCAGCCAATAGCTATATCAAATCTACTGCAGTTTTGGATTATGAGTTTATGAAAAAAAATCATATCAATTTTTCCGCCAATTTTGCCAATTTAGAAGATGATCTTTTTCAAACGGTTCATTGGATAACAGCTCCCAAATATTCTGGGTATGCTATTGGTTATGGTTTAGAAACAGTTATTGGTCCAATAGAAATTAAGCACTCCTGGTCTCCGGAAAATCCAAAAGGACATACTTGGTTTAATGTGGGGTTTTCGTTTTAAACATCAAAATGGTTTATTTTATAAAAAAGGAGATTGTTTCTCCTTTTTTTTATGCCGATTAAGCAAAATATACCCAAATATTTCTTAACAAATTGCTTTTTTTTAAGATTTTCGTAAATTGATGAAGACGAAAATTTGCGAGGTGCATTATAAAAAGGCCTTTTTTTTTCATAAAATAAAAAAAACAGGGGCATTGATAAAGTACTTTACTAATCTTGTGTTAAACTTATTTTTTTGCTTTATTCAATAAGATTTCTTGCCTAAATTTGTAAAACAAAACAGAAGGGGTGGTTTCCTTCTAATTTGATATAAATTTCATAATTTATAGTTTTTGGTTAGTTAATAGCATAAAAACTCAGTCATTATTTGACTGAGTTTTTTTGTTTTGATATATTTGGAACAGAATTTGCAATTTCGGTCAATAAACTGATAAAATAAGAGATGAAAAAAGCAATCCTATTCATGTTATTGATACTAACCGTAAGTTTTGACTCCCATAATGATGATGCTTACGGTGTTGGTGAATGGTTTAAATTCCGAATCCATTACGGCTTTATAAATGCGGGTTATGCAACTTTAGAAGTTAAAGACGCATTGATAAATAATAAAAAAGTCTTTCATGTTGTCGGGAAAGGGTATACTACAGGAATGTCTCGATTTTTCTTTAAAGTGGATGACTTGTATGAAAGTTATATCGATAAAAATTCAGGTAATCCATGTCAATTTGTAAGAAAGATAAACGAAGGAGGATATACCAAAAATCAGGAAGGTTTTTTTAATCAGTCTAGTAATAGAGTTTTAGTCAAAGATTATAAACATAAAAAGGAAAACACCTTTGTCATTCCAAAAAATACCCAGGATATTTTATCTTCATTTTATTATTTGAGGAATTATCCTAGTATTAGTAAAATGAATCCTGGTGATTCCATTGTAATTGATATGTTTTTTGACAATGAGACCACAAAATTTAAGTTAAAATTTATAGGTCGTGAAGATATTACCACTAAATTTGGCGTCGTCCCGTCCATGGTGTTTAGGCCTTTGGTACAATCTGGTCGTGTTTTTAAAGAACAAGAGAGCTTAACGGTTTGGATTTCAGATGATAGTAATAGACTACCGATTAGAATAAAAGCGGATTTGGCAGTAGGTTCAATTAAAGCAGATTTAGATGCGTTTAAAGGATTAAATAATCCGTTCAAAATAAAAATATAATGAGTGTTAATGAGAATAATGAATCTATTTTAAAAGAAATAGAACTTAAATATGAATCTTTAAACCTAAAAACAGAGACGCAACTCGAAGGCTTACTTTCGTCGAAACCGATCACTTATTGGGATTATTTAAATACAGACGCATTACTCAATCTACAAATTCAAAGAACAATTTATCCTGATGAAATGGTGTTTATCATGTATCATCAAGTAAATGAATTAATATTTAAAATGATTCTTTGGGAAATGTCCCAAATCTCTTATTCTAAAAATATAACCACACAATTTTTTACGGAACGATTAATGCGAATTAGTCGTTATTTTGATATGTTAACCACTTCTTTCACCATTATGGAAGATGGAATGGAAGTAGAACAATACATGAAATTCAGGAATACTTTGACTCCTGCTAGTGGTTTTCAAAGTGCACAATATAGACTGATTGAGTTTTCTTGTACGGATGTCATTAATCTAATTGATTCTCGTTACCGAGCTTCATTTGATAAAAACGCCTCTTTTGAAACGGCTTTTGAGCATTTGTACTGGCAAGCTGCAGGGAAAGATTATCGAACAGGTAAGAAATCGTATTTGTTGGAAGAATTTGAAAAAAAATACAAAGGAGTTTTCTTAAGACATATGGAAGAATATAATTCCATTAATATTTGGCAAAAATTCAAACAACTTCCGGAGTCAGACCAAAAAAATACGGAATTAGTCGAAGCTATGCGCCATTTTGATTACACGGTAAACATTACATGGGTAATGCAACATTTGAATGTAGCCATAAAATATATAGACCAAAGCGGAATGGGAGATGGTGAAGCCACTGGAGGAAGTGATTGGAAAAAATACATGCATCCTAAATATCAAAGAAGAATATTTTTTCCTGAATTATGGAGTGCTGATGAAATAGCAAATTGGGGTGTAGAAAAATAAGTAAAATTCAAAAAAAAATTAAACAAGGTTTGAAACAAGTATTCATTTTTATTATTATCATAGCTTCATTAGTATCCTGCAATAAATCCCAAAAAAAGGTGGATGATGAAATTATTGTAAAGGCTAAAAAAGTGATAGCCAAAAATTCAGATTTTGGATTTAATTATTCAGATTTTAATGTAGTTCAAGATACCGTAAAAAGAGGAGATTCTTTTGGTGCTATAATTGGAAAACAGAATATAGGAGATAAAAAAATACATGAAATTGTAGCTCAAACGAAAGATACTTTTAATGTTAGAAATATTAGAATAAGTAAAGCTTATGTTTTATTGAGATCTAAAGATAAAACAAACAAATTGCAGTATTTTATCTATCAACCAGACGCTATTAATTACTGTGTTTTGGATTTTAGAGATTCCGTAGTGGTGGCTTATAATAAAAAGAAACCAATTACTATCAAACGAAAAATAATTGGAGGAGTATTAAAGGGTTCCTTATCTGAAACCTTGTCCAATGCTCATGTTTCTCCAAATTTGGCTAATAAAATAACGCAAATATATTCTTGGTCCATTGACTTTTTCAAGATTAAAAAAGGAGATCGATTTGGAATTACTTTTACAGAGCGATTTATAAACGATTCTATTTATGATGGAGTCGACAATCTTGAAGCAGCTTTTTTTGAATACAAAGGTAAATTAGTATATGCATTTCCTTTTGCTCAAAATGAGTCTTCTGGCAAGAAGGAATATTATGATGAAGAAGGAAAAACTTTAAAAAATTTCTTTTTAAAAACACCAATAAAATTCAGTAGGCTTACGTCTCGATTTACTATGAATCGATTTCATCCAGTGCAAAAAAGATGGAAAGCACATAAAGGAACAGATTATGCCGCGCCAACAGGAACTCCTATAACGACTACCGCTTCCGGAATAGTTGAGAGAACAGGTTATACTGCCGGAAACGGGAATTATGTAAAAGTAAAACACAACAGTACGTATTCGACCCAATATTTACACATGTCAAAAATTTTGGTTAGAAGAGGACAACACGTAAATCAAGGTGACGTAATTGGAAGGGTTGGAAGTACGGGACTGGCTACGGGGCCTCATGTGTGCTATCGCTTTTGGAAAAATGGGGTTCAGGTAGATGCATTAAAATTAAACCTTCCTTCAGGGGAACCCATGATGGGAAGTAATAAAGAACGTTTTTTAAAAACTATCGAACCATTAAAGAAAGAATTGGATAGTGTGGCCAATTTATAGTTTCAGATCGATTTACAGCAGTTTACATATAAAGGGACAATTATTTGATAAAGAATAGTTGTCCTTTTTTTTGATTTTTTCAAGGCTAATATTTTCTTTTTTTTCAATTAAAGATTTTATCATTTAGAACTAAATTCAGTATTTTAGCCAAAAACAATAATAATTTTCTCAAACCAATATAAAATGGCTTTAAACGCAGTAAACCCAACCGAAACAAATGCTTGGATACAACTTCGAGCGCATTATGGCGCAATACAAGATGTCACAATGCAAGAGATGTTTCAGGCAGATTCTTCCAGAACAGATAAGTTTAACTTAAAATGGAATGACTTTCTGATTGATTATTCTAAAAATATCATTAATCAAGAAACCATAAATTTATTATTGGATTTAGCCGATCAAGTTGGGCTTAAAGATGCAATTGAACAATATTTTGAAGGGGGATTAATTAATCAAACCGAAAACAGAGCGGTACTTCATACGGCTTTGAGAGCCAAAGAATCTGCTGTAGTCAACGTAAACGGAATAAATGTAGTTTCAGAAGTTTATGAAGTAAAAAATAAAATTAAAACATTTACCAATGAAGTGGTTTCCGGACAAAGAGTAGGATATACCGGAAAACCTTTTACAGATGTTGTAAATATTGGAATTGGTGGTTCAGATTTAGGTCCTGTAATGGTTGTTGAAGCATTACAATTTTACAAAAATCATTTAAATGTTCATTTTGTTTCCAATGTAGATGGAGATCATGCAAATGAAATCATAAAAAAATTAAATCCTGAAACAACCCTTTTTGTAATTGTTTCTAAAACATTCACGACGCAAGAAACATTGACCAATTCAGAAACCATCAGAGAATGGTTTTTACAATCGGCAAGCCAAGAAGATGTTGCGAAACATTTTGTGGCGGTTTCAACCAATATTCAGAAAGTAACAGAGTTTGGGATAAATCCTGACAATGTATTCCCGATGTGGGATTGGGTAGGAGGTCGTTTTTCTTTATGGAGTGCTGTTGGACTTTCGATAAGTTTAGCCGTAGGATTCGATAATTTTGACCAATTACTGAGTGGGGCGAATGAAATGGATGAGCACTTTAAAACGGCTGATTTTGATAAAAATATGCCTGTTGTACTGGCTTTGTTAAGTGTTTGGTACAATAACTTCTTTGGTGCTGAAAGCGAAGCTCTAATTCCATATACGCAATATTTACAAAAATTAGCGCCATACTTGCAACAAGGAACCATGGAAAGTAATGGTAAAAGTGTGGGTAGAGATGGGAAACCGGTAAATTATCAAACGGGGACTATTATTTGGGGAGAACCGGGAACTAATGCTCAGCATGCTTTCTTTCAATTGATTCATCAGGGAACTAAAATTATTCCTTCGGATTTTATTGGATACAATCAATCATTATACGGGAACGAAGATCACCATGATAAATTAATGTCAAACTTTTTTGCGCAGACAGAAGCCTTGTTGCACGGTAAAACAGAGAGCCAGGTGCAAGCTGAATTTGATAAACAAGGACTAGATGCCGAAAAAGCTAGTTTCTTATTGCCTTTTAAAGTTTTTACCGGAAACAAACCAACCAATACAATTTTGATTCAAAAATTGACACCTAAATCTTTGGGTTCATTAATTGCATTGTATGAACATAAAATTTTTGTTCAAGGGGTTATCTGGAATATTTTTAGTTTTGATCAATGGGGAGTGGAATTAGGGAAACAATTGGCTAATTCTATTTTGGAAGAGATTGAAACTCAAAAAATTAAAAACCATGACAGTTCGACTACTTTTTTATTGAATCATTTTCTGAAAAACAAATAGTAGATTTACATCTGTTTTTAGATAAAATAAACCTCAGTTGCTTTTAGTATGTTGAGGTTTTTTTATGTCTTTTTTTGTTTATATTTGTTAAAAAAATCATTTTTTATGTACGATTTCATTCAAAAATTTCATTCTGGTTGGGCTTACATTGCTCTTGTATTATTAGTAGTTGCAGTACTTAATGCTGTAATAGGATTTATGGGTAAAAAAGAATTTACCGCAAAAGATCGTAAAATTGCCATTTTTGGATTAATAGGTATTCATACCCAATTATTAATCGGATTAATATTGTATTTTGTTTCTCCCATGGGAATGAGTTCTTTGGGGCAAATGGCCGACAAAACATTGCGATTGACTTCTTTAGAGCATCCATTAATAAATATTATAGCAATTGCTTTAATTACAATCGGATGGTCAAAACATAAAAAACTGACTACATCAGAATCAAAATTCAAAACGTTTACCATCTTTTACGGATTGGGATTGTTACTTATTTTAAGTAGAATTCCTTGGTCAATGTGGTTATAAAAAAGATCAAAAGTCCTAGAAATAGGGCTTTTTTTATCTTGGCATAGGTTTTGTAAAATAGAATTCAATCAAAACGTTTAAAATGAGAAATTCAATAATTTTATTTTTTTTATTGGCAATTGTTGGTTCGGCCTTTGGTCAAAATTCTACTTTGGAAAAAAGTAAGGCCACTGCGCAAAAAACAGTTTTGCAGAAGACTATAATGCAAAAGGACACCGTAAGAAAAAATAAGGCGTTGAGTTTGCTTCCAGAAGTTGCTCAGGACACCGTTAAAGAACTTAAATTGAAATTGTATATAAAGGATGCCCATGCGTCTTATTATGCGGATAAATTCCAAGGGAAAAGAACGGCAAGCGGTGTGAAATTTAACAACAATAATTATACAGCAGCCCATCGTAAATTTCCTTTCGGGACGAAGCTAAAAGTAACCAATCAAGTCAATGGGAAGTCTGTTATAGTTGAAGTTACAGATCGAGGACCTTTTTCAAGAGGACGTGAAATAGATTTGACCAAAAAAGCTTTTATGGAAATTGCCAAAAATAAAGGTATTGGTGTAATGTTGGTTACAATAGAAGAAGTGGTAGAGTAACTATTACCAAAGAGTAAAAGGATTTTTGCTTAAATAAGAATTATAATAGCGTTTGTCGTTCGTAACTTCTTTACCCAGCCAATTTGGTTTTTCGAACGTTTCATTCTCTGAATTTAGTTCAATTTCAGCCATAATTAATCCCTGATTTTCTCCATAAAATTCGTCAACTTCATAAGTATGGTTGCCTATTTTTACTTCAAAACGAGTTTTATCAATTACTCCTTTTTCGCAAAGAAGCAGTAATTTTTTTGCTTCATCTACCGAGATTTCTTTTTCCCATTCAAAACGTGACATACCTGTTTCATTTGAGGCTCCTTTTATGGTAAGGAACGCTTGGTTTTCTTTTATCCGAACTCTAACCGTGCGTTCTGGAATGGAACTCAAATAGCCTTGTTGTATCCGTTTTTGTGAAAGAGCTTCTTTTTTAAAGTCTTCAGAGGTTACGAGAAATTTTCGTTCTATTTCGATCATTTTAGATTTGATTTTTGGGGTTCATTGTTCATTTACTAATTAGGCTAGCGGATTTCAAATGTATCAAATAATTTTAATTCATTAGGTTTCTTTTTGATTGAAAAGGGAGCTAAATTTGTGGTATGTCCGAAACAATTCCAAATAGAAAAATCATACACATCGACATGGATGCTTTCTATGCTTCGGTGGAGCAAATGGACAATCCTGAATTACGCGGAAAGCCAGTAGCTGTTGGAGGTTCTGAAAATCGGGGTGTAGTTGCTGCGGCAAGTTATGAAGCAAGAAAATTTGGAGTCCGGAGTGCTATAAGTGGTGTTTTAGCCAAGAGGTATTGTCCAGAACTTATTTTTGTCCGACCAAGATTTGAACGGTATAAAGAGATTTCAAAACAAATCCACAAGATCTTTAATGATTATACTGATTTGATTGAACCGCTGTCTTTAGATGAAGCATATTTGGATGTAACTCAAAACAAAAAAGGAAATCACAGTGCCAGTTTGTTAGCGCAAGAAATACGAAAACGTATTTTTGAAGAAGTGGGTTTGACTGCTTCTGCAGGAATTTCGATTAACAAATTTGTGGCTAAAATTGCCAGTGATTACAATAAGCCTAACGGACAAAAAACTGTCAATCCTGATGAAGTCATTTCTTTTTTGGAAGAATTACCTATTCGTAAATTCTATGGAGTAGGAAAAGTGACAACCGAGAAAATGTATCAATTGGGTATCTTTACCGGTTTGGATTTAAAGAATAAACCATTGGATTTCTTGGAGAAACATTTCGGAAAATCAGGCGGGTATTATTATCAGGTGGTGCGTGGAATTCATAACAGTGAAGTAAAAACGAATCGGATATCGAAATCAGTTGCTGCTGAGCGTACTTTTGAAGCTAATTTGTCTTCAGAAATTTTCATGTTGGAACAATTGGATAAAATCGCCAATTCATTGGAAAGAAGATTGAAAAAGTATCAAATTTCTGGAAAAACAGTAACGCTTAAAATTAAATACAGTGATTTTACTCAACATACCAGAAGTAAAACCTTGCCTTATTTTATTTCCGATAAAGGATTGATTCTGGAAACCATAAAAGAATTGTTGTATCAAGAGCGTATGAAAGATTCCGTTCGATTGCTCGGTATTTCGTTGAGTAATTTGAATACTGAAGTAAAAAAGAAGGTGGTAGTGGTACAGTTAAAATTTGATTTTTAGAAATAAGAAACCCCTTCTTTGTGAGAAGGGGTTGAATGTTTTTTGCGAGTTCTTAATTAGTCTTTGCTAGAAAGTTTAGAAAGTAATCTTAGGAACTCTATATATAACCAAACAAGTGTAATCATCAATCCCATAGCGCCATACCATTCCATGTATTTTGGCATTTTTTCCTGAACGCCTTTATCTATTCTGTCAAAATCTAAGAATAAATTTAAAGCCGCAATTACAATAACAAAAACACTGATACCGATACTCATCATGGAATTGCCATAATGCACGGGCTGAAAACTGGTGAATAGCGATACAACCCAAGAAATAAGATAGTAGGTAGCAATAGCAAGTGTAGCTGCTACGACAACTGATTTGAATTGTTCCGTAACTTTTACGATTTGGTATTTATATAACCCTAAACAAACGGCAAAAGTTACAAAAGTGGCCCCCACTGCCTGAATAACGATTCCGGGATACATAGTTTCGAAAATTGCCGAGATGCCGCCAATAAATAGACCTTCAAATAAGGCATATCCAGGAGCTAAATACGAGGAATATTGTGGTTTGAAAGCTGAAATGACCACTAGAACTAATCCAACAACTGCTCCGCCAATCGCCGGAACCATTGGATTCATTCCGTTGAAAGTCATCCACCAAATCACCATGGCCGATGCAGTAAGTAATAAAAATAAAAGTAAAGTTTTGTTGATGGTACCTGAAAGCGTCATCTGTTGGTCGAAACCAATAACTGTTGCTTCATGAACTTGTTCTGCTCTTGATGTGGCTGAAAAGCTTTTATTATTTAAAAAAGGATTTTTTGATTTGAAATTCATAATTTGAACGATTTTTTGTTGCTCAAATATAAATTTTATTTTGCAGATGAATGTTTAAATATTCTTAATTTTTTTAAGGGTATTTATATTTGGGGATATAAAAAAAATCCGTCTCGTTATCAAACAAGACGGATTTAAAATATCAAATAGAAGGTAGTTTATGAGATTTCAGTAACTCTCAAAGTGTTTACCATTCCTTTTTCTTTAATTGGCATAGCTACTAAGTTGATCAAGAAGTCACCTTTTTCTACCATTCCTTTTTCTTTTACCAATTCACTAATATCGGTTACAGTGTCATCAGTACTAACTGTTTTATCATAGTAAAAAGAGCGAACTCCCCATAACAAACTCAATTGGGTCATGATTCTTCTGTTTGGAGTAAACACTAAAATATGTGCTGTTGTAGGTCTCCATGCCGATACTTGAAATGCTGTATAACCTGTGTTAGTTAAAGTACAAATCGCTTTAGCCGAAATAGCATTGGCCATTACTGCAGCATGACGACAAATTGTTTTGGTAATAAAACGTTTCGTTTTAATCTGTGGTGTGTTTTGTGGCACTTGAATTAGTGGAGAATTCTCTACAGCTTCAAGGATTTGTGTCATTTTTTGGATTACTTGAACAGGATAATTTCCTGCAGCAGTTTCACCAGAAAGCATTACAGCATCAGCACCATCCATAACGGAGTTAGCAACATCATTTACCTCTGCACGTGTTGGTGTAAGGCTAGTAATCATTGTTTCCATCATTTGTGTAGCAACGATAACCGGGATTCTGGCTAATTTTGCTTTCAGAATTAATTCTTTCTGTACTAATGGAACTTCATGTGCAGGAAGTTCTACACCTAGGTCACCACGAGCTACCATCAAAGCATCACAGTAAGCCACAATTCTATCCATGTTTTCTAATGCTTCTGGCATTTCGATTTTGGCAATAATTGGAATTTTATGTTCAGCGTGCTCTGCAATTAAATCTTGCAAATCTTTTAAATCTTGTGGTGTTTTTACAAATGATAAAGCGATCCAGTCTACTTTTTGTCCAATTGCAAATATGGCATCAGCGATATCTTTTTCGGTTAAAGCCGGAAGGGAGATTTTTGTATTAGGAAGGTTAACTCCTTTTTTAGATTTTAACTCACCACCTTGAATTACTCTGGCGACAACTTCTGTCTTTTTATCTGTTGAAACTATTTCGAAAATAAGTTTTCCATCATCCAATAAAATTCTTTCTCCAGGATTTACATCATTTGGAAAGTTTTTATATTTCATGAAAACTTTTTCTTTGGTACCAATGATATCTTCTGCAGTTGTAAATGTAATTAAGTCTCCATCATCTACGATTACACCCTCTTCCATAATTCCTACACGAAGTTTAGGTCCTTGTAAGTCAGCAAGTATTCCTGTATTGTAACCGAACTCTTCATTAAGGGATCTGATAACATTAATTCTTTCCTTAACATCATTGTAGTCAGCGTGTGAGAAATTAATTCTAAACACATTAACTCCAGCTTCTATCATGTCCTTAATGATTTCCTTTGTGCTACATGCAGGTCCTAGCGTGGCTACAATTTTCGTTTTTTTGTTTGTAATCATTTTATTAAAAAATTAAATTGTTTTTAGATTTTATTTTATTTGTATCTACGGTATAAACAGCTGATATACTTTCGATACTGTTTAATATGGTTTTTATTTTTGATGAATTTATCAATTCTTCTGTATTTTCAATTTTTAAAAAATAATCTGCTTTTTTAAATTCTGGTAGCAAAAACACTTTTGTTGAAACTTCCATTGTTATATTTGAAAATAGATTTGTCGTTATCTCATTTTTCTGTTCAAAAACTTCATTTTTGTTTTGAATCAAATTCCATGATATGGCATTTTCTATATCATAATAATAAAACCGCGAAAATTTGGTTTCACCTTCCTTAATGTTAATTTGCACTTCCTCTTGACTTTTACTTAAGTTTATTGGAAGTTTTTGATTAATAAAATAGGCTAATCTGTAGTCTTCTAGAGAGGTATGAATAGCTATAAGATAGTAATCAATTTCGTCAAATTCACCAAGATCCAATTTATGAATTGTCATATCGTTGCAAAATTGGCTGTAAATATAGTATTTCTAGCTTAGTATATTAACGGAAAATGTAATGATTTTGTTAATTCTAAAACGAAAACGTTATAGTATTTGGTGAAATTGACATTATTTTCTCTTCATTTTTTCTTGAAATGCAAAATATGCTCTTTGGGATGCTTTTTCTTCTGCTTTCTTTTTTGAAGTGGCTCTTGCTTTAGCAATTACTTTATCATCAATACTTAATTTTACTCCAAAAAGGCGTTGGCCGTCTATTGCGTTATCTTCAAAAATATCATAATGAAAAACTTTTTTTTCTTTTTGACACCACTCAATAATCAAACTTTTGTAGCTTATTACCTTTCCTTCCAGTCTAGCAATGTCTACGTAGGGTATGATAACACTTTTTTGAATGAATTTTTCGCAGTATTCATATCCTCTGTCAAGGTATATAGCACCAATCAAAGATTCAAAAATATTACCATGTATATTTTCTCCGAAATGTTGAACGGGAACTTTGCTTTCGACGAATCGAATTAGATTTAAATCTTTTCCCAGTTCGTTTAGGTGTTCTCTACTTACAATTTTGGACCTCATTTTTGTCAGATATCCTTCATCACCTGTTGGGGCTTCACTAAACAGGTAAGCTGCAATTACAGAGCTTAACATAGCATCTCCTAGGAATTCCAGTCGTTCGTAATTGATTTGATTTCCGTTTTCGTCTAGACGATTTGTTGAACGATGGGTAAAAGATTTTTTGTAAAATTCAATATTTTTGGGGGTAAAACCGAGTATTTTCTCGATTGTATCAAAAAAAATCCCGTCTTCATGAGAACGGGATTTTGAAAATATTTTTTTTATAAAACGCATAGATAATTAAATATCTAATTTTTTCACTAATACGCAAGCATTGTGACCGCCAAATCCAAAAGTATTGCTCATTACCACTTTCATGTCTCTTTTTTGAGCCTTGTTGAAAGTGAAGTTTAATTTTGAGTCAATTCTTTCATCGTCGGTAAAATGATTGATGGTTGGAGGGACAATTCCGTGTTCCATCGAAAGGATTGCGGAAATGGTTTCAACGGCACCGGCAGCACCTAAAAGGTGACCTGTCATTGATTTTGTTGAATTTAAATTCATGGTATAAGCGTGTTCGCCAAATACATGTTCGATAGCTTTGGATTCTGCTAAATCTCCTAATGGAGTAGATGTTCCGTGCATATTCACACCATCTACGTCAGTTGGTTTTAATCCGGCATCTCTCAAGCAGTTAAGCATTACGTTTTTAGCGCCCAATCCTTCTGGGTGTGGAGCAGTAATGTGGTAAGCGTCAGCGGACATTCCTCCACCTCCAACTTCACAATATATTTTTGCACCACGAGCTATTGCGTGTTCGTACTCTTCAAGAATTAATGCTCCTGCTCCTTCACCAAGTACAAATCCGTCTCTGTCTTTGTCCATTGGTCTTGAAGCTGTTTTTGGGTCATCATTTCTGGTTGATAAGGCGTGCATGGCATTAAATCCACCCATTCCGGCAATTGTTACAGCGGCCTCAGAGCCTCCTGTTACCATAATGTCGGCATGTCCTAGTCGGATATAGTTGAAAGCATCAATAATCGCGTTGGTAGAAGATGCACAGGCAGAAACAGTTCCGAAATTAGGTCCTCTAAAGCCGTATTTTATGGAGATATGACCACAAGCGATGTCGCCAATCATTTTAGGGATAAAGAATGGATTGAATTTTGGTGTTCCGTCACCGGCAGCATAATTAAGAACTTCTATTTGAAAAGTCTCTAAGCCTCCAATTCCTGAACCCCAAATTACTCCGGCGCGGTCTTTGTCTACTTTGTCTAAGTCAAAATTAGCGTCTTTCATCGCTTCTTCTGATGAAACCATGGCATATTGTGCATAACGATCCATTTTTCTGGCTTCTTTCCTGTCTATAAAATCTTCAACATTAAAGTTTTTTAATTCACAGGCAAAATGAGTTCTGAATTTAGAAGCGTCAAAATAAGTTATTGGCGCAGCTCCACTAACTCCGTTAATTAGACTGTTCCAATACTCCTGAATGTTATTTCCAATAGGAGTAAGTGCGCCTAAACCTGTAACAACAACTCTTCTTAATACCATAGTTTAATGTATTTTTATCTTTAAATAAATAAAACCCACGCTTTCTTTATTGTACTGTTACAAAAGAGCCATGGGCATTATTTTATATGCTTTTTGATTGAAACTCAATCGCAATAATCAATTTTTTAAATAATAACACCCAATACATTAAATGTATCGGGTGCGTAATTTATTATTTTTTTGCTTCCTCGATGTAAGAGATTGCTTGACCTACAGTAGCAATGTTTTCTGCTTGATCGTCTGGAATTTGAATGTCAAATTCTTTTTCGAATTCCATGATAAGCTCAACCGTGTCTAATGAGTCAGCTCCCAAATCATTAGTGAAGCTTGCTTCTGTTACAACTTCGTTTTCGTCAACACCTAATTTGTCTACGATAATCGCTTTTACTCTTGATGCAATGTCTGACATAATCTTTAATTTTAGAATTTAATTTGTTGGCAAAAATAAAAAACTTTATTTTAAAACAATGATTTACTTTAAAAATGTGTCAACTAATTTATAAAATTAATTTGAACAAAGGTATCTGAATCTTCTTTTTTTTAATTTTTTATCCTTTTTTTTGCATAAAATAAATTATTCAGGTTATGAAAAAAATTGTTGTTTTTGCTTCTGGCTCGGGTACTAATGCTGAAAATATTATTAAATATTTTTCTGAAACTAAAACAGGCGTCGTCACAAATGTGTTTACGAATAACCCCAATGCTAAAGTGATTGATAGGGCTGAAAAATTTAATATCCCTGCCGAAATCTTTTCAAAAGAAGAACTTTATGAAGGAAAATTACTTCAAAGAATAGTTTCAATTCAACCTGATTTAATAGTTCTCGCGGGTTTTTTGTTGAAATTGCCTCAAAATTTAGTGGAAACTTTCCCAGATAAGATCATAAATATACATCCTGCTTTATTGCCGAAGTATGGAGGTAAAGGAATGTATGGAATGCATGTTCATAGAGCGGTTGTTGAAAACAAAGAACCGAAAACAGGTATTACCATTCATTATGTAAATGAAAATTATGATGAAGGGAATATTATTTTTCAAAAAGAAGTTGCTTTAACAAATGAGGATTCACCTGAAGATGTTGCGGCTAAAATTCATCAATTAGAACAAGAAAATTTCCCCATAATTGTAGAAAAAGTGCTTCTTTCTATCTAAATAATTACTACTCTTGAAATACGACGTACATATATATACAGATGGTGCCGCAAAGGGAAATCCAGGTCCGGGAGGTTATGGCGTTGTGATGGAACTCGTTGGGACTCCCCATAAAAAGGAGTTTTTTGAAGGTTTTCGGTTAACTACCAATAACAGGATGGAATTATTGGGTGTGATTGTTGGTCTGGAAAAATTGAAAAAACCGAACATGAATGTTCTTGTAGTGTCAGATTCTAAGTATGTGGTTGATTCGGTTGTGAAAAAATGGGTTCTTGGATGGGAGAAGAAGGGATTTGCCGATAGAAAGAATTCCGATTTATGGAAAAGGTTTTTAATTGTTTATAGGAAACATAATGTGGATTTTAAATGGATTAAAGGGCACAATAACCACTCACAGAATGAAAGATGTGATGAGTTGGCGGTTATGGCTTCAATGCAAAAACAACTTTCTGTTGATGCTTTTTATGAAGAGGAAACAAGGAAACTTTTATGAAAACTTTGAGGGTTTCAAATTTTGTATGTTTGTAACAGATGAACTATCTTTGCGCCTTAATTTCAAAAGCAAATATTGAAATGAGCTTAACATAGATTTTTTTTAAAAAATTAATGTGAGTAAGTGAATTCCATATTTCTTTAAAAAGAAAATAGCATCTACTTATGAATAAATTATTGATTGTTGGAACGGTCGCTTTCGACGCAATTGAAACTCCATTTGGCAAGACGGATAAGATTTTGGGAGGTGCAGGTACATATATAGGTCTTTCTGCATCATTTTTTGACCTAGAATCAGCTATAGTTTCTGTAGTTGGGGATGACTTTCCACAAGAATATTTGGATTTATTAACTGCAAGAAATATTGATATTTCTGGTCTTGAAGTGGTAAAAGGAGGGAAGACTTTCTTTTGGAGTGGTCGTTATCACAATGACTTAAATTCAAGGGATACATTAGATACTCAACTGAATGTATTGGCCGATTTTCAACCAAAAGTACCTGAGAATTTTAAAAATGCCGATATTGTCATGTTAGGGAACTTGCATCCATTGGTACAAAGCAGTGTGCTAGACCAAATGGAAACGAAGCCAAAGTTGATTGTATTGGATACCATGAATTTTTGGATGGATTGTGCATTATCAGATTTGTTGGATGTAATTAAACGTGTAGATGTCATAACGATTAATGATGAAGAGGCTCGCCAACTTTCGGGAGAATATTCTTTAGTGAAAGCTGCTGCTAAAATTCATGCTATGGGTCCAGAGTATGTGGTTATCAAAAAAGGGGAACATGGCGCTTTATTATTTCATGAGAATCAGGTTTTCTTTGCTCCGGCTTTACCGTTGGAAGAGGTTTTTGATCCAACAGGTGCGGGAGATACTTTTGCCGGTGGTTTTGCCGGATTTATTACCCAGAGTGAAAATATATCTTTTGAAAATATGAAAAATGCAATTATTTACGGATCTAATTTAGCTTCATTTTGTGTGGAGAAATTTGGAACCGAGAGAATGGTTGCTTTAGAGAAGGAGGAAGTCGTGTCAAGATTGAAACAGTTCAAATCTTTGACACAGTTTGATATAGAATTATAATGCTTTAAAGCCTCGGTAACGGGGCTTTTTTGATTAAAAATCAAGATTGACAAATAGTTTTTAGACTATTTGTAAGAATTTAAATTTAGAAATAACAACACAACAAACTACAATACAATGAGCGATGCATTAAAACATGAATGTGGAATAGCCTTAGTTAGACTACTAAAACCGCTTGAATTTTATAAAGAGAAGTACGGGACTGCCTTTTATGGTATTCAAAAAATGTATCTTCTGATGGAAAAACAGCACAATCGTGGGCAAGACGGAGCTGGTTTCGCCAGTATAAAGTTAGATGTGGAGCCAGGGGAGCGATATATTAGTCGTGTACGATCTAATCATTCTCAACCTATACAGGATGTTTTTGCTCAAATCAATGAGAGAATTAATGAAGAATTGATAACTCATCCTGAATATGCGGATGATGTTGCACTTCAAAAAACTAATATTCCGTATTTGGGAGAATTGTTTTTGGGACATGTTCGTTATGGAACTTTTGGTAAAAATAGCATTGAAAGTGTTCACCCATTTTTGCGTCAAAGTAATTGGATGCATCGTAATTTGATATTGGCCGGAAACTTCAATATGACCAATGTTAAAGAGCTTTTTCAAAATTTAGTAGAATTAGGTCAGCATCCAAAAGAAATGGCTGATACTGTTACTATAATGGAGAAAATAGGTCATTTTCTTGATAAGGAAGTAATGCAGTTGTATCAAGACTGTAAACAGGAAGGTTATTCAAAAAGAGAAGCTTCGCCAGTAATTGCGGAACGTTTAGATATTGCTAAAATTTTAAAAAGATCTTCAAAGAATCTGGACGGAGGTTATGCAATGGCTGGGCTTTTAGGGCATGGTGATGCTTTCGTGTTTAGAGATCCAGCAGGAATTAGACCGGCTTATTATTATCAAGATGATGAAGTGGTAGTTGTTGCTTCAGAGCGACCAGTTATCCAAACAGTTTTCAATGTACCATTCGAAAAAGTACAAGAGATCGATCCGGGAAGTGCCTTGATTATCAAAAAGAATGGCGCTATTTCTATGCAAGAAATACTAACGCCAACAGTTAAGAAAGCCTGTTCGTTTGAACGTATTTATTTTTCTAGAGGGAGTGACGCCGAGATATATCAAGAGCGTAAAAATTTAGGAAAATTGATTTTGCCGGCAGTTTTAAATTCGATTGATGATGATACCGATAATACGGTTTTCTCTTACATTCCTAATACTGCCGAAACTTCTTTTTATGGTTTGGTAGAAGCAGCTCAAGATTTCTTAAATCAAAGAAAGAATAATTATATTCTTGAAAACAGAAATACTTTAACTAAGGATACTTTACAAGAGTTACTTGCGGTTAAAATCCGTACCGAAAAAGTGGCAATAAAGGATGCAAAACTAAGAACATTTATAACTGAGGACAGCAGTCGTGATGATTTGGTAGCTCACGTGTATGATGTTACTTATGGTGTGATAAAGCCAACGGATAATTTGGTAATTATTGATGATAGTATTGTTCGTGGGACAACGCTAAAAATGAGTATTATTAAAATGATGGATCGTTTGAATCCAAAACGAATCGTTATTGTTTCTTCGGCGCCACAAATACGCTATCCGGATTGTTATGGTATTGACATGGCAAAACTGGAAGGATTAGTCGCTTTTAGAGCAGCTTTAGAGTTGTTAAAAGAGAGAAATCTATATCATATAGTTGATGATGTTTATACTAAATGTAAAGCACAAGAAAATTATTTAGACACTGATGTTGTAAATTATGTAACGGCAATTTATGAGCCATTTACACCTCAGGAAATATCGGATAAAATTGCTGAAATGCTGAGCTCTCCAGAAATCAAAGCAGAAGTTAAAATTATTTTCCAAACCGTGGAGGATTTACATATAGCTTGCCCTAAAAATCTTGGAGATTGGTATTTTACGGGAGATTATCCAACCCCTGGAGGGAATAGAGTGGTGAACAGAGCTTTTATGAATTTTTATGAGGGTAAAGATGCCAGAGCGTATTAATTAATCGTTAAATGTGTAATTTATCGGTTTTATTAGTTGTTCGTCTTAAATATTTGTTTGAATAGAACTACTGCCATAAATTTGGAGAACCATAACATTAGTAGGTTAAGTTTATGGTAGATTTGGGGCAAAAAAGGTGGAAGGAATTCCACCTTTTTTATTGGAATAAAGTCAAGGAAAAATAAAAAAGGGAAGAAAATCTAAATTTTAGATTTTCTTCCCTTTTTAGTATAAAATAGAGATTTACTACTATTTTGCTAAAGCATATCTTCTGGTTACTTCTTTCCAGTTGATGGTGTTAAAAAATGCTTCGATGTAATCAGGTCTTCTGTTTTGGTAATTTAAATAGTAAGCGTGTTCCCAAACATCCATTCCTAAAATTGGAGTTCCTCCACAACCAACTCCTGGCATAAGAGTATTGTCTTGGTTTGGTGTTCCGCATACATCTAGTTTACCATCTTCTTTAACACAAAGCCAAGCCCATCCTGAACCAAATTGAGTAGCTCCAGCTTTACTGAATTTAGCTTTGAATTCTTCAAAAGAACCAAAAGCAGCTTCAATAGCAGCTAATAATTCTCCTGTTGGTTCTCCACCACCATTAGGTGTCATTACAGACCAGTATAAGTTATGATTGTAAAATCCACCTCCGTTATTACGAACAGCAGCATTTTTCATATCAAGATTGATAAGGATATTTTCTATGGTTTTACCTTCCATGTCCGTACCGGCAATTGCGGCATTAAGATTGGTAGTATACGCATTGTGGTGTTTTGTATGATGAATTTCCATCGTACGTGCATCAATGTAAGGTTCTAATGCGTCATACGCATAAGGTAATTGAGGTAATTCAAAAGCCATAATATATATTTTTAAGAGTTATAAATTTTATCCAAAAATAAACATTTAACATTGGAATTCGAAATTCTATGGCGTTATAATTTATTTAAAAATAGATTTATTGTTATTTTATCTGTTCCTAATTCATTTTTAGGAATGCGCCATTGCCATGCAAACAATACTAATTTTTGCTCCCGGAATTTTTAATATTGAGTTAGAACAAGCCTCAAGTGTTGCTCCCGTAGTGATAACATCATCAATAATTAGAAAATGTTTATAATGGTCTTTTTCTGTAAATTCAACATCAAAAAGTGTTTCGATTCCTTCGGTTCTGCCCAGTAAGTTCTTTTTCGATTGGGTTTTCGAATACACATTGCGAATTAATAAGGAGTCATTATAGGTTAAATTTAATCCCTTTGCCAGTGCTTTTCCAAATGTGGTCACTTGATTGTATCCTCTTTCTTTATATTTTTTGCGATGTAACGGTACTGGAATAATTTCATCCACTGATTTTAATGCGTCGATGTTTTTTAAATCTTCCACATACCATTCGCCTAAAACGTTGCCGATTTCTTCATGTCCGCGGTATTTTAAATTGTGAATTAATTCTTGAACGATTCCTTTTTTATGAAAATAAAATAGAGCGGAAGCATGATGTATTGGAATTCTTCCGTAAAACTTTTTTACTGCCTCGTTCTCAGAATTTAAATGGTGATTGGTTAGTGGAATAGTGTGTCTGCAAAGGGTACAAATTACTTTTTCATTAGACAATAAAAGAGCACTACATCCAGAACAAGTCTTAGGAAAAAATAGATTTATAATACTTTCAAACATAGGCGTAAAGATTTATTCATAAAAATAACGAAATCAATGATTCAAACTTTACTAATTTTCTTTTTTTTATGTTCACTTTTTATATTTTTGCATCACTATGGCAAAACAAGAAGATATTTTTAAGAATGTAGTTTCGCATGCAAAAGAGTACGGATTTATATTTCCGTCAAGCGAAATATACGATGGTTTGAGTGCAGTATATGATTATGCACAAAACGGAGTAGAATTAAAAAAGAATATACGTGAATATTGGTGGAAAGCAATGGTTCAAATGAACGATAATATCGTTGGGCTTGACGCTGCAATATTGATGCATCCAACGACATGGAAAGCTTCAGGTCACGTTGACGCTTTTAATGATCCGCTGATTGATAATAAAGATTCAAAAAGAAGATATAGAGCAGATGTATTGATTGAAGATTATGCCGAAAAGCTTAACCAAAAAGCAGTCAAAGAAATCGAAAAAGCGCGTACTCGTTTTGGAGAAGCATTCGATGAAGCAGAATTTGTCTCTACTAATGCACGTGTAGTTGAATATAAAGCTAAAGAAAGAGAAATTCTGGAAAGAATGGGACGCTCTTTGGGTAATGAAGATTTGGAAGATGTAAAGCTTTTAATTGAAGAACTCGAAATCGCATGTCCAGAATCAGGCTCTCGTAATTGGACTGAAGTGCGTCAATTTAATTTGATGTTCGGTACCAAATTAGGTGCTTCCGCTGATTCTGCGATGGACTTATATTTGCGTCCGGAAACGGCTCAAGGAATTTTTGTGAATTTCTTAAATGTGCAGAAATCAGGTCGAATGAAAGTTCCTTTTGGAATTGCCCAAACCGGTAAAGCATTTCGTAACGAGATTGTTGCCAGACAGTTTATTTTCCGTATGCGTGAATTTGAACAAATGGAAATGCAATTTTTTGTACGTCCGGGTGAGGAAATGAAACATTATGAGTTCTGGAAAGAAGCACGTTTAAAATGGCATTTGTCTTTAGGTTTAGGAAAAGAAAACTATCGTTTTCATGATCATGAAAAATTAGCTCATTACGCCAATGCAGCGGCTGATATTGAATTTAATTTTCCGTTCGGATTCAAAGAGTTAGAAGGAATTCATTCCCGTACTGATTTTGATTTGAAAGCACATGAACAATTTTCAGGAAGAAAGTTACAATATTTTGATGCCGAATTGAACAAAAATTATGTGCCTTACGTAGTTGAAACTTCTGTAGGATTAGATAGAATGTTCTTAGCGGTTTTTGCTACTTCATTAAAAGAAGAAACATTGGAAGATGGTTCCACTAGAACGGTTCTTAAATTACCATCGGTTTTGGCGCCAACAAAAGCGGCTGTTTTACCTTTGGTTAAAAAAGATGGTTTGCCTGAGATTGCCCATAAAATTATTGCTGATTTGAAATGGGATTTCAATGTGGCCTATGATGAAAAAGATGCGGTAGGTCGTCGTTATAGAAGGCAAGATGCTTTAGGAACTCCATTTTGTATTACTGTTGATCATCAAACTATAGAAGATGAAACTGTCACGATTCGTCATAGAGATAGCATGCAACAGGATCGAGTGAAAATCTCTGATTTGAAAACAATAATCGAAAATGAAGTGGCTATGAAAAATTGGTTACAAAAGATTTAAAATAAATAAAATCTAATTTTTAAAAGGCTTTCCGAGTTGGAAAGCCTTTTCTGTTTTCATAAAGTTATAATAATCAAAAAAAATGACGGATTTAAGTCTCTCATAACTAGTATAGCACGGTTATTTATCGGATTTATTTGCAGTTGGTCAAAATGTATTAACATTTAATCGAAATGTGTTAACAACTGTTATGAAAAAAAGGTTAAATGTTTATTTTTAACTTGTTAAACAAGAGTTTTTTCGTTCAAAACAAGGGCTTTAGTTTGATTAGTTTCCCCAAAACTACCTTTTACCGCCTGAAATGGTTGAAGTATTTTATACTTTGAAAGCTAATGCTATGCCTAACGAATTTAGGAAAGCCATACATGAATTGTCCCTACATTATTATTGATGACGATCAAGAAAGTGTTTTGAAAACGAAATCCGTTGCGGATAGTTTTTCAGAGCTTACTTTTGTGGCATCAGCAAATAATTATTCGGATGGCTTAAATCTTATTTTAGAGCACAATCCCCAATTGGTTTTTCTTGAAATTGATCCAGCAGATACTTCTAGTAATCTATCATTAGCTCTTATTAATGAGTTGTATCGTTATCTTAAAGCAGTTCCTAAAATTATTATTACCACAACCAAGAAAGAGTTGGCTTTTGAAGCCATTCAATATGAGGTTGCGGATTACATTTTAAAACCGGTAAATCGTGTTGCTCTAGTAAAGTCGATTTTAAAATTAAAAAAATCGATTCCGGAAGACGAAATTTTTCTGCAACAAGCATCTGTTTATGTTGAGGAAAAGCCAATTGTTAAGGCTAAGCAAGAAACAATTACACAAGAACAGCCATTGATCTTGTGTATTAAATCCTATGGCGATTACCGATACATTGATGCGTCAGATATTTGTTATTTACAGGCGGACAATAATTCAACAGATTTACACCTTAAAAATGGCGAAATAGTTACCGCTTTCAAGACTCTGAAACATTTTGAGGGAATTTTATCGACTCCTTTTGTTAGAATTCATAACAGTTATATAATTAACAGGAACTGCATTTCTAGGATTCATACAGGGAATTCGGTGTGTTACATCAAAAATACAACTGCGAAAATACCTTTCTCCAAATCGTATAAGTCAAATATTGACCTTATTATTTCCGATTTCTCCAACGGAAATTACCTAGAAATCTAATAAAATATCCATCCACCCAAATTTGAGGTTCATTCACTATCAGACGATGGCATTCTACCATATACGTCTGTATTTGCTATAAAAATCAAGAGATGCTCTGTAGTTTTACGCCATGATATCACAACAAATGTGGGTCATTAACCAAGTAAAATCATTTAAAAACATAAAAACCCCAAATTATGAAAAAAGCAATCTTAACTATCGGTTTATTCTCATTAATAATGATCTTAACATCATTTACAACTCCAGAAGTTGTGTCAACAGATAATAATGCTAATACAGAATTAGTTGGATCAGGAAGTGCAGGAAATAAGAGACTTGATTTAGTTGGGTCAGGAAGTGCAGGAAATAAGAGACTTGATTTAGTTGGGTCAGGAAGTGCAGGAAACAAGAGACTTGATTTAGTTGGGTCAGGAAG
The DNA here is from genome assembly GCA_023259675.1 of Flavobacterium sp. Classification (GTDB taxonomy): domain Bacteria; phylum Bacteroidota; class Bacteroidia; order Flavobacteriales; family Flavobacteriaceae; genus Flavobacterium. Next base: position 94,231 of record JALRGT010000007.1, read on the forward strand.
CGCAGGAAACAAGAGACTTGATTTAGTTGGATCAGGAAGTGCAGGAAACAAGAGATTAGATTAAAAATAAATTTTTAATACAAATTTTAAAGGCTATCAATTATTTTGATAGCCTTTTTTTATTGTACTACAATTAATTTAGTATTTTTGATAAAATTCAAAAGAGACTATTGAGAAATTTTAGTGTTATATTTTTTTTGGTTGTATTAATTGGTTGTTCAAAAAAGAAAGTAACTTATGATATGGTTCATTCTTCAGAGGATAGTTTGTCTTCTTATTTTACTTTGGCTAATGATGATAATCTAACTTTTCAGAAAAAACAAGAATACAATCAAAAAGCTTTTGCTATTGTAATGAATCAGCCTAATGATTCCATGTTTCGTGTTAATTTAGTTCGAGTTGCCAATAGGTATTACAATATGAATGATTGGGTATCTTATGGAAATACAGTACATGTATTGTTAGATAAATCCGAAAAAGCTAAAGATACTTTAAATATAGCGAAAGCAAATTCCTTTTTAGGAGATTATTATGGCGGTAAAGCAGTATCAGATAGTGCCTATTTTTATTATTTTAAAGCTGAAAAAATGTTTGTCAAACTAGACGATTCTTATAATTTAGCTCGAACACGTTTAAATAAAGGCTTATTGCAGTATTCTGAAAGTGATTTATTGGGTAGTGAAAATGCGGTGATTAATGCGCTGCGTGCTATAAAAGGAGAAAAGGTAAGTGATTTAGAGTATGAGGCCTATAATTTATTGGGATTAATAAATAATGAATTAGAAGAATTTGATAAATCCATTGAGTATCATAACAAAGCTTTAGAGAGTATCGATGATGATGTTATTCCAGTCCAGTTTCAATCAAAGGCAACTTCTTTAAATAATATAGGGTTGGTTTATCAAAATAGAAATAAATATAAAGAAGCAATTAGATATTATAAACAAGGGTTGAGTCAAAAAAACCTATTAAAAGATAAGCCTTCAGTTTATGCAATGTTGTTAGATAATATGGGGTATTCAAAACTTAAAACTAATGACATTAATGGTTTGCCAGAGTTGTTTTATGAGTCTTTAAAGTTAAGGGATAGTTTAAATCATATTACAGGAATAATTGTTAATGAAATTCATCTTTCTGAATATTTTGCATACAAAAAAGATACCATTAAGGCTCTTGAGTTTTGTAATGAAGCACTTGTCACAGCTCGTAATTCAAGGATTAATAGAAATGCATTAGAGCCTTTAAAACAATTGGCAATTTTAGAACCAAAAAAAGCGGCTGTCTATACTCAAGAATATATACATATTAGTGATAGTTTGCAGAAAGTAGAGCGAAATATGGGGAATAAATTTACCCGTATAGAATATGAAACGGATAAGATTAAAGACGAAAATTCCAATTTGACGGAAAAAAATCAAAAATTAGTTTATATTTTCAGTTTTGTGACCATTTTAGGTTTATTCTTGTATATCATTAAATCTCAAAAAGCAAAGAACAGGGAGTTACTGTATAAACAAGAACAACAACATGCTAATGAGGAGATTTATAACTTAATGATTTCGCAACAAAACACCATTGAAACCAATAGAGTGCAAGAGAAAAAACGTGTGGCTCAAGAGTTGCATGATGGAGTTTTGGGAAGAATGTTTGGAGTGCGAATGAATTTAGATGGCTTGAATAGGTATAATGATGATCTAGCCATCGAACAAAGAAATGCTTATTTGTCTGAATTAAAAAACATTGAGCAAGACATTCGTGAAATTTCTCATGACTTGAATAGAGAAAAATCAGAATTAATTAATAACTTCGTAGCGATTGTAGATAATTTATTTGAAGAACAAAGAAAAACGTTCCCATCAAAATTGATTTCTAATATAGATTCTAACATAAAATGGGAAATTATTCCGAATGCCATTAAGATTAATTTATTTCGAATTATTCAGGAGTCGCTTCAAAATATTAATAAATATGCCAAAGCCAGTTTGATTAAAGTTGAGTTAAGAAAACAAGAAAATGATATTTTGTTGGTGATAAATGACAATGGTGTCGGGTTTAATGCCAATTTGAAGAAGAAAGGAATTGGTTTGCAAAATATGCAGTCTCGAACAAAAGAATGTAATGGTACTTTTAATATACAATCAAAAATTGGTGAAGGAGCCACAGTATCAGTAACTGTGCCAATAGAACAAGAACAAATACCTACTTAATAATGACCACTGATCCCAAATCACATGTTAAAATCAGAAACAATATACTTATTGTTGATGATCACCCTTTTATAATACAGGGATATAAAAATGCTATAACAAGATATAATCCTGACGAGTACGAATTTGATATTTCCCAAGCGAAAGATTGTGAATCGGCCTATACTATTATTACAGATACTAATATTCAACCTTTTGACATTGCGTTTTTAGATATAAGTATGCCGTCTTATGAAGAAAAATTTCTTTATTCTGGCGAAGATTTAGCGAAACTTATATCGGAGCACATGCCGAATTGTAAGATTATTTTATTGACCATGTTTACGGAGTTTTTAAAAATTAAAACGATAATCAGTAAAATAAATCCAAATGGACTTGTTATTAAAAATGATTTAACTTTTGATGAATTATTGGTAGCTTTTGATACTGTGATTAAAAATGAAGTATATTATAGTAAATCCATTTTAGAAATGTTGGAATCTCATGATAATTCCATTGAAATAGATTTATTTGACAAACAAATTTTGTTTCATTTATCAAAAGGAACAAAAGCGGCAGATATACCACAATATATTCCGATATCTTTAAATGCTATTGAGTTGAGAAAATCAAATCTTAAAGAATTGCTTCAATTAACTGAAGGGCACGATGCCGATTTAGTTCGTGAAGCTAGAAATAAAGGATTAATATTCTAGTTTAAAATCTCATGTATACAACAAAAAACGGCATTTTTATAATGCCGTTTTTTGTTTAATCTATTCGCTTAAAGCATCCCAGCCACGAGCTTTCAAAGGAATCTTAGTGTTCGCACGAGTAATTAAATGAATACCTTCACTTTCTTGCGTCATATGACCAATAATCGAAAAATTTGGATTCCCTTTTATTTTGTCAAAATCTTCTATCGGAATAGTGAAAAGTAACTCATAATCTTCGCCTCCATTGATCGCGACTGTTGTACTGTCAATATTAAATTCTTCACAAACATTGATGAATTGTGGATCAAGAGGAAGTTTGTCTTCATATAAATTACAACCCACTTTTGATTGTTTACAGATATGAATAATTTCTGAAGATAACCCATCAGAAATGTCAATCATCGCAGTTGGTTTTATTTCTAAAGCATGCAATAATGTGCGAACATCTTTTCTAGCTTCCGGTTTTAATTGGCGTTCTATCAAATAGGTATAAGCGTCTAAATCAGGTTGTGAATTTGGGTTCACTTGAAACACTTGTTTTTCTCTTTCCAGAACCTGTAATCCCATGTAAGCAGCACCAATATCTCCGGTAACTACCAGTAAGTCGGTTTGTTTAGCTCCGTTTCGGTATACAATTTCTTCTTCATCTGCTTCTCCTATGGCGGTAATACTGATGATTAGTCCTTTTTGAGATGAGGTGGTATCACCGCCAATAACGTCTACTTTGTATTCATTGGCAGCATGTGTAATTCCGGCAAATAATTCTTCTAAAGCTTCCAAAGGGAAACGGTTTGAAACAGCAATGGAAACTGTAATTTGTGTTGGCTTGGCATTCATGGCACATATATCAGAAACATTGGCTACAACAGCTTTGTATCCTAAGTGTTTCAAAGGCACGTAGGCCAGATCAAAATGTACGCCCTCAATCAATAAATCGGTAGATACAACCACTTTTTTATCTTTAAAATCAAGTACTGCAGCATCATCTCCAATTCCTTTTAAAGTAGAGGGTTGGTTAATTTCGAAGTTCTTGGTTAGATGGTCAATCAAGCCAAATTCTCCTAATTGTGCAATACTGGTACGTTGTGGGTTTTTATCTTCAATCATTTTCTTTCTTTGTTTGAGTTTGCAAATATACAAAGAAATATCCGCCTTAAATTGACTCCGTTTTCAGGTTTTTTTCGCATCTTTAATAAATTAAATTTATAAAAAATGGAGTTTTTTGATATTGTTACGTTAACTGTCAATCCAGCTTTGGATAAAAGTGCACATTTTAGGGGTTTGGTTCCAGAACAGAAAATTAGATGTGAAACGCCTCGGTATGATGCCGGTGGTGGTGGAATTAATGTGTCTAAAGCGATTTCCCGTTTAAAAGGAGTTTCTAAAGCTATTTTCACTTCTGGGGGTGCTTCCGGTAAAATGTTGAAAGAATTAATTGCAAAAGAAAACATCCCCTTTGAAGCTATCGAAATTCATAGTTGGACAAGAGAAAGTTTTGTGGCGGTCGATGATAATACCAATTTGCAATATCGGTTTGGGTTTAAGGGTGCCGAAGTCAATGAAGCCGAAAAAGAGCAAATTATTGATACAATTAAAAATTTAAAATGCAGATATTTGGTAATAAGCGGCAGTCTAAACGAAGGTTTACCTGTTGATTTTTATAAACAAATAGCCGAAATAGTTAAGAAATCCAATGTTAAATTGGTAGCCGATGTGTACGGCGAACCCATGAAAAAATTGTTGGAATCTGGGGTGTATATGATGAAGCCCAATGTTGGTGAATTGGCAAAATTGATAGGTGTGGAACATCTCGAAATAGAAGAAGTGAATCAAGCAGCAAAACAAATTATTGCTAAAGGCCAAGCCGAAATCGTCGTTGTTTCCCTTGGTCCTCAAGGTGCAGTTATGGTAACAAAAGATTCCTATGATTTTGTTCCTGCTCCCCATGTTCCTAAACGAAGTACCGTAGGTGCCGGTGACAGTATGGTGGGTGGAATAGTTTGGGCTTTGTCTCAAAACAATAGTCTGAAAGAAGCCATGCGTTGGGGTGTGGCCTGTGGAACTGCAGCAACGATGAATGAAGGAACGCAGTTATTTGAGTTAGAAGACGCCAAACGTTTGTATGGGTGGTTGAAGGATAAGTGAGACAAAAAAACCTGATAATTTTTATCATCAGGTTTTCTCAATATTGTAGTTCCCCCTTCCGGGGGTTAGGGGGATTAGTCATTCAACTTCAACACGGCCATAAACGCTTCTTGCGGAATTTCTACATTTCCAACCAGTCTCATACGTTTTTTACCTTTTTTCTGTTTTTCCAATAATTTACGTTTACGGGAAATATCACCACCGTAACATTTAGCTGTAACGTCTTTACGTAAGGCTTTTATGGTTTCACGAGAAATTACTTTCACACCAATTGCGGCTTGAACAGGAATGTCAAATTGCTGGCGTGGAATTAACTCTTTCAGTTTTTCACACATTTTTTTACCAATAGAATAGGCATTATCAACGTGCATTAAAGAAGATAAAGCATCCACAATTGTTGCGTTCAATAAGATATCTACTTTAACCAAATTAGAAGTTCTCATTCCGATTGGTGTATAGTCGAAGGAAGCGTACCCTTTGGAAACCGTTTTCAATCGGTCATAAAAATCAAATACAATCTCGGCCAATGGCATGTCAAAAGTCAATTCAACACGTTCCGTAGTCAGATACGTTTGGTTGGTAATTATCCCGCGTTTTTCGATACACAAACTCATTACATTTCCAACATAATCAGCTTTGGTGATAATAGTCGCTTTAATAAAAGGCTCTTCAACATGATCTAAACGAGAAGGTTCAGGCAGGTCAGAAGGATTGTTTACTATAAGTGGCGTGGTAGGGTCTTTTTTGGTGTAAGCCAAATACGAAACGTTAGGAACCGTAGTGATTACAGTCATGTTAAACTCCCGTTCCAGACGTTCTTGGATGATCTCCATGTGTAACATTCCTAAGAATCCACAACGAAAACCAAATCCTAATGCCGCAGAACTTTCAGGTAAAAATACCAAGGAAGCGTCATTCAACTGTAGTTTTTCCATTGAGTTTCTCAACTCTTCATAATCTTCTGTATCCACAGGGTAAATCCCCGCAAAAACCATAGGTTTTACATCTTCAAAACCTGTAATTACATTTGTTGTTGGATTTTTTGCATCAGTCAGCGTATCACCCACTTTTACTTCTTTGGCTTCTTTAATTCCAGAAATCAAATACCCAACATCACCGGCAGAAATTACTTGTTTTGGAACTTGATTCAGTTTTAAAGTACCAATTTCGTCTGCAAAATATTCATTTCCGGTGGCCATAAATTTAATCTTTTGGCCTTTTTTAATCTGTCCGTTTTTCACACGGAAAATAACTTCAATTCCGCGAAACGGATTGTAATGCGAATCGAAAATCAAAGCCTGTAATGGCTCATCGATATTTCCTGTTGGAGGAGGAATTTTTTCGATAATGGCAGCTAAAATATTTTCGACACCAAAACCAGTTTTTCCCGAAGCATGAATAATATCTTCTAGTTTACAGCCCAGTAAATCTATAATGTCATCGCTTACTTCTTCAGGATTCGCGCTCGGTAAATCTACCTTATTCAAAACCGGAATAATTTCCAAGTCATTTTCTAAAGCCAAATATAAATTTGAAATCGTTTGTGCTTGTATACTTTGTGCGGCATCAACAATCAAAAGTGCGCCTTCACAAGCCGCAATCGATCGGGAAACTTCATACGAAAAATCGACGTGACCAGGAGTGTCAATCAAATTCAGGATATATTCTTCTCCTTTATAAGTATATTCCATTTGTATAGCGTGACTTTTTATGGTAATCCCACGCTCGCGCTCCAAGTCCATATTGTCTAGCAATTGGGCTTTTTCTTCACGTGCTGTAACAGTTTGAGTTGCGCCAAGTAAACGGTCAGCAAGCGTACTTTTCCCGTGGTCAATATGTGCAATAATGCAAAAATTCCTTATTTTTTTCATTCTTTGTTTATGTCAATTTAGTTCCAATTGAGCGCAGTCGATACTGAGTGTAGTCGAAGTATGGGCGTGCCGGCAGAAAAGCCGTCGGGCTATCCGCTATATCTTTTGTTTCGTCCCGAAGTGTCGGGACTTCACAAAAGGATACCGCTTCTATCCCTCACGCACCATCGCAAACAGCGACAATTAATCTGCAAATATACGCTAAATTCAATAGCTTCAAAGCCTAGAATTGGTAAACTAATTAGTTAAGTTAGAAGTCTTTTCGGCAACTACTTTCTGCTATTCATCTAAAAGTTGTAATTTTGCACCAAATTTCCGAAGATGATTAAGATTGGCAACATAGAATTACCTGATTTTCCTTTACTTCTCGCTCCCATGGAGGACGTGAGCGATCCGCCTTTTCGCCGATTATGCAAAGCCCATGGAGCCGATTTAATGTATTCGGAATTTATTTCTTCCGAAGGGTTAATCCGTGATGCTATTAAAAGCCGAATGAAATTGGATATTTTCGATTACGAACGTCCTGTTGGAATCCAAATTTTTGGTGGTGACGAAGAGGCAATGGCGTTGTCTTCTAAAATTGTTTCGACGGTTAATCCAGATTTAATTGACATTAATTTTGGCTGCCCAGTAAAAAAAGTAGTTTGCAAAGGAGCTGGTGCGGGAGTGTTAAAAGATGTCGATTTGATGATACGATTGACTCAGGCTGTTATCGACAGTACTCATTTACCGGTTACAGTAAAAACCCGTTTGGGATGGGATGATAATTCCATCAATATTGATGAAGTGGCTGAACGTTTGCAAGACATTGGGGTTGCCGCATTGAGTATTCACGCCAGAACGCGTGCCCAAATGTACAAAGGTCATTCCGATTGGTCACATATTGCCAGAGTGAAAAACAATCCCAGAATTACGATGCCTATTTTTGGTAACGGAGATATCGATTCTCCCGAAAAAGCTTTACACTATAAAAATGAATATGGTATCGATGGGATTATGATTGGTCGTGCTGCTATTGGTTATCCTTGGATTTTTGATGAAATCAAACATTATTTTAAAACCGGTGAACATCTAGCAAAACCCACCGTTGCCGATAGAGTAGAAGCAGTACGAAATCACCTGACTTGGGCAATGGAATGGAAAGGAGAAAGACTCGGAATTGTAGAAACCCGTCCTCATTATACCAATTATTTCAAAGGGATTCATTCGTTTAAACCATTCAAACAAAAACTGGTTACTCTAGATCATCCGGAAGAATTATTCGCTGTTCTCAATGAAATTGAAGAGGCGTATGCTGGATACGAAGTAGTTTAGTTTTTTCTTACTTTATTTTTTAAATTTATAAAATAAATACTACTTTCGCGAAAAAATCATAAAATGAGAAAGTGTGTTATTTTAAGTTTTGTTTTAATAAGCTTTTTAGTGAAAGCTCAAGAAGAAGTTTCTGTTGAGAAAAATTTGAATAGTGTACAGCTAGGATTGTTGAGTCTTAGTTTTCAGAATGAAACTCGTTTGGATCGAAAAATAACGTTAAGAAGTGAAATTGGATTATTTAGTGGGAACTCTGTGATAGAGTATTCTGATGGTCAAAAAGAAAAATCGTTTTTAATTGTTCCTTTTGTAAGTGTGGAGCCACGGTGGTATTATAGTTTAGACAGACGAAATCGTTTGGGAAAAGAGACTAAAAACAACAGTTCTAACTACTTTTCTTTGTTAACTACTTTTTATTCCACACGAACTACTATAGTAAATACCAAAGATTTTGAAACAGCTCCTAGTCTTGATATAATTCCTGAATATGGAATAAGAAGAAGCATTGGAAAACGGTTTTATGCTGAGTACTCTGCTGGGATTGGGTACAGACATAATTTTTTTAAAAAAGAGTATTTTTATAGTATAGAAGAAAATGATGTGGTTTATGATCTTCAATTCAAACTAGGGTATGTTTTTTAGAAAATTATTTTAATCCAATAATTTCCTGCTCCCCCGATTTCTTGTAATCAACGAAGCAATAAAGCCAAGTGAAACAATCGTCCCTAGTACAATCAGTGCGTTTTCTAGCGAAAAAAACCACAGGATAGGATAATGTAGGGTAATCATAACGAGTTCGCATAGTTGTTGAATCAAGACAATGGTAATTCCTAAAACTAAGCCTATAATTCCGCCCAGTACACTTAGTAAAGTGCCTTGCAATAAAAATATTTTTCGTAAATCCCTGGTTGCAGTTCCTAGATTGAACGAGGTTTTTTAAGTTGCCTTTTTTATCCAAAATCATAAATGTCAGTGCTCCGATTAAATATAAAGGGAGATAATAATTACTAAAGTAAAGATTACATACGCTGTAATATTCTCCGTATTTAACGTTTTATAAAAAGACTCATTGAGTTATGCTTTATTTTTTGAGTGATTTTATTCTTGAAAATAGTTTTTAGGTGTTCAATAATAGCATTTTCATCGACATTGTTTTTTATTTAATGTTGGTTATCTCATTGGATTTGTATTCCAGTAATTCTTGTGTCAAACTCAAATCAACAAAGACAAATTTAAAGTCCAAATCTTCATTTATTAGATAATTATTGGGAAAAAATATGGTTTATTTAGTGTTTTTAAACTGTTTTTTTTTCAATTTTTGAGATTACGAATTGTAATTACCAGTTAAAATCGCTTATCCCTAGAGTGATCTTTTGAAAAATTATTTAGCCTCAAATTCTTTTTTGCGGGTTGTTTTATTGTAAGTTTTTTTTCATATATTTATATGCTAAGAACAGGTGTTGCTTTAAATTTTTCAATATTTTAGATTTTTAGTTGTGTTTTTGCCTTGCTATGATTCTTTTGATTTGAAAAGTTAATCTTAATAGTTGATTAGATGAATAAATTAAAAAGAAACTTTTTTAGGTACTCTGCGATTTTAGTTATAGCTACAAGTTTTTCTGTTCTTGTGGGATGGATTTTTGATTTTGATTTACTCAAAACGATTTTTCCAACTTTGGTAACTATGAAGCTTAATACAGCATTATGTTTTTTATTAATTGGTATTTCATTACTTATTCATGATAAACAACAAATAAATAAATTGACTTTATTTCTTGTGACAGTCGTTTTTTTGATAGCATTTTTGTCATTATTACAGTATATATTCTTTTTGGATTTTGGCATTGATGAGCTATTTGTTAAAGATATTGGGAATCCTTTAAAAGATGCTCATAAAGGAAGGATGAGTCCACAAACGGCGATTCTTTTTTTAATAATAAGTTTGGGGCTAGTTTTTATCAAAAAGAAGGAATTACATAGATTTATTGATATATTTTTATTTATAGCTATTTTGATTTGTGTGGCAGGTTTCTTTGGTTTTATTTTTCATGCTGATAAAGCTAATTTTATTCCTACTTTTTCTCAAATTTCATTAATCACGGTCACGCTATTTTTTATACTTTGTTTAGGGACTTTTGCTTCACCACTTCTAATTTACAGAAGTTTAACTTTTGAAAAAAAGATAACATTGGGTGTTGGGTTCTTGATAGTCTGTTTCTTTTTGTTGTATTATGTTTTTAAAGAAAGTAATAGAAAGATTATAAGTTCTCAAAATTGGATTGAACATACGGAAGAGATTATTGTGCAATCGGAAAAGTTGTTGTCTTTAATTAGAGATGTAGAGTTAAAAAAAAGAGGCTTTGTTATTACTGGTAACCCTGCTTTTTTGGGTACAAATAATTCTAAAAATGAAATTTTAAGTTGTCTTTCTATTATAAAAAAATTAACCAAAGACAATCATTCACAACAGTCAAGAATTGAGATGCTTGAAGTGTTAATTAATCAAGAAATTGATTTTACTTCTCGGGCAATTTTTTTAAGAAAAAATGAAGGTTTTGAGGAAGCAAGAGATTTTACGGGAACTGGAAAAGGGAAAGCACTAATGGATTCAATTGAAGGAATCGTTAAAAAAATACAATTTGAAGAATATGGGTTATTGAAAAACAGAAAGATAATTAACCAAATAAGTATCAGTAGGACTAATAATTTGTCTTTCTTTTTCGAGGTTTTAATTATTATTTCTCTAATAACGGCTTACACAATAATCCTTAAAAATTTTAGAGAAAAACAAAAGGCTCAAAATCTTTTGCATAAATCAAATGAAAGATTTTCAAAAATATTTAATTATAGTCCTGTTGCTATGGCTATTTCTACTGTCGATAATGGGGAATTTAGGTATACAAATGATGCATTTTGCCAGTTGACAGGCTATGAAAGAGCAAATATAATTGGCAAAAAATCCGTAGACATTAATATTATTAGTTGGGATGAAAGGGAAAAATCAGTCGGAAATATAAAAAAAAATAATGGAAAAATTAAAGACGTTGAATTGAAAATCAATAGGGCAAATGGAGAGTTAATAGATATTCTCTTTTCGGCTGATACTTTAGAAATAGACAATGAAACATGTTTTGTATATGCCTGTGTTAATATTTCGGAGCGTAAAAAATCAGAAGAGAAATTGAAGGAAGCCAATAAAGAATTAGATTCATTTACTTATTCGGTGTCACATGATTTAAGAGCGCCTCTACGTGCGATAGCTGGATATACAAGAATTTTGAATGAGGACTATGGAGATATAATTGATTCAGAAGGGAAACGTATTATGAATGTCATTTCCAATAATGCTAAAAAGATGGGGCAATTAATAGATGATTTACTTTCTTTTTCTAGGCTTGGAAGGCAAAAAATTGTTAAAGTCACCATTGATATGAATAATTTGGTGAATTTGACAAAAGACGATTTAATTGATTTTCCTGATCCAAAAAAGATACAAATAGATATAAAGAATTTAATAAATGTGACAGGAGATATTAGTATGATTAAAGTGTTGATATTTAACTTATTGTCTAATGCTGTCAAATATTCATCTAAAAAAGAAAAGATTGAAATAGAAGTTGGTTCACAATATGAAGATAAAAATATTATTTACTATATAAAGGATAATGGAGCAGGCTTTGATATGCAATATTATGACAAATTATTTGGTGTTTTTCAACGATTGCATAGTAGCTCTGAATTTGAGGGAACGGGAGTGGGATTAGCAATTGTTCAGAGAATAATTAAGAAACATGGAGGTAAAGTATGGGCAGAATCAAAAATTGATGTTGGTTCTACATTTTATTTTTCATTGCCTAAAGTATAAAGTATAAATTAAAAAATAAGTATATGGATTTTGAAATACACAATGTAGAAATTCTTTTAGTAGAGGATAATCCTGATGACGCAGGACTTACTATAAGAGCTTTGAAAAAACATAATTTATCCAATCATTTGGTTCATCTTTCTGATGGTGCTCAAGCACTTGATTTTATTTTTTGCAAAGGTAGTTATGCAAATAGAAAAATTGATGATAAACCCAAATTGATACTTTTAGATTTAAAAATGCCAAAAGTAGATGGACTTCAAGTTTTAAAGGCTATTCGAGAAGATGAAAGAACTAAATGTATCCCAGTTGTGATTATGACATCTTCTAACGAGGAGAAAGATATTATTGATAGTTATAAATTAGGTACAAATAGTTATATCGTTAAACCGTTAGATTTTGATAATTTTTCTAAAGCAGTAGTAGAATTGGGGTTTTATTGGTTGTTACTTAATAAAGTGCCTAAATAGTCAAACGGTATTAAAATAATGATTTATGGAAAAGATTAGGATATTGATATTAGAAGATTCCATCGATGATGTCGAGTTGATTGAATATGAATTGAAAAAAGGAGGGATTTTATTTGAAAGTGAAATTGTTGAAACGAAAGAAGGTTTTGTCAATGGACTTGTTAATTTCAAACCAGATGTTATACTTGCGGATCATTCTTTGCCTCATTTTAATTCAACTGAAGCTTTGAAGATGTATAAAAAAGATGGAAATGGAGTGCCTTTTATTTTGGTTACTGGATCAGTGTCTGAAGAATTTGCCGTGCAGTCTATTTTAAGTGGTGCAAGTGATTATTTGATAAAAACAAATTTGACGCGTCTCCCCTCTGCAGTTACTAATGCACTGAAATCTTGGCGTACAATTCAGGAAAAGGGCAGAGTGGAAAAGGAGATTAAACAAATGAATGTGTTTTTGAATCAGGTGATAGATTCTCAACCAATAATATTTTATATTTCAAAAGCACAAGACGAATGTGAGGTTACTTTTATTAGTAAAAATGTAGAAAAAATAACGGGTTATGAAGTAAATCAATTCTTAAAAAATCCTAAATTATGGTGTGATAATATTCATCCTGAAGAATTTGAGCTTGTTTATAGTTCTTTGCGTTCAATAATTGCTATTGGTGGAGGAAACTTAGAATATAGGTGGAAATGTGCTGATGAGACTTATAAATGGTTTGTTGATAATTTTACGATTGTTATTGATGAAAATGGTGAAAAACTCATTCATGGAGCTCGGATTGATATAACTAAATTGAAAAATGCTGATTTGAGAAAGTTAGTGTTTTCGAAAGGAATGGATGAAATGCTGTTTATGATTTCCCATAAGGTACGTCATTCTGTTGCTCAAATTATTGGATTGTCAACCTTAATTGAAGAAGAAACAATTACAGAAGAAGAAATAAAAAAAATAGTTGGATACATGAAAAAACCAGTCTTTACTTTAGAAATGTTTACACAAGAGCTTACTGATTTGATGGGGGAGTTAAAATATCGTAACAATCATCTTCAATAAAATGATTCAAATAGCAATATAATAATTAATTTTACTCTAATAGTTTCTTACTCACCCTACTACTGGCAATCAAAGAAGCAATAAAGCCAAGGGAAACAATCGTTACTAGTACAATCAGTACGTTTTCTAGCGAAAAAACCACAGGATAGGCCAAAGTAGGCGTAATCATTACGAATTCGTACCGTTGTTGAATCAAGACAATGGTGATTCCTAAAGCCAAGCCGATAATTCCGCCCAGTACACTTAGTAAGGTGCCTTGCAACAAAAATATTTTTCGTAAATCTTTGATTTCGGTTCCTAGATTGAACAAGGTTTTTAAATTGCCTTTTTTATCCAGAATCATCATTATCAGTGCCCCAATTAAATTAAAGAGAGCCACAATAATGACTAAAGTAAAGATTAAATATACGGCAATGTTTTCCGTGTTCAACATTTTATACAAAGACTCATTGAGTTGAGCCCTATTTTTTATCGTGATTTTATTCTTGAAAATAGTTTTGAGTTGGTCAATAATGGCATTCTCATCGGCATCATTTTTCATTTTGAATTCAATGCCGGTAACTTGATTGGGTTTGTACTCCAGTAATTCTTGTGCTAAACCCAAATCAGCAAAGACGTATTTAGAGTCCAAATCCTCACTTACAGCATAAATACCACTAGGCACAATTATAGATTCGTTAAAGGCTTGCTGTGGGTTTTCAATAGCGCCACTTCCGGGTTTGGGTACAAAAACTTCCAAATTGGTCTTGAAATCTAATAATCCCAATGAAAATTTCTGTGCGATTCCGTATCCTACCACAACTTGAATGGTATTTTTTTCGAGCCATTCACCATTGTATATTTTTTTTTCTATAGCGTTAACCTTAGTAAAATTCGAATCTACACCTTTCAAATACGTAACTTGTTGTTTGTCTCCATACACAAAAAGTACCCGTTCTTCGATGATTTTGCTATAGGAGGCAATACCGTCAATTTTCTTGATTTGGTTTTCTTGATTTGGCGTGACAAGGAATGATTTTCCTATAGTGGTATTGGCTTTCAAATCGGGATCAAATTCATTCGAAAACGAAAGACTAAATACTTTTAATCCGCTAAAAACTGACAAAACCACAAACAAAGCCATGGCTCCAACAATAATCCCCATACTCGCAATGCGATTTATGATATTGATGGCATTGTTTTTACTGTTGCTGCGAAGGTAACGTTTGGCTATGTAAAGGGGGAAATTCAAATTTTAAGAATGTCTTCGTTTTTCCAAAAGATCACGATTTTCTATCGGATTTTCTTTGTTAGAAAGCGCATTGTCTATCTTTTCGATATAATCTAAAGTATCATCGATAAAGAAAACCAAGTTAGGAACTTTACGCAATTGCAAACGAACTCTTTGCGATAAATCATGTTTTATGGTTTTAGAGTTGGATTTAACAGCTTCTAAAATCTCTTTTGCTTTGTCCTGAGGGAAAACACTTAAATAAACTGTAGCTACAGATAAATCTGTTGTTACAGTAACCTTGGATACCGAAATAATTAAATTAGCCACTCCGTTTTTTCTCACTTCACCTTGCAGAATGTCAACCAAATCTTTTTGGATAACCCCGCCTATTTTTTTCTGTCTATTTGTTTCCATGATGCAAAAATACTACTTTTAAGTTTTATTCGGACAAATTTTAAAAACAACCTATTTATTCCAGCAATTTTTAGAAGCTTTTTCCTGCTGTACACTATATCTTTCCTGCCATCGCGAAGTGTCGGGACCGGCAGTAAAGGATGTCGTTACCATCAGGGCTAGGGATTTTCGGACTTAACATCATTTAGGATAATATATTAAATTCACACATTCTAAAAACTTTTATTTTCTTAAATGACGGAATATGGTTTAAAATCTATTTTGTCAAAAAACAATCAAAATGCAAAGACCTTCTTTCTCCATATATGACGCTTCGGCCGGTTCCGGAAAAACCTATGCGCTTGTCAAAGAATATCTGAAAATTATCCTTGTCGCTCCAAAAAACGATGCTTATCGCCACATTCTCGCCATTACGTTTACCAACAAAGCGGTACACGAAATGAAAAGTCGAATTGTAGGCAGTTTGTCTGAGTTTGCCAAAGACGAACCATCTCCTAAAGCACAGGATTTAATGCAAGATTTGGCTGGAGATACGCAACTTTCGATTGTTCAAATCAAAACCAAATCACAGCAAATCATTAAGCATATTATTCATAATTATGCCGCATTTGATATTTCTACCATCGATAAATTCACCCACAAAGTGATTCGTGCCTTTGCGCACGATTTAAATTTGCCGATGACTTTTGAAGTGACTTTGGATACCGAAAACTTATTGATTGAAGCTGTCGACGCCATTATTGCACAAGCGGGAGAAGACGCGACTTTGACAAAATTACTCGTCGATTTCACCATGGAAAAAGTCAATGAAGATAAATCCTGGGATATTTCGAGAGAAATTCTAGATACGGGAAGGTTGGTTCTTAATGAAAATAACCGAAACGAAATCACCCATTTTCAAGATAAATCTATTGTTGATTTTGTAGCCATAAAGAAGAAATTAACGGCAGCTTGCAAAGATTTGGAAAAAGAAACCATTGCGTTTGCCGAAGAGGTTTTAGGATTAATAGAAAAAAACGGAATTGACGTAAAATCCTTTTCCAGAGGAACTTTTCCCAATCATTTAAATAGTATTCAGCAGGGAAAATTCAATCCGAAAAATAAAACTTTTCGCGAATTTGAGGATATTGCCATCAATAAAACAGCCCAAGACCGTGCAATCATAGAAAATCTTATTCCGGAATTTTTACAAATTTTGGCGAAAGTCTACACTGCTTTCGAGAAAACTAATTTCTATAAAGCATTTCTCAAAAATATCACACCATTATCATTATTAAATACGGTTAGTAATGAGTTGGCTAAAATTCAGGAGGAACAAAATGTGCTTTCCATATCTGAATTCAATGCGATAATCCATAGGGAAATTCAAAATCAACCCGCTCCTTTTATATATGAACGATTGGGCGAACGCTACCGTCATTTTTTTATTGATGAATTTCAGGATACTTCCGAGATGCAATGGCAAAACCTGATTCCGTTGATTGATAATGCGCTTTCGGGGCAGGATGATTTTGGCGTAAAAGGGACTTTGATGATTGTAGGGGATCCCAAACAATCCATTTACCGTTGGCGTGGCGGAAAAGCGGAACAATTTATCGAACTCAGTAAAGATCAAAATCCTTTCAATAATCCGGATAAAAGATTAGAACATTTAGATAAAAATTACCGCAGTTATTCTCAGATAATTGAATTCAATAATGATTTTTTCAAATTAATTTCAAATGAATTTACACATTTGGATTATAAGGATTTATATGAAAATCACAGTCGTCAAAAAACCAATGATAAGTCAGGCGGTTATGTGAATATTTCCTTTATTCCCAAAATAGAAGCTGCCGAGGAACAAGAAGAAATAAAGGGTAAAACAGATTTGTATGTTTTAGCAACATTAAATACCATTCAAAAAGTTATTCAGCAAGGATTTGAGTATAAAGATATCGTAGTTCTTACCAGAAAAAGAGACCAGGGAATCGCCATTGCTAATTATTTAACGGAGCAAGGCATACCACTTTTATCCTCAGAAACTTTGATGATTAAAAATGCTACCGAGGTTCGACTGATTATTCATTTATTAAAATATTTGAAAAATAATGCCGACTTAGAAGCAAAAGCATATTTTTTGCATTATATCGCAGAGAATATTCAGGATAAAATGCCTGCTCACGATTTTATAGCCAAAGGAATGGAGTATAAGCAGGAAACTGATTTCGAAAACTGGTTGCAGAGTTTTGATATTTCACTTTCTTTTCAAAATATTCGAAAAAAATCATTGTACGAGGCGGTAGAAACTATTATTTCTAAATTTTTATCATTTAAAGAAGGGAATGCATACTTACAATACTTTCTTGATATCGTTTTGGAACGGGATGTTCGCAATCAAGCCGGAATCTCTGATTTCTTGAGTTTTTGGGACAAGAATGCAGAGAAATTTAGCATTCCGTCACCAGAAGGCAATAATGCGGTTCGTATTATGACGATTCATAAGTCTAAGGGATTGGAATTTCCGGTGGTTATTTTTCCATTTGCTGAAGAAGATTATAGCCGAAAGCCAAAAGACAAGTTATGGATTGATGCCGAAGAAAAAGATTTTGGTCTACCTAAAGTTTTAATAGATAACAGTAGTGCAGTCGAGGGTTTTGGAGATTCGGCCACTTTGGTTTATAATCAAAAAAAGCAAGAAGAATTACTGGATAATATCAATGTTTTGTATGTTGCTTTGACAAGGGCTGAGGAACAATTGTATGTGATTTCAAATATGAATCTATCCAGCAAAGGAGAAATACCTAAAAATAATATGTGTGCTTTTTTTACAAATTATTTAGTAGATAAAGGTCTGTTTGATGAATCCAGATTCGAATATGAATTAGGAAATTCAGTTAAATTGTCAGTCGATAAAAAACATATCGATACTTCCAGAACAATTCCTTTGGTAGATGATATCTTGAATCCAAAGAACGTAAAAATTGCACAACGCGAGGCACTAATGTGGGGAACACATCAACAAGAAGCTATCGAATACGGAAATGTAATTCATGAAATTCTATCGTTTATAAAAACAAAGAAGGATATTGATCTGGCTGTCATAAAGGCAATAGAAGCGGGTTTGATTACGATTAGTCAAAAAGATATAGTTTATGAAACGATTCACGAAATAGTAAATCATAAAGAATTGGAGCTCTTTTTTGCTGAAGGGAATGAGATTTTGAATGAGCGAATGATTATTCAAAAAGAAGGAGTATTAGTTAAGCCAGATAGGATGGTACTAACAAAGAATAAAGAAGTTTTGTTGTTGGATTATAAAACAGGGGAGTATAATGCCAAATACAAGTTGCAATTAGAAAATTACCAAAATGCGATTGAAAAAATGGACTTAACAGTTATAAAAAAAGCATTGATTTATATAAATGAAAAAATAGTTGTCGTAAATTTGTAAGATTAGTGTTATAATGTTGTGTTTTGTATTTTGGATTACAAGTAGGTTTAAAAGAAGAGATGTGTTAATTTTTTGTTTTTTTGGGTTCCCAAAAAGCTTGATTTGATTAGTTGGTTTTATGTTGTTAAGTGTTTAAATGTATTGAATTACAGTATTTTAAATTTGGATTAATATGTTTTAGTGGAGGTTAGTTCAATCGTTTCAAGGGTTTGTATATGGGAGTAGTTTTTTTAACATTCGTTTTGTAGTTAAAAATTTACGCATTACATTTGTCAATAATTAACAAAATTGTAATTAAAAAATTCAAGTATGAAACATCTTAACAAACTTTTAGTTGCTGTATTGATGGTGATGGGTTTAAGCTCTCACGCACAAGATAGTAACAATCCATGGGCTATCTCTTTAGGGGTGAATGCCATTGACACTAGAACTAGTGCAAGTCCTGAGCATGTTGGTTGGTTAGAACAACATTTTTCTCAGCCATTTGATGTAAAAAACAACTGGAATATTCTTCCTTCGGTATCTTACTTAAAAGTGTCTAGATACATTGGAGACAATTTTTCTTTTGGACTTACAGGTTCTGTAAACAAAATTACTAAAGCTGTTTATTTCAGACCAACTGCTGTAGGTCATGACGGTCGTGGTATGATTGTTACTAATCCTGGTGATTTAATGTATTATGGTATCGATGGAGATATTAGATACAGTTTCATGAACTTAATTAAATCTAAAGTAATTGACCCATCTCTAACAGTTGGTGGAGGTTATGTGTTTCTTGGAAGAGACAGTTATGGTACTGTAAACCCTGGAGCTGGTTTAACATTTTGGTTCTCAGAAGTTGTTGGTTTAGAGCTTGCTACTAAATACAAAAAATCATTCGGACCTAGAGAGGATTTTAATGGCGTAATTGATTCTCCTTCTCATTTCCAACATTCAGTTGGTGTTATCTTCAAATTCGGAGGTAAAGATACTGACGGAGATGGAATTTATGATAAAGACGATGCTTGTCCAGAAGTTGCTGGTTTGAAAGAATTCAACGGTTGTCCTGATACTGACGGAGATGGAATTATTGACTCAGAAGATGCTTGTCCAGAAGTTGCTGGTTTAGCTTCTTTGAAAGGTTGTCCAGATGCTGACGGAGACGGAATCACAGATGCAGAAGATGCTTGTCCAAATGAAGCTGGTTTAGCTGCTTTGAAAGGTTGTCCAGATGCTGATAAAGATGGTGTAGCTGACAAAGATGACAAATGTCCATCTGTAGCAGGTCCTAAAGAAAATGCAGGTTGTCCTTGGCCAGATACTGACAAAGACGGTGTTGCAGATAAAGATGATGCTTGTCCAGATGTTGCTGGTCCAGCTAGTAACAAAGGTTGTCCTGAAGTAACTGCTGAAGCTATGTCTAACATTAAACTTGAAGCAAGATCAATTTACTTTAACTCAGGAAAAGCTACTTTCAAAACTGCTGATGTACCTGCAAGATTAGATGCAATTTCTAAAATCGTTAAAGATTTTCCAACTGCAAGTTTTGTAATCGAAGGACATACAGATAGTGATGGTTCTGATGCTTACAACCAAAAATTGTCTGAAGCAAGAGCTAATGCTGTTAAAGACGCTTTAATTGCAAGAGGAATCAGTGCATCTAAATTGACTGCTGTTGGTTATGGTGAATCTAAACCAATCGCAACAAACAGAACTGCTGCTGGTAAAGCAGAAAACAGAAGAACAGAAGTTAATTTGAAATAATAATTTCTTCTTAAAATATTTTTAGAAAACGCCCCGATTTATCGGGGCGTTTTTTTATTTTTATCATATGATAAACACCTCTTTTTTAGATAAAATTGCTCAAGTTTTAATTGAAAATCATTTTGATAAATTAACGGATACGGTAGTTGTTTTGCCAAATAAACGTGCCAAAGTCTTTTTAATAGAAGCATTGAAAAGCCAGGTTCAAAACAATATTTTTTCTCCCGAAATTATTAGTATTGAGGATTTTGTCCAGGATATCGCGGGAATTCGTTCTGTTGACCCAATCGAGTTGTTATTTGAGTTCTATGAAGTGTATTTATCTATAACTGAAACATCACAGCAACAATCATTTGAGTTGTTTGCCAATTGGGCGAAAACGCTTCTACAGGATTTTAATGAAATTGATCGGTATTTATTGGAGCCGTCCCATGTCTTGTCTTACCTAAAAGACATTGAAGACATTAAGAAATGGGGGATTGAGGTGGAGAATAAAACGCAGTTGCTTGAAAATTACATCGACTTTTGGAAATTATTACCCAATTATTACCAATCTTTATATACTCACTTACTGAATAAGGGAATGGGCTATCAAGGTCTCATTTATCGGGAAGCTGTAAATAATTTGAATCATTTTTCGGATTCCGTTTCTGGTCAGAAGTATTTTTTTGCCGGGTTTAATGCACTAAATGCAGCCGAAGAGAAAATAATCCAACATTTATTGGCTACCGACCAAGCAGAAATATATTGGGATGCTGACCAAACCTTCTTAAATGATCCTTTTCATGATGCCGGATTGTTTGTGAGAAGATTTAAAGAAAATTGGAAACACTACAAATCCAACCCTTTTGAGTGGATTTTTGATGATTTTTCAAAAACTAAAAATATCCAAATCATCGGTACGCCAAAAACAATTGGTCAGGCCAAAATAGCAGGAAGTATTATTGAGGATGTTGTGGAGCAAAATCCTAATGGTAAGCTTGATAAAGTGGCCATCGTTCTTGGGGAAGAAAATCTATTAGTACCTCTTTTGTATTCTTTGCCATCGTCTGTTGGGGCATTAAATATTACGATGGGATATTCCAGTAAAAATAATCCCGCGCAAATTTTGATTGCCAAATTATTCAAGATGCATACCAATGCATTGGGGAGAAATAGCAAAAGTTATGTTTTGTATTATAAAGATGTTCTGGATATTTTAACGCATCCATTGGTGGAACCCTACGCTCAAGCGAATGATTTGGTTAAAATTATCAATGAAAACAATTATACGTTTATCTCTCATCACAAATTGATGGAATTGCAAACGCATACTTCTGATTTATTTTTGTTGTTGTTCCAAAAATGGGAGTCTGGTTGCATAGCAGTTTTAGAAACAGTTTCTACTTTGCTACTCACCATTAAAAATAATTTGAGCAATGATAACGAGGAAGAAAAAATTACCAAAGCATTCGTTTTTGCAATTTTCAAAGTGATTAATAAGTTGATTAATTATTATTCACAACATACCCACATCGATAAAATTGAAACTTTACACGCTATTTACAAACAAGTCATTGATTTGGCGGAGGTTTCTTTTGAAGGAGAGCCTTTGAATGGTTTGCAAATAATGGGGGTCTTGGAGAGTCGTGTGTTGGATTTTGATACCGTAATTGTTACTTCAATGAATGAGGGGAAATTTCCGGCGGGAAAATCCCAAAATTCCTTTATACCGTATGATGTAAAAAGAGAATTGGGTTTGCCTACATTCAAGGAAAAAGATGCCATTTACACCTATCATTTTTACCATCTTTTACAGCGAGCGAAGAATATCTACTTGTTGTATAATACCGAAAGTGAAGGGCTGGATGCGGGTGAGAAAAGCCGATTCATCACACAACTGGAAGTAGAGAAGCAGAGGAATCATAACTTATCTCACGAAATATACAATGCCATTTTACCGGAAACGGCGTATAAGCCAATGTTAATTGAAAAATCGGAATTGGTGATGGTAAGATTGAAAGAAATCGCCGAAAAAGGTTTTTCTCCTTCGGCATTAACAAGTTATATTCGGAATCCGATTGATTTTTATTTTCAAAAAATACTGCGCATTCGAGAGGTCGAAGAAGTCGAAGAGAGTATTGCCTTGAATACCTTAGGAACGATTATACATGAAACGTTGAAGGTTTTGTATGAACCTTTTATCGGGCGATTTATTTCGGAACAGGATATTCAAAATTGTTTTAAACTCATTGATGATGAGGTTTTAAAACAATTTAAAATAGTATATAAAGAAGGTGAAATCAAAAAAGGGCGCAATTTACTCGCTTTTGAAGTGGCCAAACGAAATGTTTCTAATTTTCTAAAAGTAGAATTAGAAAGCATTAAAGCGGGCGATGCCATTAAAATTGTAGCTTTAGAGCAAACTTTTGAACGCACATTAACACATCCTTCTTTGCCTTTTCCGGTGTTGATTAAGGGAAATGTTGATAGAATTGAAGAACGCAACGGAAATATTCGAATTATCGATTATAAAACAGGTAAAGTAGAAAAGGCAAGTGTAACCCTGAAAACTTGGGAAGGGTTGACTCAGGAGCTTAAAAACGATAAAATCATCCAAGTTTTGGCTTATGCGTTTATGTATGAAAATGAAACCAACGGAAAACCAATTGAAGCCGGGATTATCTCTTTCAAAAACTTAAAATCGGGATTTTTACCTTTTAATTTTAAAGAAGACAAAGAAATAAATTCGATTATAAATGAAGCAGTTTTGAATAATTATTTAGAACAAGTGGTTCTTTTATTAAGCGAAATTTTAGACGAGACTATTTCTTTTGAAGAGAAGATATAATACAACACACGAATAAAGTTGCGTTATATCTTCTTTAAAAAAGTTACTAGCGTTTTGGTGAGCGCTTCTCTGTTCTCGATATGGCTCATGTGTCCGTCAGGAAAAGGGACAAGCTGAACTTCTGTCTCTTCAATTTGTTCCTTGGTTTCCTCAAAATTGAGTACTGGATCTTTTTCTCCCAAAATCAATAATTTTGGATAAGGAGTAAGATGTAATAAAACTTCTCGATCCATTCTGATTTTCATGCCTTCCAAAGAAGCGACAATACCTTGTAAAGGCGTTTTCAAAGCTTCTGTTTTGACTTGTTCAATTTCGTCAATAAGTTTGGTTCTGTTTTCTTCACTGAATAAATTGCCAATGGCCATCCGGATGAAACTAGCGTAGTTTTGTTTTACCGCCACAATCGCACGGTCTCGATTTATTTTTCGTTCTTCGCTGTCGGCTCTGGAAGTCGAGTTAAGTAAAACCAAACCTTTTATGTTGTCCGGATACAATTCGGCGAAAGCCAAAGCCACATAACCGCCCATAGAATGTCCCAGTAAAACGGCTTTACGAATGCGTAATTCGGATAAAACGGCATGAACCACATCGGCATTGTCTTCCATGCTGTGCACATAACCCAAAGATTCGGTTGTGCCATGACCCAATAAATCAATCGTGATGACCCGGTTTTTTTTTGAGATTTCAGGAACAAAGGCTTCCCACATTTTTTGGTTTTCGAGAAAACCGTGCAGTAACACAATCGCTGTTCCTTTGCCGGAATCAGTATAAGAAATGCGGGTGTTTTTAAAGAGAATGGATTTCAAAGGAGATTACTTTTTATATGTCAAAAATAAGATTTTTAAAACAGATAAATCATGTAAGTTATTGGGATTTTTAAAACTTAAATGACTTATATGGTAAAAACAATAAACGGCTCACATATCTGCAAACCGTTAACTTTAAACCTTTTTAACAATTCATCAAAGTCTCAATTTCATCTACTTCAATTGGGATGTTTTTCATTAAATTGTACGGTTCTCCTGTTGATTGAATCACCACATTATCCTCGATTCGGATGCCGAAACCTTCTTCGGGAATGTAAATTCCGGGTTCAACCGTAAAAACCATGTTGGCTTGCATTGGTTCCGTTAGGATGCCGTAATCGTGCGTGTCCAGTCCCATGTGATGGGAAGTACCGTGCATGAAATATTTTTTGTAAGCCGGCCATTCGGGATTTTCCTTTTGCACGTCGACTTTGTCCAAAAGTCCTAAGCCTAGCAATTCTGAAGTCATGATTTTACCCACTTCATAATGGTAGTTTTTCCAGAGTGTTCCCGGAGTAAGCATCGTAGTTGCTTCGTTTTTTACTCGTAAAACGGCATTGTAAACGGCTTTTTGTCTCTCGGAATAACGTCCGGAAATCGGAATAGTTCGGGTTAAATCACTCGAATAATTGCCATATTCGGCCGCAACATCCAGTAAAATCAAATCACCTTCTTTGCATTGTTGGTTGTTTTCGATATAATGCAACACGTTTGCATTGTTTCCCGAAGCGATAATCGGCGTATATGCAAAACCTTTGGAACGATTGCGCATGAATTCGTGGATGAATTCGGCTTCAATTTCATATTCCATCACATTGGGTTTCACAAAAGAAAGGATTCTTCTAAAACCCAATTCGGTAATGTTACAAGCTTGTTGAATCAAATCGATTTCTTCGCTTTCCTTTACCGAGCGAAGGCGCTGTAATATTGGATTGCTTTTCGCGACAGCGTGAGCAGGGTATTTTTCTTTCCACCATTTTACAAAACGGGCTTCTCGGGTTTCGGTTTCCACATGCGAACGGTAATGTTCATTGGTGTTGATGTACATCGTGTCGGTGTAAGTCATCATTTCGAACAAGACTTTTTCAAAATCCTGCAACCAATGAACTGTTTTGATGCCTGAAACAGCAAATGCCTGTTCTTTTGTCAATTTGGCTCCTTCCCAAATGGCGATTAGTTCGCTGGTTTCTTTCAAGAACAACATTTCTCTTTGATGTTCGTATGGTGCATCCGGACAAAGCAATAAAATACTTTCTTCTTGATCGATACCGCTTAAATAAAAAATATCGCGATGTTGCGCAAACGGTAACGTACTGTCGGCGCTAACCGGATAAATATCATTTGAGTTGAAAATCGCAATGCTCTTGGATTTCATTTGAGCTATAAACTTGGCGCGATTTTTTATAAATAAGTGGCGGTCAATTTGATGGTATTTCATAAGGCTGAAGTTCGTTTTTATAACAACTAAAATTACTTAATTTCTATTGTTTCTGTTTCTAATTTTCGAAAAAAATAAAATTATTCAATCCATTTGTAATATCTCGCTCCAAGAAGATTTGGATTTTCTTTTTCGATTCGGTCTAAAATCCATTCATTTTTTGGACTGCCAATACTGGTTTTTTGTTCTTTTTTATGGAGTTTTTCGTAAGTTTCAAAATCAATTTCAATGCTTTTTTCTAAAGTTTCAAAAAGGCTTACATTTTGAAAGCCTGTTTTCCATTCGGGTTGAATGACACCTTCAAAAACTTTCGATTTGGAACCACTTCCGTAGGCTAAGAATCCAAATGTAGTGCCTGAAATGTCTTTTTCAATCGTATTAAAATGTGATAAGGTAGAAAGCAACCCCATAAAAATGGAGCCTGTATACAAGTTGCCAATAATCGAAGAAGCGATTTCTGCCGGCTGTAATTTTTCGGAAACAAAATTCTGGTAATCTTCCGATTTACTGATGGTTTTCAACTTGTTTTGGTAGTCTTTGGTTTCTTCATCTCCCGAAATTATTTGATCGGTAGCATCCAAAGCATAAATTTCTGACAGCATGCGTCGGCCTTGAAAAGCATAAGGCAAATGCATAATAATGCTTTCCCAAGACTTGTATAACGTTTCGGTGGTGTTTTTTAATTTTTTCAACGAAAAATAAGCGTTTCGGGTTCGGTCCATGTAGCATTGGTTCGAATATTGTCCGTCAAAAACAGGTTGGTCTTTGTGGATTTCGATTTCGGACTCTAAATTATCAAACCAGTTTTCGTTGTTTCCATTTCCCGTAATTTCTTGTTTGCTAATCGTGCGATACGGTTTGAAAAAGTCAAAAACCCCTTTGGTGTTAGTTGCCCAATGTTCATTAAAAGCAATAATTCTTGGATTTGCAGATAGTAGCATCGCTACTGCACCTGCACCTTGAGTGTATTCGCCAGTTGAATTCAAATCGTATTTGGCAATATCCGTAGTGACTACAATTGCTTTTTGGGTTGGATTTAATTTTACGAAATCAATACAATTTTGCAAAGCATCTACACCACCAATACAGGCAAAAGTAAAGTCAACAACATCACATTCAGATAAGCAGTTTTCTCCAAATTTTTGTTCCATCAATGTAATTAAATACGAACTGATAGGTTTAGAATTGTCAATGGCGCTTTCGGTACCGACGTAAATTCGGGCAATTTCGTCCAGATTGATGGAGTTATTTTCTATAAGTTTTGTCAAGGCATTTGCTCCAAAAACAACGGCGTCTTGGTGCGTGTCCGGTAAAGTCATTTTAATTAAACCCAGACCTTTTTCTAGTTTTTCTGGTTCTATATTCCTGGCTTTCGCCAAGGTTTGGATGGGTAAATGTATGTTTGCAACATCAAAAGAGACAGCGTCTATTCCTATTTTCATAGTCGTTTTTTTTAACAGGTAAAGGTAAAATTACCATCTTAAATCACAATTTTAATATATACACAAAAAAGTGTGTTTTTGTGTTTTTTGCTGATTTTAAAATAAACAACGGTAAAAATTATTGATTTGCTAATTTTTCCTTATTTAAGGACTATTTCAGTATATTCAAAATCTATCTTTTTTGGGTTTAAATCTTCTCTTTTTGTGTTTAAGTATTTGTAAATCAGTAAAATAATATTTTAGGAATAAATTAACTGTTTTTGCGACTAATTCCGTTTATAATGATTATAAATAGCAACGAAAAGGTTGTAGTTGCTGACAATTTACTCTATTTTTGAGGAATTTTTAAAACAATTTATATCAATCTTATGGCAAAATCTGCATTATTGAAATCGTCAATAGCAAAAAAAGTAGCTATGGCACTTTCAGGACTTTTTTTGATGTTGTTTCTAGCACAGCATTTTTTTATCAATATGACTTCGGTTTTTAGTTCCGACACTTTTAATTCTATTTCTCATTTTATGGGAAATAATCCATTGGTACAGTTCGTGATTCAACCCATTTTAATTGTAGGTGTAGTTTTTCACTTCATCATGGGATTTGTATTGGATTTTAAAAACAGAAAAGCGAGACCTATTGCTTATGCAAATTTCAATGGAGCCGCTGGTGCTTCTTGGGCTTCTAGAAATATGATTATTTCTGGTTCGGTAATTTTAGCCTTTTTAGGGTTACACTTTTACGATTTCTGGTTTCCGGAAATGGTTTATAAGTATGTAGAATGTAGTCCATTGGATGAAACAAGATATTTTCATGAATTGGTTGCTAAATTTGAAAGCCCAGTTCGTACCGGATTGTATAGCTTGTCTTTTATATTGTTGGCATTACACCTACAACACGGATTTAGTTCTTCATTTCAGTCTATAGGACAAAACAATAAATACACTAAAGGCTTGAAAAATTTCGGTTTAGGATTTGCTTATGTAGTTCCTGCAGGATTTGTTTTTATAGCACTTTTTCATCATTTCAATCATTAATATTCAATTATAATGGCATTAGATTCAAAAATTCCAAATGGTCCAATTGCGGATAAATGGACAAATTATAAAGATCATATTAATTTAGTAAACCCTGCAAACAAACGTAACTTAGATGTTATCATCGTTGGTACAGGATTAGCTGGAGGTTCTGCTGCTGCAACTTTGGCAGAATTAGGATATAACGTAAAAGCATTTTGCTTTCAAGATTCACCACGTCGTGCACACTCTATCGCTGCACAAGGAGGAATCAACGCTGCAAAAAATTATAAAGGAGACGGTGACTCTGTTTTCAGATTGTTTTACGATACTGTAAAAGGAGGAGATTACCGTGCTCGTGAGGCAAACGTACACCGTTTGGCTGAAGTTTCATCTAATATTATTGACCAATGTGTGGCTCAAGGGGTGCCGTTGGCTCGTGAATATGGTGGATTGTTAGACAATCGTTCTTTCGGGGGAACTTTGGTTTCTCGTACTTTTTATGCGCAAGGGCAAACTGGACAACAGTTACTTTTGGGAGCTTATTCTGCTATGAACCGTCAAATTGGACGTGGAAAAGTTAAAATGTACAACCGTCACGAAATGCTGGATTTAGTAATTGTTGACGGAAAAGCAAGAGGGATTATCGCCCGTAACTTGGTTACTGGTGAAATCGAAAGACATTCAGCACATGCTGTTGTTATTGGGTCTGGTGGATACGGAAACGTTTTCTTCTTGTCTACCAATGCGATGGGTTCTAATGCTACTGCAGCTTGGAAAATCCACAAAAAAGGAGCCTACTTTGCTAATCCTTGTTATACTCAAATTCACCCAACGTGTATTCCGGTTTCTGGAGATCACCAGTCTAAATTAACCTTGATGTCTGAATCATTGCGTAATGATGGACGTATCTGGGTTCCAGCAAAATTAGAAGATGCAAAAGCAATCCGTGAAGGAAAGAAAAAAGCAACAGATTTGTCAGAGGCAGAAAGAGATTATTTCTTAGAAAGAAGATATCCTGCTTTTGGTAACTTAGTGCCTCGTGATGTAGCTTCTCGTGCTGCTAAAGAAAGATGTGATGCTGGATTTGGAGTAAACAAAACAGGTGAAGCGGTTTACTTGGATTTTGCTGCGGCTATTCAACGTTACGGAAAAGAACAAGCTTATGTAAAAGGTTTGGATGCGGATGATGCTAAATTGATAACCAAATTAGGAACCGAAATTGTGAAAAGTAAATACGGTAACTTGTTCCAAATGTATTATAAAATTGTAGATGAGGATCCTTATACTAGTCCTATGATGATTTACCCAGCGGTACATTATACTATGGGAGGAACTTGGGTTGATTATAACTTGATGACTACAATTCCAGGTTGTTTCTCTATTGGAGAATCAAACTTCTCAGACCACGGAGCCAACCGTTTAGGAGCTTCTGCTTTGATGCAAGGTTTGGCCGATGGATATTTCGTATTGCCTTATACTATCGGAGATTATTTAGCTCCAGATATCAAAATGGGACCTATCTCTACTGATTTACCTGAATTTGAAGCTGCTGAAAAATCAGTTAAAGATCAGATAGAAAAATTCATGAACAATAACGGTACACATTCTGTTGATTATTTCCATAAGAAATTAGGAAAAATCATGTGGGATAAAGTAGGTATGGCTCGTAACGAAAAAGGATTAAAAGAAGCGATTGAAGAAATTGCCACTTTACGTGAAGAGTTTTATAAAGATGTTAAAGTACCTGGTACCGATAAAGGATTCAATCAAGAATTAGAAAAAGCGACTCGTGTTGCCGATTTCTTAGAATTGGGAGAATTGTTCGCCAAAGATGCATTGCACCGTAATGAGTCTTGTGGAGGTCACTTCCGTGAAGAATACCAAACGCCAGAAGGAGAAGCACAACGTGATGACGAAAACTTCGCTTATGTTGCTGCTTGGGAATACAAAGGAAAACCTAGCGATGCGGTATTACACAAAGAACCTTTGGTTTTTGATAACGTGAAATTGGTTCAAAGAAGTTATAAATAAGATATAAGTTGTGTAAGCGAGATGATTTGTCTCGATATGCAATACTTAATTCTCAATACTGAAAATTATGAAACTTACATTAAAAATATGGCGACAAGAAAACGCCACCGCAAAAGGAAGCATGCAAACCTATTCACTTGATGGCGTTTCGCCAGATATGTCTTTTTTGGAGAT
>JALRGT010000080.1 GCA_023259675.1 Flavobacterium sp.
TTTATCACTCTTGCCGCGTTTCAAACCCATTGAACGCTTTATCTCTATTGCATTGATACAACAATAACAATGCTTGTTTTCAAATAAAAAATAACTTAACATTATACAATACCAACCCGTATGTTCAAAGCAAAATAAGGTTTCTTCTAAATTTATTTTTTGCTTAATTGACCAACTTATAATTTGTTTAAAGCCTTTTAAATCATTGCTAAATTGCTTGTGAACTTTAGTTGTTCGTACATAAACATCGAGTGTTAATTTTGACACATCGATCCCAATTGTTTCTGTTACTTTTTTCATACATTTGTTTTTAGGATAATTTAATAACTTGCTGTGCTATCGCCTTTAGCGGGTCTAAAAACCCATCATTCCAAGTAGTACTGGCAAGTCCGAAAGTAGAAACGGGTCTTATGCAGCTTATAGGTCACAACCCTACGAAACGTTTTAGTTCACCCGTTTCTTCTTCGGAAAATTAATAAATTATTTATCAATGCAAACTAAAGGCGAAACGTTGGCAGATAGACTCTAAAAAAAAACGAAGAAAGAAAAAACAGAAAATTAAATTTATGAAAACCATTTGTTCAAATTGCCAAGAAGAAAATAACGGAAATTCAAAATATTGTTCAATTTGTGGTTACAAATTACCAATTTCAGAAAACAAAAATGTAAAAACCGAAGTTGAACAATTGAAAGTAACAAAACCAAAAAGGAAATTTGATTTAAAAACATTCATCGGATTCATAATAGGATTTATCATAATGTTTTTTGTAACTCAATCTTTATTTAAACCATCAATCGACAAACAATTATCAGAAATGGCAAGTGAAATGAACAAAACTTGCCCTATGAATGTTGATGAATATACAACGTTGAAAAATGTTGTCGCATTGCCAAACAAAACTGTTCAGTATAATTATATTTTAGTTGGAATTACTAAAGCAGAAGTAAAACTTGATACTGTGAAAAAATACCTTTTCCCTGGAGTTTTGCAAAACGTAAAGACTAATCCTGGAATGAAATTATTTAGAGATAATAAAGTTACTTTAAATTATTATTATTCCGATAAAAATGGAGAATTTGTAACAGAATATATTGTGAAACCTGAAATGTACGAAGAATAAGTCCATCTGCCAACACACGCTACAAGCAATTTGGGCATTTGGCTTAATGGAAAAATGGTTTTGTATTTGGTCGAGAAGAATTAGTTGGTTATTTTAAAATGAATATCATCCCAGAATTTGAAAAAATAATTGAGTTTCAAAATGATTTTTCAGGACGGGACCACTATTGAAAATAAAAAATCCTTAAAAATCAGCGGTATTTTTATTTAATCCTTGAAGTTGTAATTTTCACATCAGCGGTAGCCCAACTTTTGGCAATCAGTCTTTCCATTGCTGCAACTTTAGCTTTGTTGTTCTGTTTTTCATAAGCCAATTTCAATCCGTGATGTGCCCACCCATTTTTTGGTAATCTTTTTAAATCCTCTTCATATGTTTTTATTGCGTCATCATATTTCCCCGCTTCAATTTGCACGGCTCCCAAATGATGTCTTACCGAAAAAAACCAATCTGGTGGCTCATTGTAAT
>JALRGT010000081.1 GCA_023259675.1 Flavobacterium sp.
TTTCCTCTACATAACGATGATGGGTTTTCTCGATATAATCGGCTAATAAATCCAGAGGCCAAGATTGAAAATCGATGTTATTATCATTTTTAGAGTTTAAAACGGCATTGATTTCGTTTAAAATAGTTTCAGAATCATGCCCTTTTTTGTCACAGGCTTCTTCGATAGTTCTGTTTCCTTTGCAGCAAAAATCAATGCCGTATTTTGAAAAGATGGCAGCAGTTCTAAAATCTTTTGCTACATATTCTCCGATTGTTGTTTTTTCTAATGTTTCCATACTGGTTGTTTTTTTAAGTTTTTATTTTTTGATATAAAGAATGATTTTGAATAAAAAGGATAAAATTGTCCTAAATTGTTAGATATGAAATTTTGTTTTATAATTCATTTTTAATTAGTGGTTTAGGATTGCTTTGAATACTCTTATTTGAGAATGTAATTTTAAGAAGAATAAAAAAGACAGAATATGATTTAAATCATATTTTAAATTTCATATCAGCCTTTTCTTTGCAATACCAAATAAAAGACAAATTTATCCTTTATTTGAATTCGAGTAATTTTATTAACAAACAAAAACAAGTAATTATGCTTTCAAAATCACAAGCAAGAGCATTTTTTTTGGGAGGAACACTGGTCACCTTTTTAATTTTTATAGGATTGACCATTTATTCGTTCATGCCCCGAAATGACCAGACAAATTATACTAAAATTGATAAACAGGTAGTACGGGGAAAGGAGCTTTGGGAAACCAATAATTGTATGGGATGTCATTCGATCATGGGAGAAGGAGGTTATTATGCTCCCGAACTGACAAAAGTAGTGGAACGAAGAGGGGAAGGCTATGTCAAAGCAGCCTTAATGTCGCCGGTACCCTGGGCACCAAATGGTCGAAAAATGGTAGCCTACCACATGAACGAAAAAGATGCCGATGCATTGGTAGCCTACTTTAAATGGGTTGGAAAAATAGATTTAAATGGTTTTGACCGAATTGTTTCGCCTTTAGCCAAAGAAAATAATTAAAACGTATTATTATGAAATATAAATCACAAAAAGTGGCCTATTGGTTTTTTGCACTGTGTATGCTTTTGTTCTCCCTGCAAATTATCTATGGTTTTATCATGGGCTTCGACCGTATAGGAATACAAGGATTACACGACATTATTCCCTTTAATACGGCACGTGCCGTACATACCAATTTGTTGGTGGTTTGGTTACTAACAGGCTTTATGGGAGCTGCTTATTATATTATTCCCGAGGAATCCCAACGTGAATTGATAAGTGTAAAATGGGCTTATATTCAATTAATTTCTCTGGCTGTAGTTGGAGTGATTGCAATAGCAGGTTTCCATCTTAATCATTGGGAAGGAAGAAAATTTCTGGAAATTCCAAGAGAGTTGGATTATTTAGTAGTTGTTAACGTTTTACTTTTTTTATCCTTAATTATTGGAACGCTCTATAAAGGAAAGCAAAAAACCACTACTGCAATAGTTTTGGTAATGGGCTTATTTTTTGCCGCTTTACTTTATATTCCGGGAATGATTTGGTTTGACAGTCAGGTTATGGATTCTT
>JALRGT010000082.1 GCA_023259675.1 Flavobacterium sp.
CAACCAGATTTTTATTTCTCATTTACATGGAGATCATTTTTTTGGTTTAATCGGTTTAATTTCTACTTTTTCATTGTTGAACCGTAGTAATGATATTCATATTTATGGTCCAAAAGGAATAAAAGAAATTATTAAGCTGCAATTGCGTTTGTCTAATTCCTGGCCAAATTTTGAAATACATTTTCATGAACTGGAAAACACTGAAAGTGAAATTATATATGAAGACGCTAAGGTTTTGGTAAAGACTATCCCTTTAAAGCATTTATACTAATGGATTTTTATTTCAGGAAAAATTAGACGAAAGAAAATTAAACATTGATGCAGTTATGGAATACCAAATTGAGAAATGTTATTTTCAAAATATAAAAAATGGAAAAGACATCCTTCTGGATGATGGTAGGATTATTGCAAATACTCAATTGACTTTTGATCCTCCAAAACCTAAGAGTTATGCTTTTTGTTCTGATACTGTTTATAATGAAGCTATAATTCCAATAATCGAAAAAGTAGATGTTTTGTACCATGAATCTACTTTTTTGCAATCAGAAGAAGTTTTAGCGGCTAAAACCATGCATACAACTGCTATGGAAGCAGCTACAATTGCACAAAAAGCAGAAGTAAAGCAATTGGTGTTAGGACATTACTCTACCCGATATGATAATATAGGTTTATTCAAAGAAGAAGCAACAACAATTTTTCCAAATGTCCTGTTAGCTGATGATGCTAAGTCATTTGATTTTTAGAAATACAAATTCAATACTATTATAAAATGGAAGATTTAAGTAATTACAGAAGATCTTATGAAAAAAGCGAATTATTAGAGTCTAATATTCCGGAGGATCCTATCAATCTTTTTCATGAAGTGGAAGACTTTGGAGGTAATGAGGAAGTCAATGCGATGACAGTTTCTACTTTTGGCTTAGATGGTTTTCCAAAGGCCAGGGTAGTGCTTTTAAAAAAATACAACGAAGAAGGATTTATTTTTTATACTAATTATGATTCAGAAAAAGGGAAGGCTATTGAAAAGAATCCTAACATCTGTCTTTCATTTTTTTGGCATTCGGCAGAGCGACAGGTTATTGTTAAAGGAGTAGCGGAAAAAGTTTCTGAAATTGTATCGGATAACTATTTTGACTCCAGACCTGATGGAAGTAAGTTAGGAGCTGTTGTTTCTAATCAAAGTCAGGTAATTCCTTCTCGTGAATTTCTAGAAACTAATCTTAAAGAATTAGAGGTTAATTTTGAGAATAAATTTATTCCTCGTCCAAAAAATTGGGGTGGTTATTTAGTTCGTCCTGTGCAAGTTGAGTTTTGGCAAGGAA
>JALRGT010000083.1 GCA_023259675.1 Flavobacterium sp.
TGAACTTCTCGTCCATTTCCTTATTGGTCTTTTGAGCCTCCTTCTTTGCACGATGCATCTCTTGTACAACATTAACTGGTAGACGAATGGTACGAGAGTTTTCATTCAACGATTGGATAATGGATTGTTTAATCCACCACACCGCATAACTGATAAAACGTAGTTTCTTGGTCCAATCAAAGTTGTTGATGGCTTTCATCAGACCCAAATTACCTTCAGCAATCAAATCACCCAACGGCAATCCCTGATTCTGATATTGTTTAGCTACGGTGATAACGAAACGCAAGTTTCCCTGAAGTAACTCTTGATGGATAGAGTCTCGTTGTTGTTGTGTGATGTTGTTAGAGCATATCAACTCTGACAATTCTCGTTCTCGTTCAGGAGTCATTACTTTAATTTTGCGAATGTCTCGCAAATACATTTGAATTTCTTCCTGATTGATTGGGGATGTGTTCATATTATTTTCTTTATCGTTGTTCATTTGAGTACTCATCTAATAATTGTTTCTCTTGCAAAGTTAATGAATCCATTCCATTTTCTACAATCTTTTCCAACAATTCATCAATGGATGGTTGTTTAGGTTTGTTCATAACCTGTTTAATAAGGTCGTCTTCTTCATCCTCCTCATCGTCAGAAGTGAACTCGAATTCACTATTGGAAAGGAAGTAGTTAATAATCAGGTCCAACTCCTCATCAGTTTGTTTGTCACGCTTCTTCAATTCTTCAACGTTCAACTGAGTGAAAACATGCACCTTATCTGTATCATTTTCCAAATCGAATAAATGTTCAGCCATCGTCTCAGGTAACTTTACTGACGTTTTGTCAGACATCGGCATCAAAAAGTATTCAAATACATCACTCTTCAATGTCTCGTAGATATACTCTTTCAACTCATCAAAAGGTAAGTCAGTCTCCAAGTTTACCACCATATGATAACTACCATAAATGAACTTAACCTTTTCATTCTTGGTAATCGGTAGTAATGCACTTGCGATTTCGTCTTGAGACCCCTCTACTGTTAGGTTACCAAACACAAACAATAGATAGTCGTCCATGGGATTTTCTGTTTCCATATTATTCTTTATTTTTTCAAATGTACTAATATTTATCTATAAAACCAAATTATGAAAAAAATTGTTCGTTTACGTGAAAGTGAGTTGAGAGCACTTATCCAAAAAGTAATTTTAGAATCTAAAGACGATAAATTTATTCAAAAAGCCGAAAAAGAAATTGAAAAAAAAGGTACTAAAGGAAATTTTGGTAAATGGTGTAAAGACCATGGT
>JALRGT010000084.1 GCA_023259675.1 Flavobacterium sp.
GACAGTACGTATGGATGTATCAATGTGCTCCTAGACTTTGAGGAACCCATACATTTGGGGGATGACCTCGAAATCGCAGCCTCCACCGCGTGGAATCTTCAACCTGTTGTTCTCGCAGATGGTACAACCGTGTCGTGTGTGATATGCGACCTCACGGAGGACATACTCACCTCCGACCCCGAAATACTACAGATGGAGGTGTTGAAACAATTGGAACTCCCCAAAAAACCCACGCGTGTACGCATTGGTTGGGGCGCAGATTGGAATGGGGAACGGTGGACGTTCTCACAGTCCTCAGGGGTTCTCAGTCTCCACGGACAACTTCCATTCTTTGGTAAGTGCCCCAACGTTGCTATGTGTGGTATGATGTCTCCAAGACACACACCATACTCCAGTATTGAGGCGGCGATAGAAGTGTCTCGTAGTCTCAGTCACGGGTTTTTTGGGACACGACCACCTCTCCGTCCTCTCCTTCTTACCCAAGTTTTATCTGTGACCCTCGTGGTACTTATAGTTTTAATTTTAATGTATATAAATAGAAATCAATGAAGTTTCTAGCCCGAGTCCATACACCCATGTATGACCATAACGACAAAAAGTACATTCGTTTGGTCATTCCTGAAAAGTGTGCCCAAATCGTAGATAGAATGCATATAAACAAGGCGCGTCTCGTGCAACACACGCGAGTTGATAACCCACTCGATGGTCGAGTTCTCACAGTGAAGGTTCCATTCCGTTATAGGAGAGTGATGTGTGAAGTCCGTGGACAACCTGTGCAGTCTCTTATAAAAGATGATGAAGTTGAAGTCGTAGTCGAGTTCAAGGGTGTGTGGAATGTTGGTGAATACAGTGGTTATTCTTGGGTGCTCTCTTCAGTTGCAACATCTGGATCTTGAGGTTGTTCTGGGATATCAACATCGGTCAAACCAGCTTCCTTGAAGCCCTTAAACACACGGAGGGAACCTTGGAGACGGAAGACCTCTTGAGTCAATTCCTCAATGGCGTGTTCAATTTTCTTAATATTGTCTTCAACCTTAAGGGATGGCATTATAGTCATATAAAGTTTCAATTCTTTAATATAGTAGATGTTGACGAGAACGGGGTATCTCGTCACGGAGGGTCCACTTCAGGACATTAAAAAAGAACTTACAGTAAGACCTATCGTCAACGGAGACTATGGATTTCCCCCACCGCCTTTTAAAGTTTTTAG
>JALRGT010000085.1 GCA_023259675.1 Flavobacterium sp.
GGTTCTTTTTGTTAAAGATATACGCCGTTGCGTTGAAGTTATTCACGCCACCAGCCGCAGCAGAGCGGCCCAGCTTCTCCCACCAGCCCTGAGAATATGACCGAGCCTTTTTTACGGCCTCGGAAAATTCAGGTTTTTCTTTGCACCACTCGTTTAGAGTGTCGTAACAAATATCCAGCTCAAGCGCCATCTCATGAAGGCTCATGCCTTCCTTGCCATACTCAATGACTTGTTCGCAGAACTCTGGCTTATATTTCGAAGGTCTACCTGCTGGCATATCATCTCTCCATTTCAGCGGCAGTATAACATCAATGCAGCACCGCGTCATTAGACTGCTTAAAGTCTATGAGCGCACTGACGACAAACATGATTGAACAGAGGATGTCGTCAATGTCTTCATCAGCGTCAAGCATGTCATCAACAATCGCTGCGAATATCTCTGACAGTTCCTCTGCCCGTTCTTGGTCCGCTTCTGTCAGATCATAGTCAGCCATTGCTTATCCTATCATCGGCAATGTTGAAATAGTCTCGATCCAACTCAATGCCGATGAAAGAGCGGTTGAGGTTCTTAGCAGCTACGCCAGTTGTGCCGCTGCCCATTGTGAAGTCTAGCACAGTATCGCCTTCGTTGGTGTAGGTCTTGATGAGGTATTCCATCAAGGCGACAGGCTTTTGAGTTGGGTGGAGGCCTTTTTCTGATTTTATGTCAGACTTAATTTCAACAACACTGCATGGGTTGTGATGCTTACCATCATTTGATGAGTAATGCGGCCTTTGTGAGCCATAAACATCCCCAAACCCACTAGGTTTTGACGAATTATATGCCTGACCTGTCCTCCATTGTTTATTGTAAGTCGGTCTGCTCTTATAGAAAACCAATACGTTTTCATGCCGTCTTAACGGTTGATGAGAAGAGTTTAGGAAGTTTGTGTATAAGTTTACCTTATCCCAAACCCACTCATACTTAAACATCTTCACATTCGACATCACCAACGCAGACGTAAACGGCTGACTTGCAGTCATAACAATCGCACCGTTCTTCTTAGTTACGCGCTTCAACTGTTCCCACATAGGCTCAAACGGAATAACGCTAT
>JALRGT010000086.1 GCA_023259675.1 Flavobacterium sp.
ATAAAGACTTTTGGGTCTTTACTGGGTCAACTGTGGGTGTTGTTCCAATCAATGGTAATGGTCTTTATATTGGAAAAATTGATAAACTTGGAACTGCAAAGGCTGTAATAAATTAAATATCAGATCTCGATCTTAAACGTTCATACATAAGTCTAGTTTTTACACCAATATCTAAAAAAAATGTTGGTGGAAGCCATGTAGGTTTTTTTTTCTTTTCTATAATTTTAATCTCCTCTGAAGTTTCATTTGCCGCCTTAATTGCAATTTGTTCACCAAATAGTGTCCCAACACCAATACCTGATCCGTTATAACAGCCTGCAACGAATACATTGTCTTCTAATTTTTCAAAAATTTGTGAACTATTTCTTGATCTTGAAACAACTCCTGACCATGTAGACTCAATTATATCACTGGGTAATTGAGGAAATCTTTTTTTTATTCCAATTTTCTGAATAGCTGCCCTTTTATCTAATTCCATTTTTGACATTTTAAAAGGATTTGATACTTCGGCAGTATTTCTAATCATAATCCTTTTATCTTTAGTCATTCTTACTGTAGCACCCATTGGTCTTACAGACAAAACACCCCATTCTTTTGGACTTCCAATATCTGAATATTCTTTACTATTTAAGGGTCTAGTCATACTGGCTGTTAAAGTTAATGGAAAATTATAATTTTTCTTAATACCGAGAGATTTTAAAAATCCATTTGTAGCAAAGATAATTTTTTTACTCTTTATTGTTCCTTTTTCAAATTCACAAATAATTTTACCATTATTAATTTTCCAATTTATTAAGAATGAATTTTCAAGAAGATTTACATTATTTGGTAATGCATTTATCATTGCTCTTACTAACTTCCCAGGATTTAATAAAATTCCGCCCTTTGTATAAAGGCCAACGTTATAAAAATTTGTACCCAATTGTTTTTTTAAATCATCTTTAAATAATAAGTGATTTTCAAAATTTAATTTTGATAAAATTTTTGAAAAATTTTCTAATGTTTTTTGATCATCAATTTTTGAAGATGCATAATATTTTCCACATTCATTGAAATCACAGTCAACTTGATATTCTT
>JALRGT010000087.1 GCA_023259675.1 Flavobacterium sp.
GATTAACGTAAAAAGCGCTTTGGATGCTTGGTGGAAACTCTCTTCTATTTTTAGTGGAGGAATGCTCGGGTTATTCCTTTTAGGCATTTTTTCTGAAAAGAAAAATGTGAAGGCAGCCATTATTGGTGTGATTTCGGGAATATTGGTTATTCTTTGGTTGAGTCTTTCGGATATCTTTTTGGGAGAAAAAGCAGTGGGTCCTGCTTTTCATACGTATCTAACGATAGTATTCGGAACCATTGCCATTTTTCTAGTGGGATTTTTAGCTTCGATGTTTATGAAACCTAAAGAAGAGTAATATGGATTTATACAAAAAGCAAACGGCTACTTTGAACTATCGAAGTAGCCTTTTTTATGATTTAGAAAGGAATTAGAAAGTTGCGGTAACCCGTATGGTGTGTTTATTAAAAACGTCAATTCGAGGTAGAATTTTTATTCTAAAAAAAGCAATATAAAATGACATATTCTTTGTCAGGCTGAGCTTGTCGAAGCCCTTTCTAATAAAAACGTCAATGGTAGTGATTCGCCGCGGCGAATTGTATCGAGAACAAGAAAAATTTCATTAAAAACGATTCTCGATACATTTTTTGATCCGTCCCGTCCCGAAGTTTCGGTATCGGGACTGCACAAAAAACACTCGAATTGACGTTTTTAATAATTATACTCAACGGGTTACAGTATTTTTTTTCAACACAATTTTGTCATCCTATGTTGGTATAAATCAGGAAATCTGTTTCAGAATTTCTCTTTCGGAATGGCTCACACAGGCTTTGAATTTTTCATACCATTGTTTCCAATCTGCAGTACTCATTTCTTTGGCAAGATCTTTTTCGAAATCGGCAAGGGAAGCATAAGAGGATTCCAATATCAAGCGGTAGCCGGTTCCGGTAAAGTCAGTTAAAACCCGATTTCCAGTAGATTGCGGCATCAATCCGCCTTTTTCGGCTTCATCAATCAAAACTTTGGCTTCTTTGTAACGGCCAAATTGCAAATAAAATATTTCTCGAACGATATACATAATGATAAAATTTAGAGATTGAACAAATAATTTTAATCATATAAAGTT
>JALRGT010000088.1 GCA_023259675.1 Flavobacterium sp.
GATATGATTTGTACACCAAAAAAATTATTCATAAGACTTTTGATTTTACGAAAGACATGAATAAGTTTTATAAGACTGGTCCTACAAATATACTGCCTTCGAATATAAAAAGAAATCCTCTAGCAAAAAAAGACTTCTATTCTTTTAATTCAGGACTTTTTAATGATTATGGATTGACAGATGAAGAAGATTTGCCAGATGGCTCAACTTCTAATTACACAGCAGATAGAATTCTGTTTAGGCAAAGTTATCTGAATTCGTTTGATAATAATAAATTTCTCATGACAGTTCCAGGTCGAACAGATATACAAGTTGGAAATTTAATAAGTTTATTGCATCCTTCTCCTGAACCACCTTCGGATGATTTGACTGCTGTTCTTGATCCTTTGCTGTCTGGTCTATATATTATCTCAGCAATACATCACAAGATAACTTCAGACAGACACGTTATGGAAACAGAATTGATAAAGAATGGACTTTCTTCTTCACCAGAAAATGCCGCCTTGGAAGGAGAAGAATAGATGTATCCTAATTTTAAGTGGTGGATAGGTGTAGTAGAAGATAGAGCAGATCCTGCTCAATTGGGCAGATGTAAGGTTCGTATTATTGGTTATCATACCGAAGACTTAGTAGAACTTCCTACTACAGAATTGCCTTGGGCAGTTCCTATCATGCCGATGACTTCTGCGAGCATTTCTGGAGTAGGCGAAACTCCTGCATATGTTGAAGGAACAACTGTAGTTGGCTTTTTCAGTGACGGAGAAGATGAACAAGTTCCAATTATTTTTGGAACATTGCCAGGTAAGCCAAGAAATAAAAGAACAGATCCCACAAAAGGATTTGCTGATCCAAATGGTGTGTATCCTAGAGAAGGAGAAAGCGGTCTAAATGGTCTACAGGAGCCTGATCTTTCACGACTAGCAAGAAACGCAGTTGCAGAGGGTCATCAATCTCTTATTAACAAAAGAGCTACTCGCCAAGAAGCAATACCAAGAGCCGCTGCTCCTCATATCGAATCC
>JALRGT010000089.1 GCA_023259675.1 Flavobacterium sp.
TTAGTATTGGATAGTGTTTCATTTTAAAATTGGTTTGCTGGTGCGAGCGTTACGCTTGTACCTAATATAAAAGGTTTTACTTATTTGCTGCGGGCACGAGCAAGATGCTCGCGCGAGCTTGGGGGTTATTTAAATTTTTGCTCTAAAAAGTTTAATCGATTGTCAGTCAAAGCTTGTAGGATTTCAATGGTAGTGTTTTTAGTTAAATTCAAAAGTTCAGAAGTATAATTATTATCCATTTTTTCACTTAAGCCAAACCAAGTTTTTTTCATTTTAGGTCTCTTGAAAAAAACATAAAATTCAAAGTTTTCAGGATTCCCAACAGCAGAAATTGCTAAACCATTTTTATTGGATATATTTTCAAATTCAAGAGAAGGAGAATAATATATATTGTCAGATTTTTCAGCATTATCCAAGTGTTTTTTCCACGGAAAGTTATGGAAAATATTCATTATTTCTCTAGAGTCAATTTTTCCTTTCTCAATAATATTTGGATTGGTTGGTTTGCAAATACTGTATCTAAATTCGTTCATGTTTTACATAATTAGTTGGTTAATGACTACTAGTGCGAGCGTCACGCTTGTGCCTAATATAAAAGGTTTTACTTATTTGTTGCGGGCACGAGCAAGATGCTCGCGCGAGCTGGGGTATTTATTTAATTGGGTTGATTCATACCATATTTAAAAAGTTTTTTGCCAATTTTAAATATAATTTTTTGATATAATTTTGTTTTTTGCTTCAAATATTTATCTATCATTATATTAATTTCATCGCAAAAATCAATTGGAGTCATAAGTCTTTCTGATATTATATAATCTCCATAATTTGATCGATTTTTTAAATGAAATTTATGAGCTGATGTAGTAGCAACAAATGTGTTTGTATTGTTGTATATATGGTTGACTACATCGAAGCCATCTTTACCAATGTCACTTGTAACAGTTCCTTTTATGTCCATTATAAGTATGTCTCTTGGATTTTCAACTAAATTTTTTAATAAAACACCATCGCACT
>JALRGT010000008.1 GCA_023259675.1 Flavobacterium sp.
TTGCTGTACTATTGAAATTTCGGGTGTAATCTAAAACGCTGATTTTGTTGTAATTGTCCTCTTTTTTTACATGTAATGCTTTCTTGATGGCTTCATGATACACATCTTCATAGGCAATTTCATCAATAAATTTTTGTGCTTTTGCCATTTCTGGTGTTCTGGCAAGTAGCCCATTGGCAACTGTGTTGAGTTGGTTAATAGAAATATTTCTGCTTTTGGAAATGTCGGTAATTGCGGTTTCCCAAACTGAATTTAGCAATGCGGTGATTTGTTCTCTGTTGGCTTCACTCATTTTATTGTCCAAGAATGGTTCTACGGCACTTTTGTATTTTCCGTGACGAATGACTTCCATTTTTACACCGGATTTTTCCTGTAAATCTTTGAAAAACAATAATTGAGCGGATAATCCCTTGAAGTCTATTTCACCCACTGGATTGAGATAAACCGAATTGGCAACTGAGCCCAAGTAGTATTCTTTTTGAGAATAGGAATTGGCATAAGCCAAAACGAATTTCCCTGATTTTTTAAAACTTTCCAATTCATCTCTTAAAGATTTGTATTGTGCCATTCCCAATGAAGAATCATTATTCAAAATTGAGATTCCTTTGATGTTGTCATCTGTTTTGGCAGCTTCGATGGCATTGATAACATCGGAAAGACCAACATTTTTATCATCTTCAAATAAGGTAATCCATGGGTCTTTGTATTTTCCGGCGTAGTCGTATTTTATTTTTTCCAAGTTTAATTCGATTACCGAATTGCTTTTTACGCTAACTCCCGCTTCTTCCCCTCCAAAAAAGGCAGCTATTATAATTATTCCGAAAAAAAATAAGAATAAAAAGATAAATAAACCAACAATGGTGGCCAATACATTTCCTAGAAACTTCATGATATTATTTTTTTAATGAGTAGCATTATGTGTCAAAAAGTTACAATTTGATAACTGGTTTCTTCAGTCATTCTTGCTGAGACTTTGTGCAAATATATTGTTAATTCTAAAATTCTTTTAGTTAATTTGTGCTTAATATGAAAGTACAACATCAAGTCATTTTATCCATCGGAAGTAATCAAGGCAATCGTCTTGAGAATGTGCAACAATGTATTGCAATGATTCATCGTCAAATTGGTACGGTGGTTAACGTTTCTAAAGTATATGAAACACCTGCCTGGGGTTTTGAGAGTGATGCCTTTTATAACTGCGCTTTGGTCTTGCATACCTTTAATTCCGCACATAAAGTTTTGACTCAAGCATTGAAAATTGAGAAACAGTTGGGACGGATTCGAAGTGAGGAACAAGGCTATCAGTCAAGAAGCATTGATATTGATCTGATTGCTTACGATGAAGAAGTAATTGCTACCGAGAAGTTACAGGTTCCTCATCCGTTGATGCAAAACAGGAAGTTTGTCCTATTGCCTATTTTGGACTTAAATTTAGAATGGGAACATCCCATACTTAATAAATCAATTGCGGAATTGATTGCCGTTTCGCCTGATGGTAGTGTTTGTGAAATTGTTCAGGAGTTAGAAAATCCTTTAGATAAAATCAATTTATCCCAATTCAATTATATCGCTTTTGAGGGAAATATTGGCGCTGGGAAGACGACTTTGGCGACTAAGATTTCAGAAGATTTCAATGCCAAAACCATTTTGGAACGCTTTGCCGATAATCCTTTTTTGCCTAAATTTTATCAGGATCAGAATCGTTATGCCTTTCCGCTAGAAATGTCTTTTCTTGCTGATAGATACAAGCAACTGACCG
The DNA here is from genome assembly GCA_023259675.1 of Flavobacterium sp. Lineage (GTDB taxonomy): Bacteria > Bacteroidota > Bacteroidia > Flavobacteriales > Flavobacteriaceae > Flavobacterium. Next base: position 1,760 of record JALRGT010000008.1, read on the forward strand.
ATGATTTAGCGCAATTTGATTTATTCAAGGATTTCTTTGTGGCCGATTACCATATTTTCAAATCCTTGATTTTTGCTAAAATTACATTGGCTGAAGATGAATATCGACTATACAGGAATTTATTTGATATTGTTTACAAAGAAATGCCTAAACCCGATTTGTACATTTATTTATACCAAAATTCAGAACGATTGTTGCAAAATATCAAGAAAAGAGGTCGAAACTATGAACAGCAAATTCCTGCTGAATATTTAGATAAAATCAATTCCGGCTATCTGGATTATATACAATCCCAAACCGAATTGAATGTCTTAATTATTGATGTTTCAGATAAAGACTTTGTCAAGAATCAAGAAGATTACCTATTTGTTTTGAATACAATTCAACAACATATAATGGATGAAAAGACCATTTAAATTATCTTTTCAACGTAAAATGACCTCGAATTGCAGGTTTGTCTTTTTCCAGTGTAATCACATACCAATAATCAGAAGCTGGTAGTTGTCTTCCGTTTAGCATACCGTCCCAAGTAGGATTATAAGAATTCAAGGTGGCAATGTATTTACCGTATCGGTCAAATAATTGTACTTCTGCCAATGGATATTTTATCATTCCTTTTATTTCCCAAACATCATTATAGGAATCATTGTTTGGAGTAAAATATTTGGGAATTCCAACCACTACAATTTCTTTGGAAACTATTCCACATCCATTTTTATCATTGATAAATACTTCGTGAATTCCGGCGGATACATTATCAAATAAATTGGAATCTTGCCAAAAATTATTGGAGTCATCCAAACTGTATTCATAATCTCCAGGACCACTTACGTTAACGGTAATCGAGTTTACATCGGTCAGGTCTACAATGTCAATCGAATCGATAGTTGCAATATTTGAGGCTGTAACGGTAAGAGTTCGAGTTCTGCTACAACCAGAAGAATTGATTACTTCAACGGTATAAACTCCCTCTGTGTTTACTTCCAATGTTGGAGCATTGTTGCCTAAATCTATTTCGTCTTTTTTCCAAATATAATTAAAGCTGCTTGTTGGAGAATTGTCTGTAATACCAGCATTTAGAGTTACAAAAAAAGTAGAAAGATTAGAACAAACTAATTCATTAGAATTTCCATCTAAATTCAGATCAATATTTGGAACAGGATTGACAATGAAATTTAAGGTTGTGGTTGCTGTACAGTTTTTGTTTAATGGATTTTCAACAGTTACAACGATATTTTGAGTGCCGGTTATAAATGGGTTGGGTAGCGGACTTTGTAATTCTATTCCGTTTTGATCATAATATTTTACAATCATTCCGGTTTGTCCTCCCAGAATAGTTGCTTCAAAGGCTGAAGTGTCAAAAGCAAAGTTACCATCCTGATCCAATGGGTTTACTTCGTCATCACAAACCGTGGTTAAACTGTTTGGGACAGGAAATGCGACTGGCGAATCATCTACAATAAATTCAATCATTGTTTCTTCAAAACATTGTGCGGGAGTACTATTGGTCACTACCGCTTTAATAGTTTGTGAAACCGTTGTGAAATTTATTGGAAAAGGACTTGAAATCAAAACTCCGTTTGCATCTTTTAATGGATTGTTGTTTTGGTCAAAATAGCTAACGGTTACGTTTGTTTGTCCGTTGAATAAACTGGATTCTAATGAAGAAGTGTCAAATGTGTAAATACCGTCATTGTTGTCATCACACTGTCTTGGTATTGTAACGGGATTTGCAATTGGTAAGGCTTCTACGTTTATTGTCAAAAATGGGCCTAAGCCATAACAGGCATTGTCTAGATTACTGTCTACACGTACCCAGACATCCTGTGAATTTGGATAGCCAATATTTCTGTAATTGGAAATATCGGTTATGACATTGAGTTCAGCCAAGGCATCTGCTTCGTTTCGGTAGTAATTGATGTTATAAACCTCGGTAGAGGGTAAAAGTGCTTGGATTGTCCCTTTGGAAGAAGATAAATCAAAAGTGGTAATTCCGTCTCTATTATTGTTGTTAACAGTGTTGTTACCATCGCTATCCAATAAGTCATCACATACAGGCGGAATTAAAATTTTATAATTTGATGGGATATTAGTTGCCGATACTTTGAGGGTTATTTTAGCAACACTAAAACAACCTGTACTTTTATCGGTAACTCTAGTCCAAACATCCATTAAAGTAGGAGTTGTATTTTCAAATGCCAGTTCATTCGGAATTAAATCTGCTGCTAAAGCATTATTTGCTCCGTTTAAAGAGGTGTAATACGTAAAAGTTTCGTTAGTGTAATTTGTTGAAATTACATCATTGTTGACCGTTAAATTAAAAAGTGTTTTTCCGTCGGGGCTTAAATCGGCATCGCATTGGAAGATGCTAATATCATTAACAATGGGTAATGGGTTAACAACAAAATTTAAAGTTGTCGTGGCGGTACAGTTTGCGTTTAATGGATTTGTAACTGTAGCCAAAACATTTTGAGTTCCGGTTATAAAAGTGGGCGCCAAAGTTGAAAGTACAGTTCCGTTTTGTAAAGTATAAGTTACTGTTATTCCGGTTTGCCCTCCTAAAATGGTAGCTTCAAATGTAGAAGTGTCAAATGCAAATTTTCCGTCTTGATTTAACGGGTTTGATTCGTCATCACAGGTTGTTGTTAAGGATATCGGAACGGTAAAAGCTTCAGGTAAAATGTCAACGATAAATTGAATGTTTGTTTCGTCAAAACAGTTTAAAGGTGAATTGTTTGTTACAACGGCTTTTATTGTTTGTGAGGTTGTTGTGAAACTATTAGGGAATGGACTGGTAATCAAATTTCCATTTGAATCTTTTAAAGGATTGTTGTTTTGGTCAAAATAAGTAACTGTTACATTAGTTTGCCCATTTAATAAAGAAGATTCTAAAGATGAAGTGTTAAATGTGAAAATACCGTCTTGATTGTCGTCACATTGTCTTGGAATTATAACCGAATTTGCTGTTGGTAAAGGGGTGATAGTTGCTGTAATTGGAGTTCTCGGTGTACATCCGTTATCAACATAATAGGTTGTAGTCGTATTGATTATAGGAGTCGTAAAACTATTTCCTGTCGCTACAAGATTCCCTCCAGTTAAAGCATCGTACCAGTTTATCGTCCCATCTGTAACGGTGGCTTGTAGGTCTAAAGTACCTGTACCACATCTTGAGTTAGGAGTGGTGCTTGTGATTCTGGGAATCGTGATGGTTGTACTCGCTGATATTTGGATTAGATCGACATCACCTGGTATCATTCCTCCATACTCTACAATATATCCTTTGGGTTGGTAGTCACCCGATGGTCTTCCAGCATCAGGCAAATCATTCCATGAGCCTTTAACACCTATTCCAGGTGCTGTTATGTGTGCATAATTTTCATTGCCAGCGTTGTTGGGTTCTTGAGGTGAATTCCAAAAGGCAAAGGAGCCATTTGGTGTATAACCATTAGTCCCTCCATACCAGAAAATCATGCCATTTTCTGGACCGGTAACCCACTTCCAAGTGCCTTCTGTTTCGGCGTCACTACCGCCAATCCAACCTGCTCCAGGTGCTTGTTCTCCCGCTAATTGTGCTTCATCGGCAGCCGTTAGTGTTGCTAAATATCCTTGTAGTCCATAATATGTCCTTGTTTCAGCTGTCGCTTTTGCATTTGTCCAAGAAATACCTAAATCAGGTACATATTCATAGAAATGTTTGTTTCTAGGTAGGTAATTGGCTTGCCCTATCGTAATCGAAAAGTTCTTAATTCCGGACGGAGTTGCTGAAGAATTACTGTATGCTACATCTTTTATGGCAGCTATTAAGTCTGTATATAACACTTTTGTACCGGCAATTGGACTGGAAAGCTTTAATTTCCCTTCAAGTGAATTCCAGCTGGCTACAATAGTAGGATGTGATGTTTGATTTGTTAGTGTAAGTAAATCTTGTCCACTACTATATCCTGATGATATCTGGATGTAAATCGCATCGGTATCGAAGTCATCGTCATCAGTTATGGTTACGTCAGTTACTATTTTTAATGAAGTTCCTGAGCAATAAATCTGGTCACCAACAGCTTTTATTACAGGTGCAATATTAAATATTGGAGCAGGGACAGCGGTAAAAGGTGGGGTTGACCTGTTATTGGAAGAGTTGTGTTCTTTTTCTAAGACAATAGAATTATCTATATTAATTAAAGGATTGGCGGAAAATACGGCTAATGAAAAAAAAACCAAATAAAATAATGTAATCCTCAAAAAAAAATAATTTCTCATGCCATAAAAGTATAAATTTTATTAAATTAAAAAAAAATTATTTGGGCCAATTTAATTTTTGAAATAAATCCCAAACAACAATACCTGCACTAACTGAAATGTTTAGGGAGTGTTTGGTGCCTAATTGCGGAATTTCGATACAGCCGTCACACTGAGAAACGGCTTCCTGTGAAACACCAAATACTTCATTTCCGAAAATCAAAGCATATTTTTTGTTTTTTTCGACTTTAAAGTCTTGGAGAAAAATAGCGCTTTCGACTTGTTCAATGGCAAGAGTTGTAATATTATCCGTTTTTAATTTTTTAATTACTTCCAATACGTTGTCGCGATGTTCCCATGCTACAGTTTCTGTTGCGCCCAATGCCGTTTTGTGGATTTCTTTATTGGGAGGAGTTGCGGTTATGCCACAGAGGTATATTTTTTCTATTAAAAATGCATCGGCAGTTCTAAATACGGAACCAATATTGTGTAAACTTCGTACATCGTCCAACACTAAAATTAGAGGGGTTTTTTCAGATTCTTTAAAAGCTTCTACAGATTTTCGTTCTAATTCACTGTTTTCTAATTTTCTCATTTGCTGTGATTTATTGTCATAAAAAAAGCTTCCGATTCTAAGGGAAGCTTTTTCTTTGTATTTTATTTAAAAATTAGCTTTTTGGAGCATCCGGTAAAACAGTTCCTTTTATAGTAAGTACTTTTGTAGGTTGTCCTTGAGCATTTGAAGTTACAGTGACTGTCTTTGTGAAAGCACCCACTCTATCAGTAGCATATTTTACACCAATAATTCCTTTTTGTCCTGGGGCAATAGGCTCTTTAGGAGTTGTAGGAACAGTACATCCACATGAACCTTGAGCGTTAGTGATAATTAATGGTTTTGTTCCGTTGTTTGTGAAAATAAATTGACGTTTTCCGTCTGCATTATGGGCGATTGTTCCATAATCAATAACTTCAGATTCGAAAACCATTCCAGCACCTTCAACTTTAGCAGCTTTAGCAACTGTGGCTTTTATTTTTTTTGTTGTTTCTTGAGCATTAGAAGCAGTAATTCCTAATACTGTTAGCATGGAAAGTAAAAGTATTTTTTTCATTTTATTTCGATTTTAATATTTATAAAACAAAACTAAAGAAAAAATCATGCCATTGGCTTAAATTTTACTTAAAAAAAAATTAATTTTTTCAGGATTTAGTTTTTCGTTATTAAATATATAAATTCGCTGATATTTTTTTCATTTTTAAAAGCGATAACATTTTGGCAGCAAAAGATAAAGTGGTTAAGGAAACACCGTTGATGAAACAATACAATGAGATCAAAAGGAAATATCCGGATGCTTGTTTGTTGTTTAGGGTAGGGGATTTTTATGAAACATTTGGTGAAGATGCTGTAAGGGCTTCCAAAATATTAGGAATAGTTTTGACAAAGAGGGGCGCTGGCTCCGAAACAGAGACTGCTTTAGCAGGATTTCCACATCATTCCTTAAATACCTATTTGCCTAAGTTGGTTAAGGCTGGACTTCGTGTGGCTATCTGTGATCAGTTGGAAGATCCTAAAATGACAAAAACGATTGTAAAACGTGGTGTGACAGAGTTGGTTACTCCAGGAGTTTCTTTGAATGATGAGGTCTTGCAATCCAAAAATAATAATTTTTTGGCGTCGGTCTATTTTACCAATAAATCTATAGGGATATCTTTCTTGGATGTTTCTACCGGTGAGTTTCTGACTGCGCAGGGAAATGCAGAATATATTGATAAGTTATTGCAGAATTTTAATCCCAGTGAAGTTCTGATTCAGAAAAACCATAAAAATAATTTTAAAGATACTTTCGGGGAGGATTTTCATAGTTTTTATCTTGAGGATTGGATTTATAAAGAAGATTATGCTTTTGAAACGTTGACCAAACATTTTCAGACCGTTTCTTTGAAAGGTTTCGGAATAGAGGATTTGAAGGAAGGTATTGTTGCTTCGGGAGCTATTTTGTATTATTTGTCCGAAACGCAGCACAATAAGGTCCAGCATATAACCTCTATTCAGCGTATTGCCGAGGATGCCTATGTTTGGATGGATCGTTTTACCATTCGGAATTTAGAATTATACCAGAGTTATAACCCCAATGCTGTTACTTTATTGGATGTTATAGATCGAACGCTTTCGCCAATGGGAGGGCGTTTGTTGAAACGTTGGTTGGCATTGCCTTTGAAAGACAGTAAAAAAATTCAAAGCCGACATCAAGTGGTTTCTTATTTGAAAGAAAATCAGGAGGTGTTGCAAAAAATACAGTACCAAATCAAACAGATTTCCGATTTAGAGCGATTGATTTCAAAAATTGCGGCTGGTAAAGTTTCTCCCCGTGAGGTGGTTTGTCTAAAAGAATCTTTAGATGCTATTATTCCCATAAAGACATTGGCATTAGAAAGTCCCCAGGAGGCCGTTAAAATTATTGGAGATACGCTACATAGTTGTGATTTGCTACGCGAAAAAATTCAGACGACATTAAATCAGGATGCTCCGGTGGCTATTGCCAAAGGAAATGCTATTGCAAGAGGGATTAATTCCGAATTGGACGAACTTCGAGCGATATCAACTTCTGGGAAAGAATTTCTGGATGGGATTGAGAAAAGAGAATCGGAACGCACAGGAATTACTTCGTTGAAGATTTCTTTTAATAATGTTTTTGGCTATTATATAGAAGTTAGAAACACGCATAAGGATAAAGTGCCGGCAGAGTGGATTCGAAAACAAACTTTAGTTAATGCAGAGCGTTACATTACGGAAGAGTTAAAAGAATATGAAGTTAAAATTCTAGGCGCCGAAGAAAAAATCCATAAAATAGAGTTGGAATTATTCGAGCAATTAATTGCTTGGATTGCGACTTATATCAAGCCGGTACAATTGAATGCTAATTTGGTGGCGCAATTGGATTGCTTGTGTTCTTTTACACAATTGGCTATAGAAAATAAATATGTCTGTCCGGAAATAGATGAAACTTTTGAGCTTGAGATTAAGAACGGAAGGCATCCGGTTATTGAAAAACAATTGCCTGTTGGGATGCCTTATATTGCCAATGATGTGTTTTTGGATAGGGAAGTACAACAGTTAATCATGATAACGGGTCCGAATATGTCTGGTAAGTCGGCTATTTTGCGTCAAACGGCATTAATTGTGCTCTTGGCTCAAATGGGTAGTTTTGTTCCGGCAGATAGCGTTAGAATGGGGATTGTCGATAAGATATTTACCAGAGTGGGAGCTTCAGACAATATTTCGATGGGAGAATCTACTTTTATGGTAGAAATGAACGAAACAGCATCTATTTTGAATAATATTTCAGATAGGAGTTTGGTCTTGTTGGATGAAATCGGAAGGGGAACTAGTACGTATGACGGAATTTCGATTGCCTGGGCCATTGCTGAATTCTTGCATGAGCATCCATCTCAGCCTAAAACACTTTTTGCAACCCATTACCATGAGTTAAATGAAATGAGCGAATCTTTGACTAGAATTCAGAATTACAATGTTTCGGTCAAAGAATTAAAAGATACTGTTTTGTTTATTCGAAAATTGGTAAAAGGGGGAAGTGCTCACAGTTTTGGGATTCATGTGGCTAAAATGGCCGGGATGCCTCAAATCGTTATTTTGAAAGCGCAGAAGCTTTTGAAGAAGTTAGAGAAAGATCATTCGAGTGAAGCTTTGAGTGGAATCAAATCGGCAAAAGAGGAGATGCAAATGAGTTTTTTTAATTTAGATGATCCTTTATTGGAAGAAATAAAAGAAGAAATAATAAGTTTAGATATCAATGCAATTACACCGGTAGAGGCCTTGATGAAGCTAAATGAAATAAAAAGAATGTTGACAAGAAAATAATTTTCTGTTTAAAGAATACGTTATCAGAAAGTTATATAATATATATTATTTTTTTGCAAAAAAGGCTTGTGTAATTGAATAAATGTCCTAAATTTGCATCCGCAATACAGAACAAGTATTGTCGTTCTTATAAAGATTTTGAAACGCGAAAATAGCTCAGTTGGTAGAGCGCGACCTTGCCAAGGTCGAGGTCGCGGGTTCGAGCCCCGTTTTTCGCTCGATTTACATCATGCTCGGATGGTGAAATTGGTAGACACGCTGGACTTAAAATCCAGTGAACAGCAATGTTCGTGCGGGTTCAAGTCCCGCTCTGAGTACTAAGCCTCTTCTTTTTGAAGAGGCTTTTTTGTTTTATATGAATTTATAATTTTAAAATCAAAATGGTGTTTTGTAATTATAAATTTTAGGTGTCTTTATTTTGTGTAAATTGACTTTTTAAATCGAAAGCTTCATGGGTACTTTTGTAATTAGTAAAAGATTTAATGATCAATATAAATTTGTGTTTACTTCCAGAAAGGGTAAGGTGGTTTTTACCAGTTTGAGTTATGAACTAAAATTTGAATGTGAGGAAAGTATTCAAAAATTTAAACTGGCAATTGATACAGCAGAATTTTTAAAATTTAAATCTTCTGGTGGTAAATATTTTTTTAAATTGATTTTTGAAGGGAAACATTTTGCCACGAGCAGAAAATATTCAACGGCATTAATGTTGCAAAAAGGGGTGAGTGAAATTGTAAAGTATGGACCTCAATCTGAAATTCTGGATTTTGCTGATGAAGCCTTTGTTTTTGAAGAAGAAATTGTTGAACAAGAGTTCTGATATTTTTTAAAATAAGTCAGTTAGGAGTTTTAAAAAAAAATATAAGACATAAAAAAGCCATCTCGCAATGCGGATGGCTTTGATTTTTTTAGATTGCTTCTAATTACTCAGCAGCAGGAGCTTCAACAGCAGCAGAATCAACTTCTACAGCAGCAGTGTCAACAGCTACATCAGCAGAATCAACAGCTACAACAGTAGTGTCAGCAGCTACTTCTTCAGCAGAAGCATCAGCTTTTTTACAAGAAACAACAGTTAAAACAGCAACAACAGCTAAACTTAAAAATACTTTTTTCATCTTACTTTATTATAAAAGGTTAATTATTAATTCGAGGCAAAGATATAAAATTTTTGATATGTAAAATATTTTTTCAATTTTTTTTTAAAAATAAAATTGGAGATAAAAAGAGGACATTTTTAAGGGGTGTAAATACGAAATTAATCTGTTATAAATCATGAATATTAAATTTGAAATTGGATAAACTGATTTTTTTGGGGTTAACGAATACTTTTTTTAATTAATTGATTTTAAATAAAATAAAAAAGAATGTGTTGTGTTTCTGAAAAGCTACTACGAAATTTGAAGTTGCTTTTTTATCTAAAAGGAACACTAATTTCAATGTTGATTTTTCTGGGTGTTTTTAGGGTAGTATCTGAATAAATTTTTTTAAGAAAAATGGTGCTCTATTTTTGAAAATAACGAAAAAATAAAGGGTTAAAATGGACTAAAAATTAAGAATTCTCAGTCGGTTAGTTTTCTTGTTTTAATATTTTTTTTAGGACACTGTTTGTTGCTCCTTTATTCATGGAGATAAAAGTGCTGCAAATATGTCCTTTTTCGCTACGGTAAGCATCATCTAAAATTAAATCTCCAAAGGTATTATTTAACTCTTTTTGGGTCGTAATGGAAATGCATCCTCCTATATTTACTAAAGCAGTTGCTTCCTGAAAATGGGAATAATTTGGTCCGATTACAATTGGAACACCAAAAGTTGCCGGTTCCAATAAATTATGAACCCCTGGATTTCCAAAACCACCACCTACATAGGCAATATCGGCATAACTATAAATTTTTGTAAGAATTCCGATAGTATCAATTATAAAAACATCAAAATCAGCTAGGTTTTCACTTTCTTTTTCAGAGAATAAAACTGTTTTTTTGGTGAGGCTGTTTTTTAAATGCTCAATTTGTTCCGTTTTAATATTGTGTGGCGCAATAATAAATTTAACAGGAAGCGTGGTAGTATTTATAAAATGAGTTAATAAGGTTTCGTCTTTTGGCCATGAGCTTCCTATTACTATGGTTAAAGTGTTGTTTTTGAAAGTTGAAATAAAATCTAAGGTGTTTTCTTTTTCTAAAATTGAGGCGACTCTGTCGAAACGGGTATCACCGGAAACAATCACGTTGGTTTTGCCTAATTGGAAAAGTAATTTTTTTGAGTTTTCGTCCTGTACAAAAAAGTAGGTAAATGTGTTCAATGCTTTTCTGTAAAAACCACCGTACCATTTGAAAAAAAGTTGATTTTGTCTTAATATACCCGAAATTAAATAGGTTGGGGTGTTTTGTTTTTTTAATTCATTTAAATAGTTCAACCAATATTCGTATTTGATGAAAAAGACCATTTCAGGGTGAGCCAATTTTAAAAATTCTTGTGCATTTTTTTTGGTGTCTAATGGAAGATAGACCGTTGCATCGGCAATGGTGTTGTTTTTACGGACTTCGTAACCAGATGGAGAGAAAAAGCTGACTATGATTTTATGATTCGGAAATTCCGTTTTTATTTTTTCAATAACCGGTAAGCCTTGTTCATATTCACCTAAAGAAGCGGCATGGAACCAAATAGTTTTGTCTGAAGGTTTTATCTTTTGTTTTAATGTGGAGTAAACTGCTTTCCGACCTATAATGAAAAGTTTTATTTTTGGATTGAAAAGAGCGATGATTTTTAACGAAAAACCAGCAAAACGAATAACTAAATTATATAGAAAAAGCATCATCAAATTTTTGTCGCTAAAATACGGTTTCTTTATTTTATTTTCATTGGTTTAAACTCATTAAATAACTATTTTTGTTGCTCATTTTATGAAAGTGTTTGTTGTTTTCAGAAATCCCAAAATAACGTTACCCCGAGCTCCGTTGAAGGGCGAACTTTAATCCAAAATTCAATGAAAAAAATTCAAATGGTTGACCTAAAAAGTCAATATGATACGATTGCCTCTGTTGTAAATGCTTCGATTCAGGAAGTTTTAAATACAAATACTTATATCAATGGACCACAAGTTCATCAATTTCAGAAATCCTTAGAAGAATATCTTGATGTAAAACATGTAATTCCATGTGCCAATGGAACCGATGCTTTGCAAATTGCCATGATGGGATTAGGGTTGCAACCGGGAGATGAGGTAATCACTGCCGATTTTACGTTTGCTGCTACTGTAGAAGTGATTGCTTTATTGCAATTGACTCCGGTTTTAGTTGATGTAGATTTGGATACTATGAATATTTCTTTAGAGAGAATCAAAAATGCGATTACTCCAAAAACTAAAGCAATTGTTCCGGTACATTTGTTTGGTCGCGCGGCCAATATGGAGGCCATAATGGAATTGGCTAACGAACATAATTTGTTTGTAATTGAGGATAATGCTCAGGCTATTGGTGCTAATTATACGTTTCCTGACGGAACGAAAAAGAAAGTGGGAACTATCGGTCAGGTAGGGGCGACTTCTTTTTTTCCATCTAAGAATTTAGGTTGTTATGGAGATGGGGGTGCTATTTTTACGAATGATGATGCTTTGGCACATAGGCTTCGTGGAATTGTCAATCACGGAATGTACGAGCGTTATCATCATGATGTAGTGGGAGTAAATTCACGTTTAGACAGCATTCAGGCGGCAGTTTTGAATGCGAAATTACCTTTGTTAGACAAGTACAATGCTGCACGTCGATTGGCTGCGTCAAAATATAATAAAGCATTTTCGGGTCATTCCAATATAGTGACTCCTGAGTTTGATTGGGATGGAGACGATCACGTTTTTCATCAATATACGTTGCGAATCATTAATGCCGATAGAAATGGTTTGATGCAATATTTATTGGATAAAGGAATTCCATGTGCGATTTATTATCCAATTCCATTGCATTCGCAAAAAGCTTATGTTGATGTGCGTTACAAAGAAGAAGATTTTCCTGTGACCAATCAATTGGTGAAAGAAGTAATTGCTTTGCCAATGCACACCGAATTGGATGATGACCAAATTCAATTTATTACCGATTCTGTTTTGGAATTTTTAAAGCAGTAATTATGAAAAAGTCTTTATTTGTATTTGCATTACTTTTGATTTCATTTTCTAATTGGGCACAAACCAAAAATGTTTCCAAAGAAGAAAATGCAGTTGCTAACAGCGTTGAAGCTTTTCGTAAAGCCTTAATTAACCCTAGTGAGAATCAATTGAAGGAATTGACGTCAAAAGATTTAAGTTACGGACATTCTAGCGGAGTACTTCAAAATCAAGAATTATTTATCGAAAAATTGTTAAATGGCGAATCGGATTTTGTGACAATTGAATTTCAAAATCAAAGTATTCAAATTAGTGGAGATGTGGCTGTAGTTAGACATAATTTAGCTGCACATACAAAAGATAGTGGAGTAGAGAAGGATATCAAAATTGGTATTATGTTAGTTTGGCAAAAGCAAAAAGGAAAATGGTTGTTGGTGGCTAGACAAGCTTTTAAATTGCCTTCTTAACATACAAAACAATAATAATTTTAGAATCCCAAATTAGCTTGTGCCGATTTGGGATTTTTTATTATAGCACTAATTCAGTGTAAAGTTTTTCAAAAGTTTGGTCTAAATCAGTACTAAACCCTGAATGCGGTCTTGAGGTTTGTATGCTCGAACTTTTAACAGCGGTTAACCATCTAAATCGTTCGTCTTTTTCAAATTGTGCAATTGGACCAGCATCTTTTTTGCCTTCACAAATAGCTACAAATGAATCTAAATTGATTTTGAGTTGGTCTAAATCAAATTCTTTGCAAAAAGAAGTAATTTTATCAGCGGGGATTTGATATTGAATGCGTAAATATTTCTGACGCTTACAATAAAGCATCAAACCCACATTGATAAATTCTTCGCGTTCTACTCTAGGTACGACACGAATGACAGCATAATCATATAAGTGTTTTTCGTGCATCTTGAGCTTGTTTTAAAAATATTTCGGCGTTCTTTAAACGTAGGCTTAAAAACTGAAAATAAATGGCTTTGATTTCGTCTGCTGTTATGGTTTGATCTTCCCATTGCAACCAATCTTCCGGAATTTGATTTACAATTTCTTCCAGAATCGTATCAGTCAATAGTGCAGTGTATTCTTGATGTGCTTCTTCTAGTTTTGATGCTTTTGGCAATAAAACATGATCTTTTATCAATGCAAATGGAGTGAAGGCTGTCTTTTCCCAGTTAGTCCATGAATGATGGAAATAAAAGGAAGCGCCATGGTCAATTAACCAAAGTTCTTTTTTCCAAATTAAGAGATTGGTATTTTTGAAAGTACGGTCAACATTGGTAATAAAAGCATCTAGCCAAACAATTTTTGAAGCCATTAATGCTTCACAATCATTGGCCGCGGCATCATAAGTTATAGCACCTGATAAGTAATGCAACCCTAGATTTAAACCTTGACTGAACTTTAAAAGGTCTTGAATTTCTTCATCTGCTTCTGTTCTTCCAAAGGCTTCGTCCAGTTGGGCAAAAACCAATTCAGGAACAGGTAATCCTAAAAATTTTGCGATTTGACCGCCTAGAAATTCGGCAATCAATGCTTTTACACCATGACCTGCACCTCTAAATTTCAGTACATATTTAAATTCGTCGTCGGCTTCGGCCAAAGCAGGTAAAGAGCCTCCTTCTCGTAGTGGAGTGATATATCTAGTAACGTTTACGGTTCGTAAATTTAAATTCATAAAAAGAAATTCTTTGAACAAAGATAACTAAAAATCTAGGATAGTATTCTAGAAGGGTTTTACGATAATAAGGTTCTTTAAAACAAAAATCCCCACAAACAGTAAGTTTATGAGGATTTCATTTATAGATAATCGTTAACTACTAATTACGCATTAGCCGTTGCTGCTTCTTTATTGATTTTACCGATTAAACCGGCTAATACTTTTCCAGGACCTACTTCGGTAAACAAAGTGGCACCGTCTGCAATCATTTGTTGTACGGATTGCGTCCATTTTACGGGAGCGGTCAACTGTATGATTAGGTTTTTCTTGATTTCAGCAGGATCAGAAACTGCGCTGGCAGTAACATTTTGATATACGGGACAAATAGGAGTTGAGAAAGTTGTCGCTTCAATGGCTGCAGCCAATTCTTCTCTTGCCGGTTCCATCATCGGAGAGTGGAAAGCACCACCTACAGGTAATAACAAAGCACGTTTGGCTCCTGCTTCTTTCATTTTTTCGCAAGCTAATTCTACAGCTTTAAATTCTCCTGAAATTACTAATTGTCCAGGACAGTTGTAGTTAGCTGCCACAACAACACCGTCGATAGAGGTACAAACTTCTTCCACAATATTGTCAGCCAATCCTAAAACGGCAGCCATGGTTGATGGGGTGATTTCGCAGGCTTTTTGCATGGCTAAGGCTCTTTGAGAAACTAATTTTAATCCGTCTTCAAAAGATAACGCACCATTAGCAACCAAAGCAGAGAACTCGCCTAGAGAATGTCCAGCTACCATTTCTGGTTTAAAATCTTCTCCTAAAGTTTTGGCCAAAATAACCGAATGCAAAAACACCGCAGGTTGGGTTACTTTAGTTTCTTTCAATTCTTCGGCAGTACCTTCGAACATAATATCGGTGATACGGAAACCTAATATCTCGTTTGCTTTTTCAAACAATTCTTTTGCTAAAGGAGAGTTTTCATATAAGTCTTTACCCATTCCGGTGAATTGAGCTCCTTGACCTGGAAATACGTATGCTTTCATCTGTATTTGTTTTTATTGTTTTTAATATAAAGATTGAAAAATTAGATTCAATCGGGATGCAAAAGTAGTGTTTTTTTAGAATTTATCAGGAAAGATGAAACCAATGCAAAAGAAAAGCGGCTAAACTTCATTAAGAAATTTAGCCGCTTGTATTTAACCAAAACTAGTTTTTATGAAATCAGTTATAGTTTGATCAATTGTAATTCGATGTTCAATTTTACATCTTCACCCACTAAAACACCACCCGTTTCTAGAGCCGAGTTCCAGTTTAATCCCCATTCTTTACGATTTATTTTTCCAAAAATATTCAATCCCGCTTTGGTATTTCCCCATGGGTCTTTCATTAAACCGCTAAATTCAGCAGGAAGTTTTACTGATTTTGTTATTCCTCTCAAACTCAAATCGCCAGCTATTTCATAATCATCGCCATTTTTGGTAAAAGAAGTCGCTTTAAAAGTTAGTTTTGGATGGTTTTCTGTATCAAAAAAATCGCCACTTTTTAAGTGATTGTCTCTATCCGTATTATTGGTGCTGATAGAATCGATATTTGCAGAAAACTCAATATTTGCATTTTCAAAGTTATCTTCTTCCGTAGAAATAGTTGCTACATAATCACTAAATTTTCCTGAAACGTTGGTAAACATCATGTGTTTTACTTTGAATCCTATTTCGGAGTGTGTCGGGTCAATTGCCCATTTCGTAGTTGCCATAATTTTATAGTTTTAATTTTTATATCTTATTGATAAGGCAAATTTACGGCGGCCATAACTATAGAGCACTTAACCTAGATTAAGAAAGAAAAAAATAGATAATTGAACTTATCTGGATATAAATAGAATCGTTGTTACAAAACAAAATACTGATTTTTTTCAAAAGTTACATCTATCGATTCAGCTTGCGTCTTTTTAGGTTGCGACTCAAATTCATCACGGAATTCATGAATCATTTGAATTAAATTCTTTTCAATGGTACCACAAATGGCGGTCATAGGAGTATCAGTCGGTTTGTTCTCAAATGGGTCTTGCAAGTGAATAGCCATTTTTTCGATAAGGAAAAATGCAGCCCCAATGGTTGTTACCAATGGAATTTGTAACCAACCCAATAAATCAGTTAATGCAAATGGCAAAAGGATAATGAAAAGACAAAGTGTGAAACGAATATACATACTGTAAGTAGTTGGGAATATGGTATTTTTAATTCTTTCGCATTTGCCCATGTAATCACACAAACGTGTTAGTGTATTGTCAATTTCTACCTGTTGATAGGTATTGATTTTTTCGTTTTCATATGCTTTTTTCAAATCTTTAGAATGTAGCATTAGTATTGCATTAGGCACATGTTTGTGTTTTTTTACATATTGGAAATCAGTGTCATTTAAGATTTTTTTAATCGTTTTATAGGGGTCTTTTCCTCTTAGTGAGAGATTCAAACTGTAACACCAAGCAATTTGTCTTTTGGCGAAATTTTCTTTAAAATCATTAGCTTCAACTGAAAAATCAGGATCTTTGTAAAAAGAGATAATTTGTCTTAATAATGATCTCGAATCGTTTACAATAGCTCCCCAAATAATGCGAGCTTCCCACCAGCGATCATAAGCTTGGTTCGATTTAAAAGCAAGTAATAATGAGATAATGGTTCCTACTATGGTAGGAATAGCAATGGGAATATTTATAGCTTCGTTGTCATAATAATAGTTGAATGCCTCAAAAGTGATTGCGTATAAAATAACTAGAAATAGCTCCGTTTTTATTTTCCCTAAAACATATTTCATAGGGATTTTCTTTTGTAATAGCATGTTGATTTGTTTAAATAGATCAATAATAGTTTCCTTTTTATACTCACGCGATTTCTTCGTACAAGGATAAAATTGGTAAGCCAAAACTTTCGTTTGTATTGGTGTTATTTTTTTTAAGTTTAATCTTTTTCGGTTTTCTAGTTTCGATTAGAAGATCAATTTTATTTTTTGTAATAGCTTCATTTAATAAGTTTTGAAGATCTTCAGGATTTTGTTCACTAAAAATTTTAGCTTGACTAACGATTCTGAAATTAAAATGAGCAGGGATTAATTCTTGTAAATCTTCTACCTGTAGTTTAGACATAGTTTGTTCTAAATACATTGCTTTACTTAAATTTTGTTCTTCAAAATTTGTGCTTAGGTGCAAAATGGGACATTTAGAATTACTAAGAATTTGAGTAAATTGATTGTGAATTCTTTTTCCATTATTTCTAAAGGAAGGAGAAATAATGGTTAGTTCAATTTTTAGATGTTCCATTAAATTTTTCATCAGTGGAGCGGAAATTCCATATTGATGATGAATTTTTAAACTACAATTTTGAGAAATAGCAATTAATTCTCTGCAATATTCCAATATGTTTTTTTGCGAAGCAGTCATATCACTTTTCATGCTTCTTAGGAAAGTAGCCGTAGAATAAGTATCTGGAATTTCGCTAATTAATGCTAAATATAGCGTGCATTTTTTACCGTTAGATTGTTGGATAGCTATTTTAATAGCATTTATCGTATCGGGGTCTAATGTTGAAGGTATTAATAGATTTTTCATATGTATTGTTTTTAATTATACATACAAAATAAGTTGTTGGACATTAGAGTGTCCTTGGATTAAAATTAGAATTTCCTAAGATTCAACATTAGAATTTCTAATGTTGTTTTTTTTCGAAAGTAATATTTACAACTGTTCCCTTTCCTGTTTCTGATTGAATTTGAAGTTCACCATTGTGCATTCTGATAATTTTCATTGCCAATGGCAAGCCAAGTCCGTAACCATTATATTTTGAAGCAATTTTCCCTCTAAAGAAAGGTTCATACAAATACGGAATATCTTCAGGAGGAATTCCAATACCTATGTCGATAATGGCAATTTTAATTTTATTCTTATCTGCCGAAAGGCTTACAAAAACCTCGTCATTATCAGAATATTTTACAGCGTTCGAAATAATGTTATTCAGAGCTAATTCTAATAATGGTCTGTTGCAAGGAATGGTTAATAAAAATTCATCTTCTGGAATGGCGTTCAATTTAATGTTAACGCGGTTATTAGGGAAAAGAGTGTCTATTGATCCTTTAACTTCTAGGAGAATTTCGTCTATTCGAGCAACATCCAATACTTGTTTAGTGCCGTCGTAACCCGTTTGGGTTAGTTTTAAAAGACTTTCGGTTAGATTGCCTAATTTTGAAGCTTGCTTGTTGATGTTCTCTAAAGAGAATACATATTCTTCTGTTTCTCTTTCCTTTAGAAGCATAATTTCAGTTTCGGCAATAATAGTTGTAATTGGAGTTTTTAATTCATGCGAAGCATTGTTGATGAAGTTTGCTTGGATTTCAAACGAAGTTTCTAAACGATCCAGCATATCGTTGAATGTTTTGGTAAGGTCTGAAATCTCATCTTTTCCATTTCTATTCGGATCAGCTAATCGATTGTGAAGATTAGAAGCGCTTATCCGGCGTACTTCTTTTGTTATTTGTGCCATAGGATTAATTACTCTTCTGGCTAAAAATCGTCCAAAAAAGTAAGCCATAATAATAAAGCCAATTCCTCCAAAAATTAAAATTTGTAAAACATAAATAGTACTCGTGTATCCTCTTCGGTCTATGGCTGTGACAATTATAATATATTTCTGCCCTGCTTCATTAAAAAGTTGTCCATAATAATATCGATTGTCTTCTTCGATCCAGCTGGATCCTTTTTTCATAAGACTATTATAAAACTCAGGGGGAAGATGCAAATCGGTATTGTATTCAAAAGTGTTTTCGCTGTTTACTTTTAGCACAAAATCTTTTTCTTCTATAAGCTCTTCTAATCCGCCTTTCTTGAATTTTTGAAAATAATCTTTCTTTTCAGTGTCTTGCTGGTAATAGGTTGAGGAAGCAATTTTAGCTCTATCCTGAAGCCTTTTTATAAAATAATATTCATTATTTTGTTTGAATAGGAAAAAAATAATAATACACAAAAGCATGGTGCTAAAGCACGAAAGCGCAACATAAGTAATGGTTATTTTTTTTCTAATTTGCATGAATTACGGTTTTATAATGTACCCCAGACCTTTGATTGTATGGATCAATTTGTGGTGAAAAGGTTTGTCAATTTTCTTTCTCAAATAATTGATGTATACATCAACTACATTAGTATTCATGTCAAAATTAATATCCCAAACATTATCTAATATTTTTTCTCTTGATAAAATTGTTTCAGCATTGGTAGCCAAAAAATGTAATAATTTGAATTCTTTGGCAGTTAATAGAATGGTTTCTCCATTTCTTTTAACAGATTTTGCTCTGTTGTCAATTTCTAAATCATCAATTTGAATCAAATCATTAGGTTTATGTTCTTGACTCGATCTTCGAGCTAAAGCGGCTATTCGAGCTTCTAATTCAGAAAATTTAAATGGTTTTACAAGATAATCATCAGCACCAGAATTAAGTCCGGTAACAATATTTTCAGTGGTTCCTAAAGCGGTTAAAAGAAGAATTGGGACAAAGTTTTTGGCGGCTCTCAATCTTCTACAAATTTCGATTCCATTAATATCTGGAAGCATAATATCTAGAATAACAACATCAAAATTGTAATTCAAAATCATTTCGAGTGCAGTTATTCCGTCTAGAGCTACGCTTACGTCATTGTTTTTTTCCGAAAGTCCTTTTCGTATAATGGATAAAAGATTCGGTTCGTCTTCAACGATAAGTAGTTTCATAAATGATTTTTCTGTTTCAAAAATAAATATTGAGTTCTTAAAATTATGCAAAAAAGTCTTTTATATTTATTTTTTATGTATTTCGTATTTAGTAATAGTTTTTTTCGTGCGATTAAAAATAGGGATTCCAAATTTTTATAAAAATTCAATTGCTTGTGTTCTATTTTGCTTAAGGTGAAAAGAGCGTTACTTGTTGGAACGCTTTTCTGTAGGGTTTGAATTGTTTTTAAAGCGCTATTGATTCCACAATTTCAAGCAATTCACTTTTTAATTCTTTGTTTGTAATTCCTTCTTCAGTTTTGAAATTATCATTGAAACTTGGTAATGAAAAACTTCCTTTGATAACAGCACCTTGAAAAGGAAAACGATTTTTTGCAATTTCTAAAACCGAAAGTCCACCTCTTGGGCCAGGAGAAGTAGCCATAAGTAGGGTTTGTTTCTCTTGAAGGAATTTGGGGTTAATTCGAGAAGTCCAATCAAAAATATTTTTAAATGCCGTTGAATAGGCACCATTATGTTCTGCAAACGAAATGACAATCAAATCGGCAGTTCCAAGTTTATTAAAAAAATCGGTTGCTAATTCAGGAATACCATTTTCTGATTCTTTGTCTAAGGAAAAAATAGGCATTTCGTATTCGTTTAGGTCTAAAACTTCTACATCTGCATTTTTAAATTGCGATGCCGCGTAGGTGGCCAATTGTTTATTAATAGAGTTTTTACTCGATGAAGCACCAAAAGCTATAATTTTTTTAGTCATTTTTATTTGTTTAAAAAGTAGGTTAAAGCTCCTGAAGGGCATTTTTGTACCGTTTCAATTATTTTATCTGTCGAAGAAGCATCAATTTTTATCCAAGGTTTTTCTCTAGGTTGAAAAACGGCAGGATTATTTCGTACACAATTTCCGGAATGAATGCATTTTTCGGACTGCCACACCACGGTAACTTCACCATTGGTATATTCTTTTTTAATGTCATTTGGATCCATGAAAATTATAATTAAGGTTATAAAACGTTTCTAAGTTCAGGATTTTTATCAAATACACTTTTCGCAAACGGACAAAGCGGAATGATTTTAATATTTTTTTCTCTGGCGAATGTAACGGCTCTTTCCACTAATATTTTTCCAAATCCTTTGCCGCTGTTTCCTGAATTTACTTCGGTATGATCAATAATTATTTTGGTTTCGCCGGCAAAAACGAAAGTTATTTTGGCTTCCGTTTTTCCGTCGATAACAATCGAGAAATATCCTTTGTTACCGTTTATGGTGAGATGAATATCGTTCTCCATGATTTCTTGCTGTTTATTGGTGCATTGGGATTTCCATCAATAAAAACTTGGCATCTGTTGTGGCTTTGATGTCTAGAGTTTCAAATTCAGTTATTCCTAATCCATCACGGGTTTCCAATTCCTGTCCATCGACGGTAATCGTTCCTGAAATTACAAAAACATACATTCCATTTCCTTCTTTTTTGATTTCGTAAGTTTTAGCAAAACCTTTGTCAAAATCAGCTAAATGAAACCAAGCATCTTGATGAATCCAAACCCCTGAATCATCTGGATTTGGTGATAAAATTTGAGCAAAATTATTTTTTTGTTCGGCTTGATTTAAGGTAATTTGTTGGTAGCGAGGCTCCACGTTTCTAGTTTTTGGAAACAACCAAATTTGAAATAATTTAGTTCGCTGATCTGGGTTTGGGTTGAATTCGCTGTGTTGAATTCCAGTACCTGCACTCATCACTTGTACGTCACCAGTTTTTATCGTAGCGGCATTTCCCATGCTGTCTTTGTGTGCCAAATCACCTTCAAGCGGTATAGTGATGATTTCCATATTGTCATGCGGATGGGTTCCGAATCCCATTCCAGGAGCGACAGTGTCATCGTTTAAAACGCGCAGTACTCCAAATTGAACTCTTTCTGGGTTGTACCAACTGGCAAAGCTAAAACTGTGATAGGCGTTTAACCATCCGTGATCTGCATGTCCTCTTGTGTCTGCTTTATGTAAAACTGTAGTTGCCATTATATATAATTTTGAGATTATTGTTATACAAATTTACATCAGATGTCACTAAAAGACACTTAACCTAGATTAAGAAATCACTTTCTCAATAGTTTTGATTTCATTTTGCTGAAAAATTCGGGAGTTACACCTATATAGGAAGCAATTTGTTTTTGGGGTACTTTCTGAATTAAATCATGGTGTTTGTTGCAGAATTTTTCAAAACGTTCCTCGGCGGTCAAACTCAAATTATCCATGAGTCTTTCTTGATTGGCAACCAAAGAATTTTCCGTTAAAATTCTAAAAAAGCGTTCGAGTTTTGGTATTTCTCGATATAGAATTTCCTGATTTTCTTTAGATAATAAAACCACTTCCGAATCTTCAAGGGTTTCTACGAAAAGGTTTCCCGGCTTTTGTGAAAGTAAGCTGTACATATCTCCAATCCACCAGCCGCTACAGGCAAAAGCCATGACATGTTCAACAATATTATCATTGATGTTAAAACTCCTCAATATGCCTGAATTTACAAAATAGGAGTATTTGCATATTTCACCACTATTTAATAAAATGGTTTTGGCTTTATATTGTCGAACTTCTGTCTTAGATAAAAAGAGTTCTTGCTCTTCGGGAGTAAGAGTAATTTGTTTGGCAATATTTTCGAGTATCAAGGACATGTGAGGGAATTTCTGTAGCTAAGATAACAGTTTTTGAGAAATTCCTAGTCTTTGTTTTTAAATGGAGTAGTTTTTAAACATGTAAATCCATAATAATCTTGAAAATCGGATGTTGAAAGAAGCCATAGCAATAATGACAAAAGCAATAATGGGAATGATTCTCAAATCGAACGTTTCTTTGAAGAAGAATTGGGCAATGCAATAGGTAGCAATTCCTTGCGCTACGGTTAATCCATAGTTTAAATACATGGCGCCAAAGAAATAGCCCGGTTCTTTTTCAAATTTAAATTGACAATGGGAACAAAAAGTATTCATTTTTGGAAATCCAAAATTGAAAAAGAGACTTTTTTCGTTAAAAACTTTTCCTTGATGGCAATGAGGACATTCATTGTTGAGGATGTGAATGATAGCGTGTGACATTTTATTAATTTTTAACAAAGGTATTTTTTATACTTCTTAAATATGTTTTTTATATTCGCTACTTATAGCACAATAAAGACATTTTTGAATTATGAAAAAATATCCTGTTTATGCCATTGAGCAATTTAATTGTAATTCGGTAAGTAGTGATTTGTATGTGAATACCTTTAAAAATCATTTGTTGAATCATAGTTTTATTGAGAAACCCCATCGACATGATTTCTATGTTTTGGTCTTTTTTACTAGTGGATCTGGAACTCATGAGATTGATTTTGATCGTTTTGAAATTCAACCGGGAAGTGTTTTTGTTTTGCAACCGGGACAAATGCATCACTGGAGTTTATCGGATGATATTGAGGGTTATATTGTTTTCTTTTCTAAAGAAATCTATAATTTGTATTATGGACAAAAAGACATCGAAGGCTATCCTTTTTATGCAGGGGTAAATACGGTTCCAGAAATAGTGTTGAATGCAGCCGAAAGGAATGTTGTTTTACCTTATTTTAATATTTTGGTTCAAGAAATTAATGGGAACAAGCTACTAAAACAAGATGTGATTTTGAACATATTGGATTGTATTCATATCGAATTGGCTAGAAAATACATTGAAAATTTTGAACACCATACCCATACGTATAATGTCAAAATTAAAAACTTCGGTCAATTGCTTGAACAAAAATTCAAAATAGAAAAAGCTCCTTTTTTCTATGCTCAGCAACTTCATATAACGCTGAAACATCTGAATCGAATTTGTAATGAAATTTTAAATAAAACCACCACAGAAGTCATAACGGACAGAATCATTTTGGAAGCAAAACGGATGCTTTTAGAAAAGAAATTTTCTATTAATGAAATTGCAGCCGAATTAGGTTATGAAGATTACTCGTATTTCAGTCGTTTGTTTAAAAAACATAGCGGAATGACTGCTACGGATTTCCGATTATTGAAAAATTAATTTTATTTCGTTCTGTGGGCTATAAAACTGAATCATTGCTAGTGCAAGCGTCTCGCTCGTATCTGTACTATAATCAATTATTGGACTTTTAATTTATTTGTGTACACGAGCGAGACGCTCCAGCTAGCTGGGGTTTTTCCTTTGTTTTTGTTTAATTTTTTTGGCTTACAATTCTACTGGTATTGAAATAGTGACAGGCTCCAATACGGTATGCTTGTTTTTCAAATCTTGATTGTCTGGACTATTGATGATGCTTACAAGCTTTTCTAAATCGGTTACTTCCATTACCAATACCACTGATTTTGGATCATCGGTATCCTGAAATGTTTTAAAACTTGACACAGCAGGAGCAAATATATCTATTCGTTCCTGATGTCCTTTAAGCCATGCATCAATGTCACCTACTTTGTGTCGTCCTACGATAGTTTTTGTCATTTTGATTGAATTTTTATTGGGCTTACTCTATTTCGTTTTCAGCTTCCCGTTTTTGTTTATGTAAAAGTAGTTTCTTGTAGTTTGAAGTTCCGATGCCCGCAAATAGGACATCTAAAATCAACATATTAGTGCTCATTGGGGCTTATGAACTGAGTTAATTCTCTAGGAATAACGAAGTTATAAAAAAAAATCGAACAATTTACGAAAGTATAACTATTTGATTGGGAGTAGCTTAGTGGTTTGTTGCTTTCTTTTTGTTGTTTTTAGAAATAATAACTCTATCGCTTCGATTTTAATCAATTGTTGTCTCTGAGTAATTTACTCTTCTGCTAGTGCGAGCGTATCTCTCCTGCCAGCTGGGGCATTTTGTGCTTCGGAACTTAATATTAGTTTGAAACATCTAAATTGAATTTGTAATGAAATTTTAAATAAAACCACCACACAAATCATCATGGACAGAATTATTCTGGAAGCGAAACGCATGCTTTTAGAAAAGAAATTTTCCATTAATGAAATTACTGCCGAATTAGGTTATGATGATTATTCCTATTTCAGCCGTCTGTACAAAAAACACACAGGAATGACTCCTTCCTTTTTTAGAGACTATAAAGTGTAATTTAGATTGTACTAAATGAAATAATTCGATTAATATTTTACTTCAACCAAAGCAGCAGCTTTTTTTGCTTTTTCCACAATTTCTTCAATCGGAGTTCCTAATGAATTGTTTACCAGAGCAACGCCCATTCTTCTATATGGTCTTGAACTTGGTTTACCAAAAATCCTGAAATCGGTTTTGGGTAAAGCGGCAATTTTTTCGATTCCTGTAAAAGTAGGGTTTGTGGATTGTTCTGAAGCCAAAATTACGGCACTTGCTCCGGCTTTTTCAAGCGTAATCTCGAAAATAGGCAAACTCAAAATCGCTCGCAAATGCAATTCGAATTCGTTGAAATTTTGCGTTCCGGCCAAGGTGACCATACCAGTATCGTGTGGGCGAGGAGAGAGTTCAGAGAAATAGACTCCATCATCTGCCAAGAAAAATTCTACGCCAAAAATTCCTGCGCCTCCCAAAGCTTCCGTTACTTTTTCGGCCATGTCTTGCGCTTCATATAAATCCCTATCCGAAATCAATGCCGGTTGCCAACTTTCCTGATAATCGCCACGTTCTTGGCGATGGCCAATTGGCGCACAAAATAAGGTTGGATTATTGTTTTGGGTTACGGTCAATAAGGTGATTTCCGAATTGAATTTGACAAATGCTTCCACAATTACTTCCACTACATCACCACGGGAACCTGCCACGGCATACTCCCAAGCTTTTTCGATATCAGCTTTGGTTTTTATGGTCGATTGCCCTTTTCCTGATGAAGACATCAACGGTTTGACCACGCAGGGAATGCCTACTTCGAGAACCCCTTTTCGTAATTCCTCTGCTGTTGTAGCATAGCGGTATTCGGCAGTTTTTAATCCTAATTCTTTAGAAGCTAAATCGCGAATGGCTTTGCGGTTCATCGTAAAGTTGGCCGCCTTTGCTGATGGAACAACGGTAATTCCTTGTTTTTCGTAATCGTAAAAGCGTTCAGTTCTAATGGCTTCTATTTCGGGAACGATGAAATCAGGTTGGTGTTTGGCTACAATTTTATCTAAAGCATCACCGTCGAGCATATTGATGACTTCAAAATCATGGGCTACTTGCATGGCCGGTGCGTTTTCGTAACTATCAACGGCAATAACGGTTTGTCCGATGCGTTGTGCTGCGATTACAAATTCTTTACCTAATTCACCGGAACCTAAAAGTAGTATTTTCATGTTTTTTTGGAGTCTAAAATGGAGTGTAAAAGTAAAGAAATGTATTTTTTATAACTGCCAATTTGCAAATTATTTTGATTTATCTCATGGGTTTATACTACCTAATAATTTGCAAATTTGTGCTTAATAAAAAACCGATGTCTCTTTTAGTAAAAGCATCGGTTTTATGTTTTTAATGGAAGTGATCTTCCTCGATTTCGAATTCGGCATCTTTCTCCCAAATTTCCATTTCACAAGGTTTGCAATTGAATTTGAGTTTGTATTCCAGTTCCCCTTGTTTTAACACCAAAGGTTCTTTGAGTTTGGTTTCCATCGTGTCTCTATGATATTTTGGACATTTTTCCAATTCATATTTGATACAATATTTGGTCGTCATCACACGTGATTTCCCAGGGTCCCATTGTAGTTCGAATGCTTGTTCGATTTCGGTAACACCGTGGCGTTCGTAGAATTTACGTGCCAGTTTGTTCGAAACATTATACATAAAATCTAATTTGGTTTCCGGAAAAGGATGCGATGTTTTGACTAATTGCTGTTCCTCACGATGGTAATTGGCTAAACGAATTTCAGACAATTGTTCGAAAACCGTTCTTCTCATTTCATTGATTTTCGAGATAGGCAAGAACCAGTTTTGGGTGAACATCACATTAATTTCATCTGCAGTATAAGGCGTAAAGCCTGTTTTTGCCAATTGTGTTTTGATATTTTCCTCGATGGACAGGTTGTTTTTGGTTTGCTCCTTGGCGTGAACCAAATTTACAGTACTGATATTACCGTCTTCATCAGTGGCGATTAATTCAAAACCCGTTTCGTTTTCAGTCAACAATAAAGTCGTGCTTATTTTTCGAACCGCACTATCTTCTCTTTCTACAATTTTGATGAAAGCGGCATCATTATTTCGGTAAATAAAAGTTCCCGGTTTGATTTCTTTCAATACATTGGGATACACCAAACCGTTTTCGGCCTTGTTGACATAAATTCCGTCAGCTTCGTTGTTTTCGTTGATGAAACAAAGTCCGTCCCCGTTGTTCAGGAATTCGCCATTCTCAATTTCATAAGCGTTGGCAGTGGTTTTTATGAGTTTACCAATGTATTGCCCTTTCGATTTTGGACTTTCCCAAGAACCGATAGATTGGTGTCTTTCGTTTACGAAATAATCGGTATAACCTCGATTGAAACTTTTGTTCAAAGCGGATTCAAATGTATAAGTACATTTGCCCGAAGAAGCTTTGGCGTATTTATCACTTCCAGCACCTTCAAGGAAAGCGTCTAATTTTTGACGCAAATACGACACATTATTTTTTACGTACACCACATCTTTCAATCGACCTTCTATTTTGAAAGAACAAATTCCGGCTTCAATCAGATTCGGAATCTGGTCAGAAACATCAAAATCTTTGATGGAAAGCAAGTGGCTGTTTTTGATCAAGGTATCGCCGTGACCGTCAATCAGATTGTAAGGTAAACGGCAGTTTTGAGCGCAAGAACCGCGGTTGGCCGAGCGTTCGCCATTGGCCACACTCATATAACAATTTCCGCTGAACGAAACACATAAAGCTCCCGTTACAAAAAACTCTAATTCGACATCGGCAACTTCACTGATTTCTTTGATTTGGTGGAGGTTCAACTCCCGAGCCAAAACGACACGTTTCATTCCGGCATCTTTCAGGAATTTGATTTTATGCGGGTCTCGATTGTTGGCTTGTGTGCTGGCGTGCAATACGATAGGAGGCAACTCCATTTCCATAATTGCCATATCTTGCACGATTAATGCATCTACGCCAATGTGATACAATTCCCAAATCATCTGGCGACAGGTTTCGAGTTCGTTATCGTAAAGAATAGTATTGATTACGACAAAAACCTGAACATTGAATAAGTGGGCATATTTCACTAATTCGGCTACATCTTCAATGGAGTTGGTGGCATTAGAACGGGCTCCGAATTTAGGTGCGCCAACATAAACCGCATCGGCACCGGCATTTATGGCTGCCATTCCATGAATTAAATCTTTGGCAGGAGCTAATATCTCTATTTTCTTCTTCATCTGTTTGGGATGATAATTTGTTAATTTCTAAAACTTTAGCGTTTTGGGCTTTCGCCTAAAAAAGTTTGCAAAGTTCTTATAAATTATCCAAGATTTCTAATTTGGAGAGAGGTTTTTTCGGGGATAGTTTTCTTTTTATGGGATAATGAAGGGACTGCTCTCTAGTTATTCGTACTGGATTGGGATAAATAGAATTTTTGCAGGATTCGCGTGAGGGATAGTAGCGGCATCTCCCGATTTAGAAAAACAAGGCTCTTTAGCTGTAGTTTTATTTAATCGGGAATAAAGCGAAGAGCCCGACCCTTGTGGTCACGCCATAAAAAAGCCCCAAGTTTCCTTGAGGCAAATTGTATTAAAAAAGCGTTTTGACTATCCTGCCAAAGCGTCTTTGATTCTTTTTAAAGCTTCTTTTAATAATTCGTCGCTAGTTGCATAAGAAAAACGAATACAATCTGGATTACCAAAAGCGTCACCAGTTACGGTTGCTACGTTAGCTTCGGCCAAAAGGTACATCGACACATCATTTGCATCTTTAATTTCAGTTCCTTTTAATGTTTTTCCGAAGTAAGAAGAAACGTCTGGGAATACATAAAAAGCTCCTTCTGGAACGTTGATTTTGATTCCTGGGATTTCCTTCAATAATCCAACCACTAAATCTCTACGGCTGTGGAAGGCTTGTACCATGTGGTTTAATACCGATGGGTCTGCATCTACCGCTGTGATTGTAGCACGTTGTGCAATAGAGTTAGCTCCAGAAGTTACTTGCCCTTGAATTTTAGTACAAGCTTTAGCGATAAATTCTGGACCTCCAATGTATCCAATTCTATAACCTGTCATGGCGAATGCTTTTGCCACTCCGTTTACGGTAATGGTTTTGTCGAACATTCCCGGGATTGAAGCGATACTGCAAAAAGTTCCTGAGAAATTAATGTGCTCGTAGATTTCGTCCGCTACTACATAAACATTTGGATGTTTTTCCAATACTTTAGCAAGTGCTGTTAATTCTTCTCTGCTGTATACTGATCCCGATGGGTTACATGGAGAAGAGAACCACATCATTTTTGTTTTTGGTGTGATAGCTGCTTCCAATTGTTCTGGTGTGATTTTGAAATCCGTATCTACAGAAGTAGGTACAGCTACAGGAACTCCACCTGATAATTTTACGATTTCGAAATAAGAAACCCAGTAAGGAGCCGGTAAAATTACTTCGTCACCGTCGTTTAACATTACTTGTGCAATGTTGTATAATGATTGTTTTGCTCCTGTTGAAACTACGATTTGAGATGGTTTGTAATCTAAATTGTTGTCTCTTTTGAATTTACGGCAAATTGCTTCTTTCAAATCAGCGTATCCATCTACTGGAGAATAGGTACTGTAATTGTCATCGATAGCTTTTTTTGCTGCTTCTTTAATAAAGTCAGGTGTATTAAAGTCAGGTTCTCCTAAACTTAAACTGATGATATCTTTTCCTTGTGCTTTTAATTCTCTGGCCAAAGCAGCCATTGCTAGTGTTTGTGATGTAGCTAGATTGTTAATTCTGTCTGAAAGTGGATTCATTTTTAAAGTTATTGTTATTATATTTTTATCTGATTTTAAATGGTTTTTGTTTTTTAAACGAGTTCCGGTTTCATGCCTAATTCTCTTAAGTGTTTGAAATGGGCAACGACAGCACTTCGCATGGTTTTGTATTCATAATACGGTAAGTTGCATTCTCTAGCAGTATCTTTGACAATTTGTGCAATTTTACCATAGTGAATGTGACTTATATTTGGAAAAATATGATGTTCGATTTGATGGTTCAATCCTCCGGTGTACCAGTTAACCAATGCGTTTTTTGGAGCAAAATTAGTTGTGGTAAACAATTGGTGAATCGCCCAAGTATTGTCCAGTTCTCCAAGTTCGTTTGGTGTTGGATTAGTGGTTTCTTCCACTACGTGTGCCAATTGGAATACAATACTCAAAATTAATCCTGCAGTATAATGCATTATAAAGAATCCTATCAATACTTTCCACCAAGTGATTCCGATAACAATTGGAAGAACAATCCAAATACTAACATAAATTATTTTGGTAAAAATAAGTGTAGTCCAAAGTGTTTTTGGGCTTTTTGGTTCGCCGTAAGATAATTTTCTTTTTAGGTAGTTTCTCATTTGCTTAAAATCGGTGGTAATCGCCCAATTGAAAGTCAATAAACCGTATAAAAATACGGAGTAATAATGTTGAAAGCGGTGAAAACTATACCATGGTGCGCTTTTGGTAAATCGGATAATTCTTCCGGCGTCTAAATCTTCGTCATGACCTGGAATATTCGTATAGGTGTGGTGTAATACGTTGTGTTGTACTTGCCAGTTGTAAACATTTCCGGCTAAAACATAAATGGTTCCTCCCATAAGATTATTGACCCATTTTTTGGTAGAATAAGAGCCGTGGTTTCCGTCATGCATCACATTCATACCCACGCCCGCCATACCAATTCCCATAACGATGGTTAACAGTAGATGTGCCCAAAACGGCATATCAAGCGTTAAGATTAAAAAGTAAGGAGCTAAAAAAACGGTGAATAGAATGATGGCTTTTACATGCAGTTTCCAATTTCCTGTTTTTGGGATATTGTTTTCCTTGAAGTAATTGTTTACCCGAGAGTTAAGGGTTCTGAAAAACTTTAAGTTGTCTTGCTTCGCAAATGTAGGAATGATGTTGTTCATATAATTTTGAAATAGTTTCCAAAGATAATTATTATAAATTTTCAATAAGCAAAATTGAGTTAATATTTCAAAGCTAAAAATAGTACTTTTGTTAAAAAAAATAAAACGATGCAAGATATTCTTACTTATTTCCCTGATTTGACTGATATTCAAAAAGAACAATTTGAAAAATTAGATCATTTGTATCATGAATGGAATGAGAAAATTAATGTTATTTCCCGAAAAGACATTGATGCTTTATATACCAAACACGTTTTACATTCGTTGGGAATTGCCAAAGTTATGAAGTTTGAACCCGGAAGTTATGTGCTTGATGTAGGAACTGGTGGAGGATTTCCTGGGATTCCGTTGGCGATTCTTTTTCCTGAAACCCGATTTTATCTGATTGATGTGATTGCAAAAAAAATAAAAGTGGTTCAGGCTGTAGCCGAAGCATTAGAATTGAAAAATGTAAAAGCGGAACAAATTCGTGCCGAAAATGTAAAAGGAGATTTTGATTTTATAGTGAGTCGTGCCGTGACCAATATGCCGGATTTTGTTTCTTGGGTAAAAACTAAAATTAAGAAACAACAGAAACACCAATTAAAAAATGGGATTCTCTATCTAAAAGGAGGGGATTTAACCGAAGAGTTGAAAGATTTTCCAAAAGCGACAGAATATAATTTAGCGGACTTTTTTGAAGATGAATTCTTTGAAACAAAGAAGGTGGTGCATTTACCATTGAAATTTGTGGTATAAAATTTGTTAATTGTTTGGAGTTTAAAAACAGAGTTGCTTTTCAATAAAAGAAAAGGAAGCTTTCGGTTTTTACATTCGTAAACCTATCAATTTTTAACTTTAAAAGAATTAGAATTAATGACAAAAAAAGTACAATCGTTTTGCTTGCTGCTGTTGGTGGTGTTGGTAACTGTAAATGTTAATGCCCAAAAAACAGACACTGGAAATTGGTTTTTATATTTTGGAAATCAAAAAATAAATAATCGTTGGAATTGGCATAATGAAGTCCAATATCGAAATTATAATTTTGCCGGAGATTTAGAGCAGCTGCTTATTCGTACAGGTTTGGGTTATAACCTGACGGAGAACAATAATAATCTTTTGCTGGGGTACGGTTACATTCGTACAGAGCCTTACATAGCGGGTACAGATGATAAATTGAAAACCGATGAACATCGTATCTACCAACAATTTATAACGAAGCAGCAATTTGGTAGGATTAATATCCAACATCGTTATAGGGTCGAGGAACGATTTCTTAAGGATGATTTTAAGATGCGTTTGCGTTATTTTCTTTCTTTGAATATTCCAATCAATAAAAAAGTTATGGAAAAGAATGCCATTTATGCTTCGATGTACAATGAAATTTTTCTTAATACAACAAAGCAAAATCAATTTGACCGTGATCGTATTTATGGTGGGATTGGCTATTGTATCAATAAAAATTTTAAAGTTGAGGCAGGAATTATGTCTCAGATGTTGTCGGACAAAAGTAGGTCGCAATTTCAAATAATGGTTTTTAATAGCTTGCCTTTTTAGCTGAGTAAAATTAAATAAAAACAAAACCCCACAAATTGTAAAACATTTGTGGGATTTTGTTTTTATTTAATGTCTTACTTATTCTCCCAAAAAAGGATATCTGTAATCTTCAGGTGAAATAAAAGTTTCTTTGATTGTTCTTGGAGAAGCCCAACGCAATAAGTTTAATGGAGAACCTGCTTTGTCATTGGTTCCCGAAGCTCTTGCGCCACCAAAGGGTTGTTGGCCCACAACAGCTCCTGTAGGTTTATCATTGATGTAAAAGTTACCGGCGGCATTTTGTAATTTTGCAGTAGCGACTTCAATTGCATAACGATCTTGGCTGAAAATAGCGCCTGTTAGAGCATATTCTGAAGTAGAATCCACTAACTCTAATGTTTCTTCCCATTTGTCATCTTTATAAACAAAAATGGTCATAACGGGTCCGAATAACTCGGTTTCCATTGTGCTGTATTTAGGATTTGTGGTTACGATTACTGTTGGTTCAACAAAATAACCAACTGTTTTGTCATAATTACCGCCAACAATTATTTCGGCATCGGAAT
Organism: Flavobacterium sp.; assembly: GCA_023259675.1. GTDB lineage: Bacteria > Bacteroidota > Bacteroidia > Flavobacteriales > Flavobacteriaceae > Flavobacterium. The sequence continues at coordinate 34,491 of JALRGT010000008.1, forward strand.
CTTTTTTGGCTTGATCAATATATCGCGCCAATTTATCAAATGAACCTTCGTGAATAACAGCGGTAATAAAATTGCCAAAATCTTCTGGAGAACCCATTTTCATTGATTTTACGTCAGTGATGATTTGTTCTTTTACAGCTGGCCATAAACTCTGTGGGATATAACCTCTTGATGCTGCGGAACATTTTTGTCCTTGAAATTCAAAGGCGCCTCTTACGATTCCTGTTGCGACTTGTTTCACGTTGGCACTTGGGTGGGCAACTACAAAATCTTTTCCGCCTGTTTCACCTACAATTCTAGGATAGGTTTTATAATGATGAATGTTGGTTCCAATTTTTGCCCAAATGTCTTTAAACACATGAGTAGATCCCGTGAAATGCAATCCAGCAAAATCCCTACTTGCCAAAACGGTATCGGTTACCATTAACGCATCGCCAAAGACAACATTGATTACTCCATCAGGAAGACCGGCTTCTTTGAAAATATCTATAATGATTTTTGCAGAGAAAACTTGACTGTCACTTGGTTTCCAAATCACAACATTACCCATCATGGCTGCACTTGCCGGAAGATTCCCTGCGATTGCGGTGAAATTAAATGGAGTGATGGCATAAATAAAACCTTCAAGAGGTCTGTATTCTAGGCGGTTCCAAATAGAAGAATCTGAAGTAGGTTGGTCACTGTATATTTGCGTCATGAATTCTACATTGAAACGTAAAAAGTCAATGAACTCACAAGCGGCATCAATTTCGGCTTGATGAATGTTTTTTGATTGCCCGATCATCGTTGCGGCATTTATTCTTGCTCTGTAAGGTCCTGCAATCAATTCGGCGGCTTTAAGGAAAATGGCAGCACGTTGTTCCCATGCCATATTTGCCCATGCGGTTCTTGATTCTAAAGCATTTGCTATGGCTTTTTCTATATGAGATTTATCTGCCAGATGATAGGTTCCTACAATATGTTTATGGTCATGTGGCGCAGATATCGTACGGGTATTTCCTGTTCTGATTTCTTCGCTGCCTATGTATAATGGCACGTCTATTTTTGAATTCCACATGGATTTATAGGCCGCTAGAACAGCTGCTTTTTCCGGTGAATTTGGCGCATATCCTTTTACTGGTTCATTTATGGCTTTGGGTACATTGAAAAATCCTTTTGGCATATTTTTATATTTAAATGATTGGTAAATCCTCTGAAAGAGGTTATGAGGTATTACACAAAAGTACGAATGAATCTTTGATAAAAGTAGTTATAGTCTATAACAATCAGAATCGAGAACAAAATATCACTTAATTAGTAAGGTTTTGCAGTTGAAACAATATTTGAATTTAGTTTTTTAATCGAATGTTAAAACGTGGAAGTTCTGATTAATTCAAAGCAAAAGGAGCACAAAGTCTAAAAGTGGGAACAATCACTTTGAAATTTTTTGTGGAAGTGAAATTAATCATATTGAAATAGCCTTTCATAGAGCCATAAGGCGAAGATAATAGGCATCCAGAACTGTAGGTGTGATGTTCTCCTGGTTTTAATACCGGTTTTTTTCCAATGATACCTTCTCCATCTACAACTTCGAGATCATTTAAAGAATCTAAAATTTCCCAATGGCGAGAAGTAAGCTGTACAGAATCCTTACTGTGGTTTTCGATCGTGATTTGATAACTGAAGGCAAAATGTATCTTGTAGTTCTTGAAGTAAGTACCTTCAAAACTAGTTAATACTGAAATTTTTATGCCTCTTGTTATCTGAGAAACCATGTTAAAGTTGTAATTAAGTAACTGATTGATGCAAATTTACAAAATTTTGATTTTGTATTACTATTTTTAGGAATGTTTTTTAATTGATGATATTTAATGAGTTAGCATCCCCTTTTCCGATGACTTTATCATACCGATCTAAGTTTTCTCTGTAATAAACCAAAACGGTATAATCATTTTCGGTTTGATAAAAATTTCCGTCTATGGCATTTTCAGCATCAATCGCTCCTTTTTTGTCTGCTATGGTATATTGATAATTGGTAAAGCCTTGTTTGATTAATATTGCTTTTTCAAACACGCCATTTTTTTCATTATAGTCCATTTTGTATTCTGGAATTAAACTATAATTATTAAACATACCGGTGATATAAATATCTTTATTAAGCCTAAAACTAGGAGCCGAAAGACTAAAATAGACCCAGGAATAATCAGATTCTGTTTCATCGTTCGAGGCATTGATGTTATTGATCATAAAATTCCCGTTAATATCTTCCGTTATAGAGTAAGGATAGTTTTTACGAGCATTATGTGGATAAAGATAAGTGCCGTAAATCTCTGTACTCGTATCGGTTCGAGCTACATAATTGCTGGCTGACCGAATGTCTTTGTTTTCGAAATATAAGAATTCATTACCTGCCCAAAATTGGGTTTCTTTATCGTATTTGTAAATTAAATCATTGCCGATAGTGTATTGCGGTTTTACATTATTTATGGCTTCGTTGAATTTGCCATTTTGGAGTAATGTTACTTTTACGTTTTTTAACGCATTCTGAAAAGCAATCGTGTTTGATTTAATGCTAAATTCTAAATTATGTTTTTGCTCAATGGTGCTGACCGTTCTCGATCTTTTTATTTGAATGGGCACCGTCACTAAGTCTTCATAAAGGATAAATTTTCTTGAAAAAACAACTTCTTTGGTATCGTTTAAAATTTTCAATATATAATTTCCGCTAATTTTTAACTGTTGTGTAAATTGATTTGGTACAGATAAAGTATAGTGAGAATAGATTTGCAACGTATTAAAAGAGTTGGTGTAATTGGAAATTCTCTGATTGTCAAATCCTTGTAAGTATTCGTTTTTAGGGATTTCAGTTGGATTCCAATTATAGTCACAATGCGTAATTTCATAATAATAATCAGCTTCGTTACCATATAGGTCATCAAATTGTAATTGGAATCCACTTCCTAAAGGAAAAATAGGAACTGCATTTTGATTGTTTTGAATAAAGGTAACCGTCTTGATGTTAAATGGTGGTGCCACTTCATTTTCGATTTGAGCGAAAGTTGAAGTTGTAATAAGGAGTAAAAATAATTTGCGAAATAAGTCTGTCAACATAAAAATTTATTTGCTAAAATGTAAATATAACGAAATAAGCTTTTAGGTTCACTGTTTAATTTGGATGCCGAAAAGTTATTTAAAACAAACGGGGATGATTTCTCCTTTGGCTAAACAATATTTATCGACTAACTCTGGATTAATTTCATTAGTGTAATCCTCTTCGATTACTTTAAAACCGATACTTCTTAGTTTGTCGAAATAGTCCCGGCCATATATACGGACATGGTCGTATTGTCCAAAAATTTTAGCGCGTTCTTTTTGGTCTGTTATCGAATCATCTGCAAAAGTAGTAGCTCTTGACAAATCCTGTGGGATTTGCAAAATAGCCATTCCACCAGGTTTTAATACCCTATATAATTCTTGCATGGCTTTGGTGTCATCAGGAATGTGTTCTAAGACGTGATTGCAAAGGATGATGTCGTATTGGTTGTCCTCGAAAGGCAGATTACAGATGTCTGCTTTTACATCTGCCAAAGGGGAAAATAAATCGGTTGTGGTGTAATCAAGGTTTTTTTGATTGCGGAACAATTTGTAAAAAGCTTGCTCTGGAGCAAAATGTAAAACTTTTAATGCCGAATTTGTTTCAGCATCGCGTAATTTAATTCGGTTAGTTTTTGAGACTGGAAAATCTGAATCTGTTCCAGATTGAAAAAAATCGGTTTTTTCATTTAAATATAACCAAAGTAATCGGTGTCTTTCCAAGGAAAAGGTACTTGGCGAAAGTACATTATTACGTTGTTTGCCATAACCATAGGGCAAAAATGTTCGAAAGCTTTTACCGTCAATTGGGTCCGTAAAGGTGTTTCCTTTCAAAGCTAAAGCCAAAACAGGTCTAGCTACATAACTCAACCGAATGAGTAATGGGCGAGGAATGGTGTTAAGAACGAGTTTAAAAAGTTTTTTCATTATAATACTAATGGCACTTTTCTAAATTCATCTTCTTCATTACTTACGATTCCTAAAGCTTGATAGATATAGGCAAATGTGGAAAGGATTTCTGGTTTTCCGTCAATAAGGGCTACGTCATGTTCAAAATGGGCGCTAGGTTTGCCATCTGCGGTTAAAATAGTCCAACCGTCTTTTAATTGTTTGATGTTTCTCGTGCCCATATTAATCATGGGTTCGATAGCAACTACCATTCCTTCAACAAAAAGTTTTCCGCGACCTTTTTTGCCATAATTAGGCATTTCTGGATCTTCATGCATTTTTTGTCCAAGACCATGACCAACTAATTCACGGACCACACCATAACCGTGTGCTTCCGTATATTTTTGGATAGCATTTCCGACGTCTTCAACCCGATTTCCGGCTTTGAATTCGCGAATTCCTACGTATAAAGACTCTTTGGTTACTTGTAATAATTTTTTGGTCTCTGGAGCTACTTCACCTATTTCAAAAGAATAAGCATGATCGCCATGAAAACCATTCTTATAAGCGCCACAATCTACCGATATGACATCGCCGCTTTGTAGTGGGATGTTATTCGGAATTCCGTGAACCACTTGTGCGTTTGGACTCATGCAAAGTGAATTTGGGAAACCATATAATCCCAAGAAACTTGGTACGGCACCATGATCACGTATAAATTCTTCGGCTAATTTATCTAAATGTAAAGTAGTTACACCTTCTTTTATTTCGGAGGCAATCATTCCTAATGTTTTCGAAACAATTAAGGCACTTTCGCGCATTAATTCTATTTCTTCACGGGATTTAACTATAATCATATTTCGTATTTTCAATTTGCAAAAATACAATATTAATTGATTTATTCAGGATTTGCCATTATTTTATATAGTTCGGAATTGGAAATATAAAACTCGTTATTCAATGCTATTTCATTTAATTGAGTACTTATCAAACTACTTTCTCTGCTATTAATTATAAATAGTGAGCTTTCACCTAGAGAAAACAGTCGCTCTTCTGAATTTAACATTACTTGGTGGTTTTTAACTAATTCTTGGACAAATTTACGTTGTTTGAACAAAGAGTTTATGACCTCTTTTTGTGCATTTATTTTGTTTTCAAGTTGGAGCCTTTCTAAATTTAAGGAGTTGGATGTTTCTTGTAGTTTTAATTTGGTTATTTTTAAACTTCCTCTTTCCTTTCTCAGGAATAGAGGATATGAAAAATCGACACCTATTTTATAATTCTCAAATTTATAATTTTCAATGTATTGTGGTTCTGATAAATAAGAGTACGCAATGTTGATTTTTGGCAAAAGACTGTTTGCTTTCAATTTTCGCTCCACATTCAGGATGTTAATTTTATTTTCCAAAGCATTTATTTTAGGATGGTCGTCGATAGAAAATTCCGCATGTGTAAGGCTATTGGTTTTCAAGGTTTCTTGAATACTTGTCTCAAGTTCTTTTTCAGGATAAAGTACATCAGTGATCTCCATAGGAATTTCATTTTCAAGCCATAAAAAATTTGAAAGTTCCAGTTTTGCTTTTGTTAATTTTAATGTTGAATTTTCTAAACTTAATTTTCTATTAGTCAAATTAATTCCGGCTTCAATGCTGTCGATTGCTCTTTTGTCCCCTTGTTTAATAAGGGAAGCCACTCCTTTGTATCGTGTCTCGGCGTTTATTTTATATTGTGCATAGAGCCGTGTTTCTTCGTAATTTCGTTTCCAATTAAAGTAAGCAATAGAGGCGTTATAAAGTATTTCTACAGCCTGCAGTTTCCTTTCTGCTTGACTTAGTTTTAATTGTATTTTTGCTTTACGCAAATCGGCCATTCGTTGATTGATAAGTAGCCCTTGTCCAAGTGGAATTGAAATTCCAAAGGATGCAAGTCCTTGATTTGGAATATTATTTTCTGGGTTTAGGTATAGGCCTTCGTTCTGGTCAAAACCGGCTTTGACTTCTACTCCATACCAAGTTGGAATTTTAAAACTACTATTAAAAATAGAATAATAATTTTTGTCTTTATATTGTTTTTGGTCAAAACTAGCTTCAATTTTAGGGTCAAAAGCCCCTCTGACAGCCATTAAATTAGCTTGAGACTTATTGATTTCTAAATTGGCATTTTTTACTAAAGGATGAAATTTTTTGACATAACCTAAGTACTCTTCAAATGTGAATTCAAAGCTTTTTTGAGTCTCCAAATCTGAATCCTTGTTTTGGGCAATAAGCCCGGGACTTAGCATTATTAAAAAAAAGAATATTTGTTTCATTATTTTTTTGCTTTAGTAGCTTTAGATAATTCTTTTGCTTGATAGTAATCAGGAGGGAATCCATTTAAGGTTCTCCATATTTCAAACCAAACGGGAACGGTATTTAACAATGCTATGGTTTGTGCTCCCGATCCAATACTAATTTGTTTTGGCCATTTCGCTTCTTTTGGATCTGGTGCAATTAATATTCTAAATTTTCCATTATCACTTATGAAATTTTCTATAGCTACAATTTGTCCTCCGAAAGTTCCGTACGACATCTCAGGCCAGCCCGAAAAAACAACCGTAGGCCAACCGTCAAACCATATTCTTACTTTAGCTCCTTTTGAAAGAAGGGTTAAATCGAGAGGGGTTACATAGGTTTCTACTGCAATATCATAGTTTGATGGCATAATTGTAGCTATGGCGGTTCCTTCCTTAATTGTTTCTCCAATTCCAGATTGTAACGCACGATTGATGTAGCCATCTTGAGCCGCTTTAATATAATACATTCCGTTTCTGATACTGTAATTAGCGTGTTGATTTTCGAGTTTACTCACTTGTGCTTCTGTGTCAAATTGATTGCTCATGGCTGTAAATTGATCACTTTGTGCTTTGGATGTTTTCTCAGAATATTCCGCTACGATTCGATTGATTTCTACTTTTGAATTGATTAAATCGTTTTTGCTGCTAAGTAATTTGTTTTCTTGGTTGATAATTTTTGCTTCTACTTCCTGCAATTTTAAGCGTTTTTCTTCTACATCGGTTAGGGGCTTTAATCCTTCTTTGTTTAATTGAATGGCACGGTTAAACTGTGTAGTTGCAATTTTTAATTGAGTGTCGGCTGCAATCAAATCAATACTGTCGCTTTTTATTTTTAAATAGGATTGCTTTATTTTGTTTTGAGCCTGTTCCAGTTTGAGCTTTTTCTCAGATTCTATTGCTTTGATTTGAGTCGAAAGAATATCCACTTTTGAACCATAAGATTGTAAGGATTGTTTTTTTGCATCCACTTGATTTTTAGTGTTGGCAACTAAATTTGGATCCATATAATCTTCCTTAATTTCAGAGATAAACAATATGGTGTCCCCTTTTTTTACATGATCTCCTTCTTGAACATACCATTTTTCAATTCGACCAGAAATAACACTTTGGATGGTTTGCGGGCGTTGGTTTGGTTTTAAAGTTGTTACTGCACCTTTTCCCGAAATGTTTTGCGTCCAAGGTAAGAACAGCACCAAAATCCCGAGTAACGCAATTCCGACTATGATTTTGTTTAATATTTTGTAATGCTTTTTAATATTTATATTCTGAATGCTTTTATAGTCTTCTAAAGATTGAAGACGAGGTTTGTTGTTGTCTGAAATGTTTAGCATCTTTTTTATATTTTAATGTCTTGTTGGATACTCCCGTTTTGGATAATTATTGAACGGTTACATTTTGTTTTCCAATATGGGTTTTTTGAAGTTACCATGATTGTCCATTGATGCTCCTTGGCGGTTACAAAATTAATAATTTTGTTAGCCATTTCGTCATCCATTGTGTCTGTAGGGTCTTCATAAAATAATATTTTAGGCCTGTGAACAATGCTTCGTGCCAATAATATTTTTTGTGCATTGGAGGCTGATATTTGTTTTCCTTCGGGATAAATAATGGTATCTAATCCATGAGGTAATGATTTTATGTAATCGGAAAGTTCTATGCCTTCAATTGCCCATTTTAAGGTTTCTGTATTAATGTTGGGGTCGTTAAAAGTGATGTTTTCCATAATCGTTCCTTCAAAAGGGGATTCGCCATAAATCACACTTCCAATTTGTGATCGGTATTGTTTTAGGTTAATTTTTCTAAATGTATCATCATTTATATAAAGGGAACCAGAAGTTGGCTGCATAAGTCCTGATAAAACGCGAATTAGTGTTGATTTACCGGAGCCATTTTTACCTTCCAAAATGATACGTTCATTCTGGTTTATTTTTAGTGAAACTTCTTTTAATGTTTTTTGTTTAGAATCAGGAAAACGCAAAGACATGTTTTCTGTTTCTAGGGTTATATTATTGTAATTTTTATCATCACTTTCATTACTGTCTTCTTCTAAACTCATATCAGTAACTTGACCAATTTTTTCAACAGAAGTTAAGACATCGTATAGGGTCTCTAAACCAATGATTATTTTTTCAACAGAAGTAATTACTAATAAAATGATGATTTCGGCAGCAACGAATTGGCCAATATTCATTTGCTGGGATAAAACTAAATACCCTCCAATAGCTAACAAGCTTGAGGTGATCAGTATTTTGAAAAATATTAATTGTGTAAATTGTCTTTTAATTACGTTGAAATGTTTTTCTCTGTAATTTAAATAATCACTAACAAATAAGTCATTTTTGTGTAAGGCAAAATTATAGTTGAGTTCATTTCTGAAACTAAAATTATTTCGAGCTATTTCTTGCAGCCAACTGGCCACTTTGTATTTGAATTTCGATTCTTTTAAACTTGTTTCAAGTCCTATTTTATAGGAAAATTTGAAGATAAAAAATAGCAATCCAAAAAGTAATATTCCAAATATGATGAAGAATGGATGATATAACGATAGTAAGATGATTCCAAAAATAATTTGTAACAGTGCAGCCGAAAAATCAATTAATAATTTTGAAGTTCCTTTTTGAATTGTTAATGTATCAAAAAAACGATTAGCTATTTCCGGAGGATAGGAATTGTACCACTGCTCAAATTTTATTTTTGGTAATCGGGCTGCAAACTCAAAAGAGGAACGAACAAATATCTTTTGTTGTAAATTTTCTGTTATTCGGAGTTGCATCAGTGATAAAAGACCAACCAGAGCAACACCAACCACCACTAATATAATCAGTACAATCCATGAGGCACTTACACGACCTGACTGAATAAAGTTGATGATAGCTTGAATTCCTAATGGCAAGGAAAGGCTAATTAACCCTGCAATTATGGCGTAAAGAAATAGTTGTGTGATGTCTTTTTTATCAAGTTCGAGTAAGTTGTAAAAACGTTTTAAAGGAGTCATATTAAGAATGTTTTTTGGTAGATGATTTAATCCTGTTTGGTTATTAATACACGTTCTATAATATCCAAATAAAATGTAGTAACTGATGTTGTTTTATTGCAATCGGTAATTGTTTTTAAATGTTCTTGTAAAAAGTGCTGGTGGAGGCTTCCTTCAACAATCGTTGAGGCTAAACTTTTGGCATATACATAGTCAGGATTTACTTCATTTATAATTGCAACAATTCTGTTAATTACCCTTTTGTAAACCAAATAAAAACCTTCTTTGTTATCTTGGTCAACTTCTTTTGTGTGCATTGTTTTTGAAAATTCAGCAATTATTATTTTGTTTAGAATGCCTTCATTTATGTGAGCTGTACTTAGGTCATCTGTTATTTTTTCAGTAACAATGGTGATGGCTTTTTTTAATTTTTCAAATGAATCATTAATGTTAGTCGTAGCAAATACTAATTTATATTCCATCCAGCCCCAATACCAAGACGATAGATAAATCATTAATTTATGTTTGTTTTCAAAATAACGATAAAGCGAACTTTCGTTGGAGCCAATCCGTTCACCTAATTTTTTAAAAGTGAAGTGTTCAAAACCAATTTCATCAATTAATAATATACTGTGTTGAATTATTTTTTTTCCTAATTCAGATGTCTCAGGATCTTTTAAATATAGTTTGTCGTTTACATTAATTTTTAAATTGCTAAGTATTGATTGCATAATAATGTTATTTTGCGCAAATATAATAGTATTACTTTTAATTATGGGGTAATGGTTTTTATTTTAACATTTTTTTTAAGGAGATCTTATAATCTTTCACTTGTCAAATCGTTGAAATTATTTAATTATAATAGTACTCGGAGGAGCAGTTTCTTAAATAAAAAAAGGCTACTCTTTTGGAGAGTAGCCTTTGGAAATTAATATATTGGGTTTTCTTTTATAGTAAAGAATGACAACTCATGGCTGCAGGTTGTTCTATTCCCATTAATTCGAGAATAGTTGGTGCGATATCTCCTAGGACGCCGTCATGAATTTCCTTGATGTTTTTGTCTACCAAAATAAACGGTACCGGATTGGTGGTGTGTGCCGTATTTGGACTTCCGTCAGGGTTAATCATAGTTTCACAATTTCCGTGATCGGCAATTACGAGAACCGAATAATCATTGGCAACAGCGGCATCAATCACTTTTTTGGCACAAGCGTCAACGGCTTCACAGGCTTTTATGGCAGCTTCCATAATTCCGGTATGTCCTACCATGTCGCCATTTGCAAAATTCAGGCATACAAAATCAACTTCTCCTTTTTCAATTTCAGGTACCAAAGCATCTGCCAATTCATAAGCACTCATTTCTGGTTGCAAATCATAAGTGGCCACTTTTGGAGAATTTTTTAATATTCTGCTTTCTCCTTTAAAAGGTTCTTCTCTTCCTCCAGAGAAGAAAAAGGTTACGTGTGGATATTTTTCAGTTTCGGCGATACGAATTTGTTTTTTGTTTGCTTTTTCTAAAACTTCCCCTAGCGTTTCTGTAATATTATCTTTATTGTAAACGACTTTTACATTTTTATACGTTTCATCGTAGTTCGTTAGCGTTACATAGTACAAATTCAATTTGTGCATGTTTTGCTCGTGAAAATCTTGTTGCGAAAGTGCTTCCGTTAATTCACGACCTCTATCTGTTCTAAAGTTAAAGAATATTACAACGTCATCATCTTCAATCGTGGCTAATGGTTTTTCATTAGAATCAACAACAATTAGAGGTTGTATAAATTCATCTGTTATGTCATTTCCGTAACTGGTGGCTATTGAAGTAACTACATCATGTGTTGGAGTTCCCGTTCCGTGAACCAATAAATCATAAGCCAGTTTTACTCTTTCCCAACGTTTGTCACGATCCATCGCATAATAACGACCAATTACCGAAGCAATTTTTACCGGAGTGTTGGAGATGTAATCTTGTAAATCATGAATGTATTTTTTACCTGATTTTGGGTCTACATCTCGGCCATCTGTAAAAGCGTGGACAAAAACCTTATCTAAGCCATATTCTTGGGAGGCATCAATTAACCCACGTAAATGGGAAGTATGAGAGTGAACTCCACCGTCTGAAACTAATCCTAGGAAGTGTACTTTTTTATTGTTGTCTTTAGCGAAGTTAAAGGCATCGACCAATACTGGTTCTTTTGCCAGCGTGTTATTGGCAACAGCCAAGTTTATTTTTGCAAGATCTTGGTATACGATTCGTCCGGCACCCAAGTTCATGTGTCCTACTTCACTATTTCCCATTTGACCTTCTGGTAAACCTACATTTAGTCCGTCAGTTCGTAGTTGTGCACTTGGGTAATTTTTATAAAGACTGTTTATAAAGGGTACGTTGGCATTGTCAATTGCTGATACTTTTGGGTCAGGAGATTTTCCCCAACCATCCAAAATCATTAGAATTACTTTTTTGTTCATTGGAATTTTGTTTTTGCAAAGATAAAGTATTTATAAAAATGTTTAAAGAAAACAAAATCACAATTATCTATTAGTAATGTAAAAATAACAAATAAGTGTGGATTTGTTGTGAGTCTAGACTATCTGTCTGATTTTAAAGTTTGCTTTTCAAAGATTTGCAATCAATGAAATAGCGGAAGCTAACCGATAGTATGTTGGTTATGTTGCTATTGAAGATATCTTTTAAGTTTGTTCTTAAATTTTTCTCTACAACAGTTGTGCTTTCTAAAGCGTAGTTGCGGTAGAGAATAGATAATTCACTACCTGGTGCAAACCACCATGAATAGGATAAATCGAAATTCCAGGATTTAAAGTTTCTGTCCTTGTTTAAAGAGTAATCATTATTGTCAGTTAAATAGCCATCCTCTTGCAAAGTCATAAATTTATGATTTTCAGAATAAGACCAATAATATCTCGCAGTTAGATTGATTGTCATTTTATTATTGATGGCAAATTTCCCAGTAAAATCGTTTTGAGCAATCTCTCTATCACGTTCAGCAATTATTATTCCTGTATTGTCTGAGTCTACCCAGCCAATATCATTTTTCTTGTTTTGGTAATCCAATAGGTAACTTAACGAAAATTTATCGCTGAAACGGTATTTGGCCCCAAAATAGAATCCGTAATTAATTCTTCCTTCAGTATTGTATTTAGAAACAGAAGGTTCTAAAATTATGGAGAATACATTGTTTTCATTGGAAGAATAATTAAAAGCGGCAAAGACTTTTTCTGGAATAAATAAGTATCTTTCTTCTTCCCGTGGTTCGTAAAAATCAAATGTTTTAAATGGAGAAATTTCTACGACAAATTCTAAAGAATTATTTTTTAAAGTAGTTGCTTTCATTTCTGTTCCAAAGGCTCCTGTCTGTGGTTTTCCGGTAGAATTTTCCATGTCAAAATTGATGTATTGATTCAATTTGAATGTATTGAAAGTTTCTGTAGGATTCACAATACGGTAACTACCATTGCCATATATATTGTGGTAATTGGAATAAAAATTAATTCCAAGGTCGTTGACGTCATAGTTTTTTGAGACATATTTTCCTGAAAATTCATAACGATATCTTCCACTTGTTTTTGCAAATCCTATTTCGGTTTTATATCCACTATAGTCTTCAATAGTATTTATGATATTGTATTTGAAATCTCCATATAAATTATAAGCATTTTCTTTTGTGTTTAAGTCAAATAGTATTGCAGAAGCATTTGCATCTCTAAAACCGCCGTTACGAGTTGTATTGGTGTTTATAAATGAAATAGAAGAGTTTTGATTGAAACGCTGATCCAAAACCATAATATTATAGTTGGTCAGTGGTTGAATGTTTATTTTTTCTGTTTCGTCTGACGCATTATTTAGAATTGTGGCATCCGTATTTTTTGTTATTGCATTTAAGAAACCAATTCCTAAACCTTTTTTAGTTCTCCCTGATATTTTTACGGCATTGATTAAATCCACCGTATTAGGATAATTAATGATTTCTTGGTTGGAATTTATTTGTTGTTCCAATGTTGCTTTATCTAGAATTGGACTACCACCAATTCTTCGAGAATAAAACAATCCGCCTTTATTGAATAAATTGGTTCCTTCTGTAAAAAAAGGTCGGTTCTCATCAAGCTTTTGTTCAAATGGTTCCAAGTTTAAAATGGCATTGTCAAATTTTGTTTGTCCAAAATCAGGAACTAAGATGGCGTCGAGTGTAAAGGAGTCGTTTATTCCGTATTTGATGTCTAAACCAGCTTTATAAGTCGTTCCGGAAGCAATTTGGTTTTCTTGGTAATAAGCCGAGGCGTAAGGGATAAAAAAAAGTCTGGTAGGAGGGCTTATGTTTTTGATTCCTTCTAATAATCCGGCTTGAGGTATTACGGCCCCAATTTTAGTATCTACATGGTTCCAAGTATATTTCTGGGCATCTCTTTTTATTTCACGCATAAAATTCAAACCCCAAGTTTGTTGATTAGAATTTGAAAATCGCAAAGCGGCATAGGGTATTTTCATTTCGACCGTCCAGCCAAAATCAGTTATTTTTACTTTACTTTCCCAAATAGCATCCCATGTAAAATCTTCATTATCTTTTGTGGCGATACAGTCCATTTGAACTCCTGCTGAACTTACGTAGAAACGAAAGTCTTGTTGACCGTCATTAAAAGTGTTTATGTAAACTGAAAAAATATCCGATACTCCAAAAACATCTCTTTTTGTTATTTCTTTTTTAATTTTATCGGGTTCATTGTCGTATAGAAGTGCTGCTATATAGATGGCGTCATTGTCGTAAAGTACTTTAACTTCCGTTTTTTTATCCTCGCTGATTGGTTTTCCATTGTCAGGTTCGTACATAACAAAATCTTTTGCTATGGATTCAGATTTCCAATTGTTTTCATTTATTTCGCCATCAATGGTTATGTTTTCCGAAATCGATTTAGTAAAAAGTATCTTTTTTTGACAATAGGTTTTTACACTTGTAAGAAATAAAATTAGAAGAGAAAAACTGTAGAATTTCATCATGAATTTCGATTATGGAATACAAAAATAGTTAAAATTGCGATGAACACAAGTACTATAAAATTTGATTTTGTAGTAAAAATACGTTAAATACGTTAAAAATGTTAAATTCAACTTAAATTTTTTTTGTTTTTTTTATTCCTGCTGTATTTTTGTTATTCTCAAAAACAAACTAATTAATTGTAAATCAATGACATATAAGAGTATTCTTGCTATATTTATTATGGGCTTTTTTTTGTTGCCAATGAAAACCTTGTTTTCTGAAATTAAACATATTGAAAAAAAAACATATGCAAAAGTTGAAAAAATAAATGTTGATACTACTGAAGTGGCCATTTATAATAATTTGAATAGCAATCATTTTGCATTACCAAAATTTGAAACTTTTAATGAAGCTTTAAAGGGGTTTTATAAATTAAAACAAAAGGGGACTGTCAGTAAAAATATACTAACCTTGATTGATTTTACGATGTCATCCAATTCTAAGCGACTTTGGGTAATTGATTTAGATTCTAAAACTATTTTATTTAATTCTTTGGTGGCGCATGGGAGAAATACAGGAGGAGAATTTGCTTCCAGTTTTTCAAATGCAGCTCAGTCATTCAAAAGTAGTTTGGGTTTTTATGTTACCGGAGAAATCTATAAAGGTAAACATGGAATGTCTTTGAAGTTAGATGGGGTAGAAAAAGGAATTAATAATAATGCAAGGAATAGGGCAGTAGTTATGCATGGGGCAGAATATGTTTCGAATTCATTTATCAGGGATAACAAAAGATTGGGTAGAAGTTTAGGTTGTCCGGCAATTCCTGTAGATTTGACCAAAGAAATAATTAATGCCATTAAAAACAAGTCGTGTTTGTTTATCTATTATCCTTCGGAGGGTTATAAAACATTGTCGAAACTGGTTTCTTAATCCTGAAAAAAGTACTCTTTTGTGATTTTAAGGAAAAAATATAATTTATTTTATTAAAAAGAATAGGTGTAATATTTTAATTTTAAATCAGTTATAAATATCTTGGTTTTTTTGAGTTAAATTTTCAAAAAAAAACTTGTTTCAAGCCTAAGTTATTATTTATATTTGCACCAGTAATGCGAAAGTAGCTCAGTTGGTAGAGCTCCAGCCTTCCAAGCTGGTTGTCGCGAGTTCGAGCCTCGTCTTTCGCTCTGAAAAAAACCGAAGCAATTGCTTCGGTTTTTTTAATATAAAATGTATTGTATAGATTTATTTTATTTAGTTTTTCTACTTAAATAAAAAAGATATATTTTTTTTAAAAAAAAAAGTTGCGTGTGAACAATATAATTATGTATATTTGCACCCTGTTAATGCGAAAGTAGCTCAGTTGGTAGAGCTCCAGCCTTCCAAGCTGGTTGTCGCGAGTTCGAGCCTCGTCTTTCGCTCTTTAAAGCCGAAACATTTTAATGTTTCGGCTTTTTTATTTAACATGACTAATGTCAGATCCACTTTCTATTTCTGTAGGTGTCTCATTTCTTCTGAAAAGACGAGCGGTAAATGGCCCTTTTAATATATTTTTTCCGTCTTTAATTTCAAGCCAGCTTCCTTCTCGCAATCCTAAAACAGGAATAGTGTTAATGGTATGAAACTCTTTGATTCTTGTTTCGCGTGTTTCACCCATGTGTTTGGATTGTAAATCGGTATCTAAATAATGTGGATTTATATTAAAGGGAATGATGCCCAATGTTTTAAAAGTAGGCGGATAAATAATAGGCATGTCATTGGTGGTCTGCATTGTTAGTCCACAAATATTGCTACCAGCACTTGTTCCCAAATAGGGAGTTCCTTTTTTTATGGTCTCGGCAAGTACATTCATAATTTGATTTTTGTACAATTGATATACCAAGACGAATGTGTTACCTCCTCCAGTAAAAATACCTTCGGCATTTTTTATAGCAGTAATTGGATCTTCAAATTCGTGAATTCCTTTTAGGGTAATTTTTATTTTGGCAAAGGCCAAAGCTGCTTTTGAAGTGTATTCGTCATGTGAAATTCCGTTTGGACGAGCATATGGAATAAATAAAATGGTTTTGCAATCTTTGAAAAGGAGTTGTAATTCTGGAAAAAGATATTCCAGATATTCGCCTCCATGTAGGGTGGAAGTGCTTGCTATAATTAAGTTTTTCATTTTTTGTTCTTCTTTTTTCTGTTTTTAAAGGTATGAAAACCGGAATTTTAACCAGTGTTATTAACATATTTTTACCAAGACCTTAATATTAATTTGTATGAGTGTAGAATACTTTTACGTCTATCGAAATGTGTTTTTAATACTTGATTTGAATGTGTAAATTTATGTTTTTCTTTTACTGAAGCAAATCCTATTGCATCAGCGGACGGTATGACTGGAGGGGCAGTTTCATTTGATTCAATGTTGAATCTTATTTCGGGAAGAACATCCATGCTAAAAAAAGAACTAAAAGTCGAAAAGAAAGAGCTATTTATTCGGCAAATAGAATCAATGTTTGACGAAAATCATTTTATTGAAAAGTTCAAAACACCTTCAGATTATGTTAAAGGATTTGAATGTTTTGCTGTTGAAAATGAAAAATTCACGACAGTTCTTAAAACTAAAAACAAGACATCTGTCGAATTTTTATAAGGGTTGCTGGCTTATAAATATTTGAAAATAATAGTTGACGAAACTAAATAAATGAACATGCTATTATATAATGGTTTTGATTTTTAGATTGTTAATCTATTCCTGTTTTAATTTGGTTATTTGTGTGAAAATAGTATAATGTCAATTTTATAAAAGAAGATTATGTTTTTTGTTTATTCTGCAGTAAATCTCGTAACTTTACAGATAAAGCTCAAATAATTAGACTTCATCTAATCTATAAGTCATTTTGCTATTTCTAATTGTTATACCCAACTAAAGAATTATCTTAAAATCATACAAATGAAAACTAAAATTAAAATATTTTTTTTCTTGTTGTTTTGCCAATGCTGTTTTTCTCAAGTTGATACCAGAAAAACAATTAAAGGCCAGGTAAGGAATGATTTGATACCAGTTGAAAATGTTATTGTATTTAATGCCAACTCAAAAGTAGGTGTGGTAGTAAATCAATATGGTAATTTTGAAATTAGTGCTCAAGTAAAAGATACATTGGTTTTTTCTAGTTTAGCCTTCAAATCAAAAAAAATTATACTTACCGAAACGGAATTCATTATTCCTCTGTTAATCGTAAATCTTGAAGTATTCACAAATGAGCTGGCCGAAGTTATTGTTTTGTCACAAAAAGAACTCAACCCAGTTTTTGGCAATACGCAAGCAATAGTTGATAGGCAATATTTTGATGATGAAAAATCCTCTCCTAAAAATAGAACAATGTTACCGGATGGGACTATAGAAAACGGAATTGATTTTGTTCGTGTTTATAAAGACATCATTAAGGCTCTAAGAAAGAATAATCCGGGTAAAACAGATTTTTATGAGGATACTAGTTTCTCTGAACTTGTCGTGAAGAGAGTCAATTATTCTTTTTTTGCCAATACATTGAAATTAGATGATAATGAAATTAAACTCTTTTTGGTTTTTTGTGAAAATGATCCCAAATCAAGGACTTTGATGAATCCAAAAGACGAATTTCAGTTGATTGATTTTTTAATCGCCAAAAATAAAGAGTACAAAAAAATCACAGCTTTTTGAGTATAAATAATTCTTTTAGCCTTAAAATTAAATCTATTTCATATTCAATTTTAAGAAGTTTATGAAAAAATTAAAATAGACAGATTCAAAAAGTAATATATTTGCACTATTAAAAAATTAGAGAATTATGTTTGGTATTGGAGGAGGCGAATTAATATTCATTTTGTTTATCGTATTAATGCTTTTTGGTTCTGACAAAGTACCTGAAATGGCAAGGACAATGGGAAGAGCTATGGCACAATTAAAAAATGCCACTAACGATATAAAGAGTGAAATTCAAAAAGGGGTAGAAGCTAATGGGCTTGATACTAAATCTCTGACCGATATAACAGGAAACTTAACTTCTGAAATTAATAAAACGACACAAGAACTTTTGGGCGATACGGTTAATCAAGCCAATAAAGTAAAAGAAGATATCGAAGATATTGCAGGCCCGGTAAAACGTCAATTATAATGATAGATAAAATTCTATCTTATGATACACGATTGTTTCTTTTTTTGAATGGACTTGGTTCCGAAACTTACGATGGTTTATGGTTATTTATTACCAAACAAACCCATTGGATTCCTTTGTTTTTAGTTCTATTATATCTTATTTTTAAAAAATTAGGTGTAAAGCAGACAATGTATTTACTCTTGTTTGTAGCTGTTTTAATAGCTTTTACCGATCAAGCAACCAACTTGTTTAAAAATGGATTCCAAAGATTACGACCTTGTAGTAATCCGGAAATAAATACCATTATGAGAGTTGTAAAATCCAGTAGTTCCTACAGTTTTTTCTCGGGTCATGCTTCCAATAGCATGGCAGTAAGTACTTTTTTATTTTTGATTCTTAGAAGGTATTATAAGTATGTTTGTTTTCTTTTTTTGTGGCCTTTAATATTTGCTTATAGCAGAATATATTTAGGGTTGCATTATCCTTTGGATATTTTAACGGGATATGTTTTTGGAGTATTTTCAGGGTTTATGATGTATAAGATTTATCTAATTATCCAAAAGAAATACTTTTAAAGAATTAATTAATATTATTGTTTTAAAGTATACGACTTACTGTTAGACCATCTCGGATAGGCAATAAGACTGTTTCAACCCTAGGATCTTCTTTTAGCAATTTATTGTAGTCGAGAAGTATTTTGGTACTTATGTCTTTGGGATGTAAAGGTTCTAAAACTTTTCCGCTCCATAATACATTGTCAGACAATATAATGCCTCCCTTGTTCATTTTTGGAACTATCAATTCAAAATAGTTTATATAATTTTCTTTATCGGCATCTATGAAAACCAAATCGAATTTAATATCGATAGTTGGGATAATTGTAGTGGCTTCTCCAAGATGTTGAATGATTTGTTTTCCCCAAGGAGATTTATCGAAATGTTTGCGTTGGAAATCAACTAATTCTTCTTTAATGTCAATGGTGTGAAGTGTGCCTTTTTCTTGTATCCCTTCGCACAAACATAAAGCAGAATATCCCGTATAGGTTCCGATTTCAAGTATATGTAGAGGGCGAATTAATTTTGACAACATACTTAAAACCCGTCCTTGAAAATGTCCGCTGAGCATTCTTGGAAGGAGGATTTTTTGATAAGTTTCTTTATTTAAGGCTGCTAATAATTCAGGCTCTTTTTCAGAATGTTGTTCAATATAATCTTCGAGTTCTTGGGAAATGAAATGCATTTTGCTAATTTTTTCAATTGATGCAAAGTTACAAATCAAAAAATGGTAATAAAAGAAGTTTTAAAGTAAATTTATTTTAGGATTTACAATTTCAATATTACCTTTATTATTAAAAGTTAGTTGCTATATAAACTAAAATCAATAACAATTTGATCTCTTACTTTTACTAATCCAGCCATTTTTACTGGGGGAGCAAGATCAATATCTGAGAAATTCAAATTGATGGTTCCATGAATTTTATCATCTGTTTTGTATAAAATGAAGTCTTTGTATTTTAGTGTTTTATCTGTTATAAGAAATGTTAAGTTGCATTTGTAATTCGTATTGCAAGCTTTAATATCAGTAATGGTAACATAACTATTGGGGAATTCTTTGCATTTTACAGTGCTTTTTAAATCCTTGGTCATTAGTTTATTTCCACAATCAAAGTTATGCATGGGAATATTGGCATTGAACCCATTTCTTTTGTTTAAATTTAAAACAATGGTGTCTTTTTTATAAAAAGTATTGCTACAGTTGTATTTCCCTACTGTAGAACTTCCACTGATTTTTATTTCAACTCTATTGATAACTAAAAGTGCATTATTGATTACAAAAGTGGGTTTAGCACTTCCCATTAAAAAGAAAAGTGCTAAACCCATTAATCCTATTGTAATTCTATTTTTCATATATGCAAAAGTTATATTTTAGCGGTCATATATGTTATCGCCTTTTAATTTATTAGTGTTTGTTTGCAACAAACTTGTTGTTAATGGCGATTTCATTTTATTAGAATGTAATTACAGCTTCGAACATCAAACCTTTAAAATTACCACCATATAAGTCATTTGGATTGCCTTTGCTGTCTAATACAGAGTAGTCATTGTAATTTTGGTTTATATAAGCTAGTTTAGTTAGAATGTTTTTTGTCATAAACCAACCTGCACTTGCTTCTAATCTGTTAATATTTATTTCTTTAGCGTCTGTAGTTGCTAATTTTCCTGATACTACATTGTATCTAGCTCCCAAGTAAAAACTTTCGTTGGCTCCAAATCTATATACAACGTCTCCAGAGTATTGATTTATGGTACGTTTTTCGTCCATTCCTTTTTTATTTCCTCCAGAAGCAACTTCAAGAGTACCAAAGAATTCAAGACCTTTAAATTTCACAAAAGGGTTAAACATGAATGAAGTAGCCCAGTTACCAAATCCAGGATTGAATCTACCGGTAGTATGGTTTCCTTGTAAATCAGCAGTTTGGTTATTTGTTACTGCCCCAGATACTCCTGTGTATGCTGCATGAGTCATGACGCCATAATAACGGCTACCAGCTCTGTCAGAAGAATATAAGTTACCACTTGTATTGGCACAGTGATATAATGATCCTGTTAAACGGACTCTTAAATCGTCGTTGAGTTGTTTGTCAAAACCTAATTTAGCTAAAATAGAAGGACTCACAACAGTGTTTTGATCTGGTAAAGCAGTAGTAGTGGTTCCAGGAATAAATTCTGCAACATTTTGATTTAGTTTAGAGTTAGTAACTCCTACCATACTTACGAATCCATTTCTATTGTAGTATACTTCAATACCCGGTTCGGTTGTAAATGAATCCATGATATTACTTTCAATAAAAGGATTTACAAGTGTACTACCGTTATCTGATCTTCTAAAGTGTGCATCACCATAGTTGTTTTCCATTTGCCCTATTTTGAAAGTAGCATATTTCATGAAATCAGCTAAGAAGTCTTTTTTGATGAAGTCTAATTTATCAATTTGTAAATATCCACCTTTTACCCATGTTTCATTGTGGTGTCTGGCAGCAAGATATAATTCTAAATTCACACGTACACCGTCATATAGCTGAGCTCCAATGGTCATGTTTGCTGTGGGTAAGTTCAAATTATTTGATAAATTATTTAATCGATATCCATTAACTGTTGATGGAATAGTGGTGCTATTATGATCATTGAATGAATTGATAGCTTGAAATTGTAAGGCGAAAGCAGCTCCTAAGTCAATACTGATGCCTTTAAATTCTACACTGTCTTTTTTAACGTCAAATTGATTTATTCCAGTTTGATCACGTGGAATCAGATTTTGTATTTGTCCAAAACTATTTTGTGCAGTTACTGCCGTTAAGCTTAGTAAGGCAGCAGCTAAAAGATAAATTCTTTTCATGATTGATTTAATTAAAGTTAATATTGAATTTTAGTGTAAGTTCATTTCCTGTTTTTATTGTTCCAAATAGTGCCGTTGGTGCTTTCATTCCAAATTCATCAAATGTGATTTTGTTTGAACCTTGAAGAGAAATGGTTCCATTGGTAACGATTGTTTTTACTTGAGTTTTTAATTCTTTGCTAACTCCTGCAATCGTATAGGTTCCAGTTAAGTTCCAAGTTGACTCGTTTACTTTTTCTGCTGTTTTTAAAACATATTTAATCGTTTTGAATTTTTTAGTTTTCAATGTTTCATAAGCAATCTTGTCCATGGTACTTTTACCACTTTTAATACTTTCCGATAAAAGGTTTATTGCAATGGCGTTTATTTCTAAAAGTTTTGAATCGGCAACACTAAAGTTTGCATTTCCTGTTCCGCCACTTGATTTCATTTCCCAATCATGTAATGTTGAAGTTCCGAATACTGAAAAATTTTGTTTAGTGTTTAGCTCATAATTTTTCTGAGCATTTGAAGACAATATTATTCCGAAGAGCGCTATTGCTAAAAAAAATGATTTATTTGCTGTTGATTTCATTATACTAGATGTTAAGTTTAATTTAATTCTGGTTTGCAATCCATTTTTTATTTCTTAATACTTTAAATGCTGTATTAATTATGAGACAAATTTATGTCGAAGAAGGACGGAAATATATGATAAATATCAGTTGTTAAATTTTTATTAATAAACAGTGGAACTACATCGATTTCATTGATGGAAATAAAATAAAAAAAATGTTTCTAGTAGTCTAAGTCATACGAAAGGAAAGTTGTTTGTGTGTGTAATATTGAATTTGTTTTTTGGGAATTAATAAAAACAACAAAAAGTCATTAAATTTGCAGCATGCAAAACGAAAAAAAAGACATAAGAGCCCTAACTAAAGAACAGTTACGTGATTTTTTTGTTTCCAATGGTGATAAAGCTTTCAGAGGAAATCAGGTTTATGAATGGTTGTGGAGTAAAGGAGCGCATAGTTTTGAAGACATGACTAATGTTGCCAAGGGTACCCGTGCCATGCTTGAAAGTCATTTTGTGATCAATCATATTAAGGTAGATACGATGCAACGAAGTGAAGATGGAACAGTGAAAAATGCGGTTCGATTGCATGATGGCCTTGTGGTGGAGTCTGTTTTGATTCCTACTGCAACCAGAACTACAGCTTGCGTCTCCAGTCAAGTGGGGTGTAGCTTGGATTGTAATTTTTGTGCTACGGCAAGATTAAAAAGAATGCGTAATCTGGAACCTGCAGAAATTTATGATCAAGTAATTGCCATAGACAAAGAGAGTCGTTTATATTATAATCATCCGTTATCAAATATTGTTTTTATGGGAATGGGAGAGCCACTCATGAATTATAACAATGTGTTGAAAGCGATTGAAATGATAACTTCGTCAGAAGGATTAGGTATGTCTCCTAAACGAATTATGGTTTCGACTTCAGGTGTTCCTAAAATGATTAAAAAATTGGCTGATGATGAGGTAAAATTTAAATTAGCGGTTTCCTTACACTCTGCAATTGATGAAATTCGTTCCCGAATCATGCCTTTTAGTGAAAATTTTCCGTTGGCTGATTTACGAGAAGCCTTAGAATATTGGTACCGAAAAACGAAAAGTAAGATCTCCTATGAATATGTGGTATGGAAAGGTATTAACGATGACAAGAAATCTATTGATGCTTTAGTGAAATTTTGTAAATATGTTCCTTGTAAAGTGAATCTGATTGAATATAATCCTATTGATGATGGCGAATTTCAACAAGCTTCAGAAGAATCAATCAATTCTTATATAAAAGCACTTGAATCATCAGGAATCGTTGTAAAAGTTAGAAGGAGTAGAGGTAAAGATATAGATGCTGCTTGTGGCCAATTGGCAAATAAAGAAGCGTAAAAAAGGAGTTCAAATTTGAACTCCTTTTTTGTTTTATATAATAATACACTTAAAAAATTATTTTCCTAAAGTAATTTCAATTGGTTCGCCTCCATCAATAGATAGTGTCGCTAAATTATCGCAAGCACCAGATCCGTAATTGATGGTGGCAGAATGTGGATTTTTTGTAAGTTTTAAAACACCAGAAACTGGGAATGGCATTGGAGTATCCAATAAGCTACAGGCAGTTTTGTGAATTAATGGTGTTTCAGATTCTATCAAAGAAGAAAATACGGTTCCGTTAGGGTGTGTGGTTGTGAAAGTACCATAGGTTTTGAATACGTTATCAGAAAGAATTGCTCGGGTATCAAATCCTTCAATCATTTCTCTTATTCTGTTTCCGTTTCTTGTGTAGGTTCCTTTACTAGTGGTTAACTTCATTTCTGTCATTGTAAATGTCGTTTTTGGATGTAGGTCTACATCAATTGTACCCACCATTTCTCGTGTCCAAGTTGCAGTTCCGTCTATATTGTTGTCATTGATGTAAAAATTAGAATAGGTGATGGTCATGGTTTTTGGAAATGTAGTTCCTCTTGTTCGAGTTAAAATAATTTTACCTTTTAAATAATGACCTCTAAATTTACAGGGAGTGGTTTCGGTGCCAAAAATAATTGTCCATACTCTAACTAATTCAGTAGAACCTAAATCACTAAAAGTGACACAGTCCGGTAAAATTGAATTGTAAGGTAGGATATTTGTTTTTCCTGTAATAGAGCCCTCTGTCGCTTCATATTGGTCTTCGGCAATCGCTAAAACATCATCAAACGCATCATCGACTTGTTGATTTGCTGCAATGTCATCAGTTGTAACATTGGCGGCTGTTTTCGGATCGGGATCATTAGTGCAACTTGTGTAGGTCAAGAAGCTCATCATTACGCTGAAAAATAAAGTTTTTGTTTTCATGGTTTAATAGGTTTTAAGGTCTTTCATTTGATATTGAAATTAATTAAAGGTTTGATTGGGGTACAATTATCACATAAAACTAATGAAATAATGGTAATGTCGTATGGAAAGTCGACGAACTACTTGTTTTTATTTTAAATTTTCAGAAAGAAAATGGTGTTTTAATTTAAATTACAATAATTTTTCAAAATAAGATTACTTCTTGGTAAACCAGGCGATTTTTTTATTAAAAATAGTATATTTGGAACCTAAATGAATATTACTTCTCAAATAAAACAGCCGATTTTTAATGAGATGGAACTTTTCGAAAAAAAGTTCCATGAATCGATGTCTTCTAAAGTGGCGTTGCTCAATAGAATAACCTATTATATCGTAAACCGTAAAGGCAAACAAATGCGACCGATGTTTGTTTTTTTAACTGCAAAAATGGTTTCAGGTGGGATTGTTAATGAAAGAACTTATCGTGGTGCCTCTGTTATCGAGTTGATTCATACCGCTACTTTGGTGCATGATGATGTAGTTGATGACAGTAATAGGCGTAGAGGTTTTTTCTCTATAAATGCTTTATGGAAAAATAAAATTGCCGTTCTTGTTGGTGATTATTTGCTTTCCAAGGGGTTACTACTTTCTATAGATAATGGTGATTTTGATTTGCTTCGAATAATCTCCGTTGCTGTTCGGGAAATGAGTGAAGGCGAATTGTTACAAATAGAAAAAGCCCGCCGACTTGATATTACCGAAGAAGTGTATTACGAAATTATACGTCAAAAAACAGCCACACTTATCGCTGCTTGTTGCGCACTTGGAGCCAAATCTGTTATTGAAGATGAAGTTCAAGTCGAGAATATGCGCAAGTTTGGTGAACTTATTGGAATGGCATTCCAAATCAAGGACGATTTATTTGATTATACCGATGACGCCATTGGGAAACCTACAGGAATTGACATCAAGGAACAAAAAATGACTTTGCCCTTAATTCATGTTTTAAACAATTGTACTTCCAAAGAAAAGTCTTGGTTGATTAATTCGATAAAAAACCATAATAAAGATAAAAAGCGTGTCAAAGAGGTAATCGCTTTTGTGAAAAATAATAATGGTTTGGCTTACGCCGAGAATAAAATGGTCGAATTTCAACAAGCAGCACTTATACTTCTCAATAATTACCCTGATTCTGAATTCAAAAACGCTTTGATTTTGATGGTGAATTATGTTATTGAAAGGAAAAAATAAAATCATCAGCTCATGCGTTAAAGTTTTTCTAGTTAAATTGGTTTCGATTTTTGCAGAAAAAAAATGAAAGGGATGATACTTAAAAATTTATTTTCATAGACTATTTTTGAAATTCCTGTCTATCCATTAGCTGCTTCGTCATGTCACACATGATTAAAGTCATGTGTCTATTAAACTAATAAATCCACAGCTTCCTCTTTATTTTGAGCTGTTTTTGCCTCATAATTTTTGACAATAAACAATTTGTTTATCTAATATTTAACTCGTCATCAACTATGAGAATTTTAGTTTTGATCATAAGGGAAAAATAAGGTGAATTTGGTTTTGATATTTTCTATACTTTCTAATTCAATAGAGCCTTTAAGTTGTTCGGTAAATTGTTTTGCTATAGTTAAGCCTAACCCTGATCCAATTATTGTAGTTGTATTTGTAGCCCTGTAAAACGAGGTGAATAATTGCTTATGTTCCTCTTCAGGTATTCCGATACCAAAATCAATTACCTCTATTTTAATTCTAGAATCTAAGTACGTTAATTCGATAATAGGTTCCGGACGGTTTTTAGAATATTTAAAGGCATTACTAATTAAATTAGTAAAAATGTGAAGTGTTAATGTTTCGTCAGTTAAGAGATCTTTTCTGTTTCCATTGACAATTAATTTAATTTTTCGTCCATCATCTTCATTACTGAAATAGACTTTAATAATGTTTTCAACAAATTTAGTGTAGTCAATAGGTTTTAATTCTGTTTTGGATTTATTTAATTCGTGTTTGCCAAAAATTAAAATATTGTTCATCAATTCAGTCATTCTGTCTACTTCAGCTTTAATTCTATCAGTTACTGATGTTATTTTTGAATGATAGTCATTATTTACAAAGGAGGCTTTCATCTCGATAAGTTCCGCATTAGAATAAATCACCGTTAAAGGAGTTCGAAACTGATGCGAAGCCATAGAAACGAATTTTGATTTTAAATCATTGAATTTTTTTTCTTTTAGTAATGCTGCTTCTGTTTCTTGTGCCGCTTTCATTCTTTCAGTGAT
This sequence comes from Flavobacterium sp., assembly GCA_023259675.1. Classification (GTDB taxonomy): domain Bacteria; phylum Bacteroidota; class Bacteroidia; order Flavobacteriales; family Flavobacteriaceae; genus Flavobacterium. Next base: position 61,392 of record JALRGT010000008.1, read on the forward strand.
ATCTCGACTGGCACTTTGATAGCCGGTATGATTGTCGTCAATTATTATGGGACTGATTATACTTTCCAACCAAATAAAATTACCGTCTTTTTTTTGGAATCTAAAAGTTGCTGTTTTTCTATTTGATTTTAGATAATTTTTACTAATTTCTCTTCTGGAATTCCATTTATCATGCAGGTGGATATAATCAAAAGGATTTTTGTTTATTAATTCCTCAGCATTATATTCTAATATTTCTTTAGAAGAATTTGATATGTATGTAATTTTTCCACAAGTCGCATGATGGCATATTATATCGGAGGTGTTTTCCGCTAAGAATCGGTATTTTTCTTCAGATTTTTTTAATTCATTTTTCTGTTTTATCAGCTCGCTAAGGTCAATATGTGTGCAGACTACTTTTAATAATTTACCTTTTTTGTTAAATATTTTTGTACCTGAATATTTGATATGTAAGGTGTGCTTGTTTTTATGTGTCATTCTTACAATTCCTTCATAATTAGCAGTTTTGATATTTATAAAGTCATTAAATTTGTTTTCCTGATTTTCTATGTCTTCAGGATGAATATGTTTTTTCCAGAAATTATACTGATGTTCAATTTCATGTTCTTCATAGCCTAGCATGCTGCCACATGCGTAAGAAAATTTCGCTGTTCTTTTTTTGACTTTATATTCCCATACCGCTTGTTTAGTCCCTTTTATATGATTTTCTAAAAGACTAAGATTTTTCTTTAACTTTTTTGCTTTTTTATCTTGGTTTAAACGAAGTCCAATATTTTTTGCAACTGTATGTAAAGCCATAACTTCGCTCTGGAGCCATTTTTTTTCCTCCTTACAGTTATCGTAACCAATCCAGCCCCAAAATTTTTTTTCATACATAATAGGGGTAAATAAATAAGATTTTATATTTTGCATCGTCATGATTTCTTTAAATAAATCATTTTTGCTTTCTCTTACAATACCGTATAAAGCTTCATCTTTGGAAAGGGTTTCAAACAGCCCGGGGAAATCATCATAACCCAATCCGCTTAGAAGAGGGTCGTTAATGTATGGAGTGACACTATCATTACACCATTCATGGACATAATAAAGTTTTAGAGCTCCATTTTCTAATTTATTTTTAAAAATATAGCAACGGTCTACATCCTGGCTTTCACCTAAAGATGCGACACATAAGTCTAAAGCTTTCTTCGTTTTGGGACAACTGATTAGATGGTGATTTCCTTTTGAAATACCAGATAAAATATTTTCCATGATTTGTTTTTTTTAGGGTTTTTTCGGGTTCTTTGTTAAAATTATACAGATTGATGCAAAAATATTTTAATGAGGTGTTTTAAAAGAAATAAGTATTCATGAGTGAATAAATATTACTTATGATTTAAAGTTTGTGGAACTATTTTAGTTATTTGAAAAGTTTAATAAAAAATATAGTTTTAATTAGATAAGATGTTATTTTGTGAGAGTCTATTAGGGAATTTTTTGTTTTAAGCAATTTTAATGCGAAATGGCTTAAAATGATTTTAAGCTTTGATGTATTTGAATGAAAATTTACAGTTGAGTTATTATTTGTTTGGAAAGTTTAAATTATGTTTTTTAATGAAAATTTAGGTTCAATAAAGCAGATATTCAAAAACCAAACTTTGTATCTTTGGAGCTTTCCAACTTTAGTACTTAAAAAATTGATTTCAAAAGCGACTATAGATACTGTTTTCGAAACTGCTCGTGTAGAGGAAGTTATTGGTGATTTTGTTAATTTAAAACGTGCTGGTAGTAACTTCAAAGGCTTAAGTCCGTTCTCAGATGAGCGTTCCCCATCTTTTATGGTATCGCCAGCCAAGGGTATTTGGAAAGATTTTAGTTCTGGTAAAGGCGGGAATGCAGTGGCTTTCTTGATGGAACATTCTCATTTTACATATCCTGAAGCGATTCGGTATTTAGCTAATAAATACAATATTGAGATTGAAGAAACGGAACTGACGGATGCAGAAAAAGCCAATACAGATGTTCGCGAAAGTATGTATTTGGTTTCCGAATTTGCGAAAGATTATTTTCATAGAACACTATTAAATTCAGAAGAAGGTAAGGCAATAGGCTTGTCTTATTTTAAAGAAAGAGGATTCAATAATGAGACAATCAAGAAATTTAGTTTAGGTTATTCACCAGAAACTTGGGATGCATTGACTAAAGAAGCTTTGGGAAAAGGTTACAAATTGGAATTTTTGGAAAGTACTGGTTTGACTATTCCAAAAGAAGATCGTCCTTTTGACCGTTTCAAAGGACGTGTTATGTTTCCTATTCAAAGTATGTCGGGACGTATCTTAGGATTTGGAGGTCGAATTTTAACCAATGATAAAAAAGCGGCCAAATACCTCAATTCACCGGAAAGCGATATTTACCATAAAAGTAAAGTCTTGTATGGCATTTTTCAGGCCAAACAGGCAATTGCTAAACAAAATAATTGTTTTTTGGTAGAAGGTTATACCGATGTGATTCAGTTCAATCAATCTGGAATTGAAAATGTGGTTTCTTCTTCCGGAACCGCTTTGACTCCAGATCAAATTCGTTTAATCAACAGGTTGACCAGAAATATTACCGTATTATTTGATGGGGATGCCGCGGGACTTCGTGCTTCAGTTCGCGGAATCGATTTGATTTTGGAGGAAGGAATGAATGTAAAAGTTGTTTCTTTTCCAGACGGAGAAGATCCGGATAGTTTTGCCAGAAAGACGTCGCATGATGAATTGGTGGCTTATTTAGAAAATAATGCCAAAGATTTTATCCAATTCAAAGCATCAATGTTGATGGATGAAGCTAAGAATGATCCAATCAAGAAAGCCGATTTGATTCGAGATATGGTTTTAAGTATTTCTAAAATTCCGGATCGCATACAGCAGGAGATTTATATCCAGGAGTGTTCCCGTATTATGGATATTTCGGAGCAAGTTTTGGTGAGTACTTTGGCACAATTGGTTCAAAAAGAAGTAGCCGATATTGGAAAAAAAGCAAAACAGGAGCAACAACCCTTAGAAGTTGTAAAAACAGATAATCCAGAAGCGCTTCAAAAAGTTGATATTTTGTATCGCTTAGAGCGAAAAATTATTGAAATTTTACTTTTATATGGAAATAAAACGGAGGAATTTGAGGATGTACTTTTGAGAACCAATGAAGAGGGCGAAATTGAACATTTTATTGAGAAGAAAGAATATAAAGTGTTTCAAAGAATATATTTGAGTTTACAAGAAGATGAGGTAGAATTGGCAAATCCGTTATTCAGATCATTGTTTAATGATTTGATTAATTATTATTTGCAGAATGAGGTTTTTCATATTGAGCAGTATTTAATGCATTTGAAACCAGAATTTGCCCAAGAAGTAACCGATATTTTAATGGAAGATGAAAGTTTGGTCCTGCATAATTGGGAAGGTCAAAATATTTTTCCCAAAAGTAAAAATGACACCATAAGTCAATATGTGTCGGAGACTATTTTTACGTTGAGATGGTATTTGGTAGATATGATAATTGATGGATTAAAAAACTCCATGTCATCTGAACCAAATTCAGATAACACAGAGTATTTATCTATGGCAATTGATTATTATAAATTAATCAATTCCTTTTCCAAAAAACTTGGAAGGGTAATGTCTCGATTTAGCTAAACGATTTCTAGCTTTTTTGCTTTTTCAACTAAATCAACCAAGTTGGTAACGTTTAGTTTGGTCAACAATCGTAATTTATAGGTACTAATTGTTTTTTCGTTAAGTCCTAGAATATCAGCGATTTCGTGGTTCTTTTTTCCTCCACTCAAATAACGTAAAACTTCAACTTCTCTGTTGGAAAGTTTTCTGTATAGACGTTCACTTTTACTTTGTTTTGAAATTAAAGCTAGGTTTTTCTTAACCGTTTCATTCATTATTATTTTTCCTTGGTTCACTTTTATAATTGATAACCCTAGAGTTTCCAATTTTTCCTTTTTATGAACATATCCTGAAACTCCAGCTTTAATCGCATTTGGAGCATACACTTGTTCAGAAAGGCCGCTGAAAATAATAATTTTGGTCTTCGGGAAGTTTTTCAAAATTGATTTAACCTCGAAAATACTGGAAAGGCCTTCCAGTTCTAAATCCAAAACTAAGACGTCTACTTCTTTAGTTAGGAGAATGTCTCTAATCATCAAAAAGCTGCCGACATTGGCAACAATTGATATGTCTGCATGGTCTTTGAAGTATGATTTTACTCCAAAATGTACGACAGGATAGTTATCTGCAAAACAAACTTTTATCATGGTATTTGTGGTATTTAATTGTTTAAAGAGTTGTTTTTTCTAATGAATTATAAATTTACATAAAAAAAAGTATTAATACTAATTTTTTGACAAAAACTATGGCTAAAAATTAATTTTACAAACAGGTATTTCTTTCATTTTATGTTGGTTAATTCTGTTAAGTCTTTTGTAGATGTCAAACACAGTTTTTTCGCGGCCTGAGAAGTCTTCAGATGATTTTCCGGCTTCATCGGCGAGCATGGCCCATTCCAATTCATCATAGTTGGCTCCCAATTGTTGTTCATCGGTCATCTCATCGCCAAATAATCCATCGGAGGGTTCTGCTGTCAAAATCGAATTAGGAACGCCTAAATAGGCTCCTAAGGCAAAAACATCTGATTTCATTAAATCGGCTATCGGGCTAAGGTCTACTCCGCCATCCCCATATTTTGTATAGAAACCTACTCCGAAATCTTCAACCTTATTTCCTGTCCCAGCTACTAAATAGCCGTAGACGCCAGCAAAATAATATAATGTGGTCATGCGTAAACGTGCACGAGTATTAGCGAGAGTTAGGTTGAGTTTGCATTCTTCGAATTCAGATGGAACTACTTTTTTTAATGATTCAAAAACAGGCGTAAGATCTGCTAGTGTGTTAGATACATTCGGAAATCTTTTTTTTAGTTGTTCTATATGTTCCCTTGCTCTGCTAACATGGCTTTCGTGTTGGTGAATCGGCATTTCTAAACATAAAACGTTTAAACCGGTTTGGGCACATAAAGTAGAAGTTACTGCTGAATCAACTCCACCAGAAATCCCTATAACAAATCCATTTACTTTAGCGTTTTCAGCGTATGTCTTTAACCAGGTAACAATATGATTGTTTACTTTTTCAACTTGAATAGTACTTTTTTTGGCCATAATAATAGATATTTTAACTGGCGGGGATGTATATTTGCACAGTTAATTGCTTATGTATTCCTTTTCTTATCTCAGAAGGGGACAAATTTAATTAAAATAAAATGAAATACTACCTAATTTTAATTACCTTATTGCTCTTTTTTTTATCCTGTGATAAAAAAAATAAAATAGAAAAGAAAATTGAAGTAATTCCTGTAACTGTAAAAGTGGTGCGGTTCGATAAAGTTTTTTTTGAAACACCACCCGAAGATTTAGCTAAGATAAAGCGTGAATTCCCTTATTTTTTTCCGTCTGGAAATGATGATTCTGTTTGGTTAGATAAAATGCAAAATCCTTTATGGCGTGAGTTGTATGGTGAGGTGCAAAAGAAGTTCCCTGATTTTGAATCACAAAAAAGCAACATCGAGGCGCTTTTTAAACATATAAAATATTATTTCCCTCAAACTAGAACGCCCAAAGTAATTACGGTAATTTCTGAGATGGACTATAATAATAAGGTAATTTATGCTGATAGTTTATTGGTGATTTCCTTAGAAATGTATTTGGGTAAAGAGCATAAATTTTATCAGTTTCCGGAATATATTAAACAGAATTTCGAAGAAAAACAGATGATGCCTGATGTGGTTAGTAGTTTTTCAAAACAAGAAATCCCTCAAAACAGGAATGAGAATTTTATTTCTAAAATGATTCAATCTGGTAAAGAATTGTATCTAAAAGATTTATTATTGCCTGATTACAGTGATTTTGATAAAATTGGATACACAAAAGAGCAACTGGACTGGTGTGTTGCGAACGAGAGTTATATGTGGCGCTATTTTATTGAAAAAGAATTGCTTTATAGTGATGATCAAAAATTACTTTCTCGTTTTGTTAATCCAGCACCATTCTCTAAATTTTATTTAGAAATAGATAATGAAAGCCCCGGGAAAGTTGGTGCTTGGATAGGATGGCAAATTGTTCGTTCTTATATGAGTAATAATGAAGTATCTTTGCAGCAATTTTTAAAAGCAAATCCAAAAGAAATTTTTGAAAAGTCAAAATATAAACCTAAAAAGTAATGTCAGATAAAAATAGATCAGAAATTAATTTTCTAGTAGAATTAGATGAAAACCGTGTTCCTGAAAAATTATTGTGGTCCGCTAAAGACGGCGGAGTAGATTTGGAGGAATCAAAAGCGATTATGTTGTCCATTTGGGATAGTAAAGCCAAAGAGAGTATGCGTATTGATTTGTGGACAAAAGATATGCCTGTCGATGAAATGAAAATTTTCTTTCATCAGACTTTAGTGGCGATGTCTGATACTTTTCATCGCGCAACTGGAGATGAGAAAATGGCGGATACCATGAAAGATTTCTGCGAATATTTTGCAGAAAAACTAGAATTAACAAAGTAGATTTTAAAAAAAAAAGTTCCAAAACTCTGATACAGGTTCTGGAACTTTTTTTATTGTCTAAAAAGAAGTTTTAAAATTGATTGTTATTTTTGAATACTTCCTGATTTACTTCATCGATATAGTTCAAAAGATCCTCTTTTCCTATGGATTCGGTGGAGGAAGTTACAAAATAAAGAGGCATTTCGGCCCAATTATTGGCATACATCTGTTTTTTGTATGCGGCAATATGGGACTCTATTTTTACTTTACTAATTTTATCGGCTTTGGTAAAAATAATACAAAAAGGAATTTCACTTTCCCCCATATAAGACATGAATTCAATATCAATTTTTTGAGCTTCATGACGGATGTCAATTAGTACAAAAGCGCAAACGAGTTGTTGTCTTAGTTCGAAATAGTCTGTAATAAATTGTTGAAAAACAGATTTGGTTTTTTTGGATACTTTTGCGTATCCATATCCAGGTAAATCGACCAAGAACCAATTGTTATTAATCAAAAAATGATTAATAAGTTGTGTTTTTCCTGGTCTTCCCGAGGTTTTTGCTAATTTTTTTTGGTTAGTCAACATGTTTATCAATGATGACTTCCCAACATTAGACCTGCCTATAAAAGCGTATTCAGGCAAAAAGTCTTTCGGACATTTACTGACATCTGAGTTGCTAATTACAAATTCGGCGGTATTAATTTTCATATTCTTTTATTGAGTAAATATACGTTTCAATTTAAAAACGTTTATAAATTGGTTTTGGTAAGCCAGGATTCCAGGATATTGTTGAATTCTTTTGGATGTTCCATCATAGCGGCATGACCACATTCGTCAATCCAATATAAAGAAGAATTAGGTAATAATTTGTGAAATTCATGAGCTACATCCGGAGGTGTTACTTTGTCATTTTTCCCCCATATAATACAGGTTTGCACATGCATTTTTGGTAAATCTTTTGCCATATTGTGACGAATGGCACTTTTTGCAATTGTTAATGTTTTGATTAATTTGATTCGATCATTAACAGAAGCGTATACTTCATCTATTAATTCTGGCGTGGCTATTTTAGGGTCATAAAAGACATCTTCGGCTTTCTTCTTAATGTATTCGTAATCTCCTCTTTTAGGATAGCTGTCTCCCATAGCGCTTTCATAAAGACCTGAGCTACCGGTTATTACTAGTCCGGCAACTTTTTCAGGATACATCTTGGTGTGGTACAAGGCGATATGACCGCCCAGTGAATTTCCTAAAAGTATTACTCTATCAAATCCTTTAAAAGTGATGAAATCTTTAACGTATTTGGCAAAGCTCTTTACGTTGGTTTTTAATATGCTTTGTGTGTATATAGGTAAATCAGGAATTACAATTTTATAACCTTTATCAGAAAAGTAACTGGCTACACCATCAAAGTTACTTAGTCCTCCCATAAGACCGTGTAAGATTACAATTGGTGTACCTTCGCCAGCTTCATAATAGCTGTATCTTCCTTCTTTTTTATAGTTTTTTTCCATGTTTATGAGTCCGGATTTTCAATTTTGACAAATATAGGATTTAATAAATTAAAAAGAATTTTTGACTAGAAATTTTGGGTATATATTTTCGACTACTTTATTTCTTTATTGTTCTGATGAGGTAAAAATGTGTTTTTTTTAATGGTTCATTTGAATCGAAATCACCTTTTTTGAGGTCTGACTTTTGATGAAATTAGGGTAAAATATGCTGTGTTTGAATATTCTTTCAAATAAACGAATGGAAAGCTAATGGCTTGATAGTCCAAAAATTAAGGGTTTTTGTTTCAAAGTGGTTAAACTTATCAACAAAGTGGTAGATAGTGGTAAATAGTGGTAATATTTTTTATATTTTTGCTCTATACCATTTTAAAACTATTCTTTTGAATACAATTGTTGGAACATATGAATGTAAGGTCGATGCTAAGGGCAGGGTTTTGATGCCTGCGCCTTTAAAAAAGCAGTTGGCTACTTCTCTTCAAGAAGGTTTTGTCTTGAAGCGTTCTGTTTTTCAACCTTGTTTAGAGTTGTATCCGATGGAGGAATGGAATTTAATGATGCAAAAAATTAATAAGTTAAATCGATTTGTAAAAAAGAACAATGACTTCATTCGTCGATTTACAGCCGGTGTTAAGATGGTTGAGATTGATGCTTTAGGGAGATTGTTGGTGCCAAAGGATTTAGTTGTTTTTTCAAGTATTGCTAAAGATGTCGTGTTTTCTTCTGCGGTAAATATTGTTGAGATTTGGGATAAAGAGCTGTATGAGAAATCAATAAATGGTGATGACATAGATTTTGCTGATTTAGCAGAAGATGTAATGGGTAATTTAAATGATGATGACAATGGAATATCATAATCCGGTTTTGCTTAAAGAGTCTGTGGATGGTTTGAATATTAAACCGGACGGGGTTTATGTAGATGTAACTTTTGGAGGTGGAGGACATTCGAGAGAGATTATGAGTAGGTTGGGACCGAACGGAAGATTGTTTGCTTTTGATCAAGATGAGGATGCTTTAGAGAATGCAATTCAAGACGAGCGATTTACGCTGATTAATGAAAATTTTAGATTTATTAAAAGGTTTTTGCGCTTTTATGGTGTGAAAGGAGTAGATGGTATTTTGGCAGATTTAGGGGTTTCATCACATCAGTTTGATGTTCCTGAGCGTGGTTTTTCTACTCGTTTTGATGCGGAGTTGGATATGAGAATGAGTCAAAAGAATAATTTAAACGCTTATCGGGTGGTAAATGAATATGATGATGCGAATCTGAGAAGGGTTTTCTTGGATTATGGTGAGTTAAAAAATGCTCCTGCTTTGTCTAGAACAATTATAGAAGCAAGAGAACATCGTCCAATCAAAACCACAGATGAGTTAAAAGAAGTTTTAGCTAAATATTTGCCGGATAGAGTTCGTAATAAAATATTGGCTCAGATTTATCAAGCAATCCGAATTGAAGTAAATCAAGAAATGGATGTTTTAAAAGAATTTTTAGAGCAATCCTTGGAAATTTTAAATCCAAATGGGAGATTAAGTGTGATTTCTTATCATTCATTGGAGGATCGATTGGTGAAAAGATTTATGAAGAACGGTATGTTTGAAGGAGAGCCGGAAAGAGATTTTTACGGAAATTTTTCAGTTCCATTTAAAACTATAGGAAAGTTGATTGTTCCAAATGCTGAAGAGATTAAGGTAAATAATAGAGCTCGAAGTGCAAAATTAAGAATTGCCGAAAAAAAATAATTTGAAGATGAAATATGGTCTTTATAATATATTAAAAGCGCGCTTTCTGATAGATGATGATGCAATCAAAAATTGGCGTTTTATCATTTTTCTTATTATTCTGGCTATTGTTATGATTGCAAATACTCAAAAATTCGAGCAAAAAGTATTTAGAATAGCAGCGTTAACGACCGAGGTAAAAGAATTGCGTTCCGAATTTGTAGATAGAAGATCGCAACTAATGAAATTAAAAATGGAATCTACCATTTCGGAAAAAATGATTGAACGACAAATTTTTCCTTCTACGGTTCCTCCCATTAAGATAAAAGTAAAAAAAGAAGAAGAGAAAAACTTTCTTAAAAAAATATGGCAGTAGAAGATAAATACATATCGTACCGAATTTATCTGGTTGCATTTGCGGTCTTCTTGATGGCGATTGGGATTGCTGTTAAATTGACAAATATTCAATGGGTTGAAGGGGATTATTATCGAAAAATAGCCAAAGAAAGGACTGTTAGAAATTTTGTTATTCCGGCCAATAAAGGAAATATTTATTCTTCTGATGGTAGTTTGTTGGCTACCTCTATTCCTAATTATGAAATTCGTTTTGATGCATTAGCTCCAAAAGCGGAAGACTTCGAAAAAAATGTAGAAGCATTATCTGATTCTTTGTCTTTAGTGTTGGGGAAATCAAGCAGTTTTTTTCAAAATGAACTTAGAAAGGCGAGAGCAAATAAAAACAGATATTATCTTATAGCTCGCAATTTGAGTTACACACAATATATTGAAATTAAAAATTTCCCGCTTTTTAAATTAGGTGCTTACAAAGGTGGAATGATCAAAGAGCAAAAGACCGTGAGGGAACATCCTATTGGTAAAATTGCCGAACGTACTATTGGTTATGAAAGAAGAAAGCCGAACGGAGATTTAGATGGAAAAGGGATAGAATGGGCGTATAGAGATTATTTGAATGGTAAAGACGGAAAAGTTTTAAAACAAAAAATTGCTAAAGGGCAATGGAAACCAATTCGAGACATCGATGAAGTAGAGCCGCAAGATGGTTATGATGTTATTTCAACAATAGATGTTTATATACAAGACATTGCGCATCATGCATTGTTGAAACAATTGGAAGATTATCAGGCAGATCATGGTTGTGTGGTCGTTATGGAGACTCAAACAGGTAAGGTTAAGGCAATTGCTAATTTAGGAAGAGCAAATGATGGTACATATTATGAAACTACAAATTATGCTGTAGCCGAATCTCATGAGCCAGGATCAACATTCAAGTTGGCTGATTTGATGGCAATTCTTGAAGATAAAGTGGCAGATACAAGTACAGTTTATGATACACATGGTGGGATAGTTAAATATTCTGGAAAATCGGTAAGAGATTCTCATATAGGAGGATATGGTAAAATTTCATTGGCTAGAGGCTTTGAATTGTCATCAAATACGGTAATGGTTCAGGCTGTTTATGATAATTATAAAAATAATCCTTCCAAATTTGTTAATCATGTCAACTCTTATGGTTTGAATAGAAAATTGGGAATGGATTTTGAAGGTGAGGGAAGACCATTTATTCCACAGCCGACCGATAAAAATTGGTCTAATATTTCATTGCCTTGGATGGCTTTTGGATATGGTGTTTCGGTTACTCCAATGCAAACTTTGGCTTTTTATAATGCTGTAGCAAATAATGGAGAAATGGTAAAGCCACAATTTATTTCTGAGATTAAAGAATGGAATAAAACAATCTTGAAAGTCGAAAAAGAAGTAATCAACCCCAAAATATGTTCTAATGAAACTCTTTTGAAAGTAAAAGCGGTCTTGGCTAATGTGGTAAAAAAAGGAACAGCATCAAAATTGTATTCTAAAGATTTTTCTATGGCTGGAAAAACGGGAACAGCTGCGGTGAATTATGCAAAAGATGGTGGTGCGGGTAAATATTATGCATCCTCATTTGTGGGTTATTTCCCGGCAGATCATCCTAAATATTCTTGCATCGTAGTAGTGCATAAGCCAAGTACGGTAAATAATAATTATTATGGTGCCGATGTTGCTGGTCCAGTTTTTAAAAGGATTGCTCAAAAAATATTTACAGATGTTCCTTCTACAAATGAAATAAAAGATTTGAATCGAAAAATAAAAAAACAGGAAAGCAATTTCAATTTATACTACACAAAATTACAAAATCGTAAGCATACGATTCCAAATGTAAAAGGAATGCCAGGTATGGATGCAGTGGCGTTGTTAGAAAATTTGGGTCTCAAAGTTAAAGCGGTGGGAATGGGTAAGGTGAAAAAACAGTCATTACAAGCCGGTCAAGATATTATAGATAATACAAACATAACATTAGAATTATTGTGATTATTCTTAAAGACATATTATATAAAGTTGCTATTGAAGCTGTAAAGGGTTCGACCGATATTGCTATCGATAAAATGGAGTTTGATTCTAGAAAAATAGGATCGAATGATATTTTTGTTGCCATAAGGGGTTCTGTTTCTGATGGACACGATTACATTCAAAAGGCAATTGAATTAGGAGCAAAAACAATAATCTGTGATACGTTTCCTGAAAATATTGAATCTGGAATTACTTATATACAAGTAAAGGACACTAATAAAGCGTTGGCATTTATGGCAGCCAATTATTTTGGGAATCCTTCTGAGTCCTTGAAATTAGTTGGAATAACCGGAACTAACGGAAAAACAACGATTGCTTCTTTATTGTACCAATTGTTTAAAAAGGCAGGTTTTAAAGTGGGGCTGTTGTCTACAGTGAAAATAATGGTAGATGATATTGAATATAAAGCCACTCATACGACTCCGGATTCGATTACCATTAACCACTATTTGAGAGAAATGGTTGATACTGGAGTGGAGTATTGTTTTATGGAGGTAAGTTCTCACGGAATTCATCAAAAAAGAACAGAAGCACTTCATTTTGCAGGAGGTGTGTTTACCAATTTGTCTCACGATCATTTAGATTATCATGCCACTTTTTCCGAATATAGAGATGTGAAAAAATCGTTTTTTGATAATCTGCCTAAAACAGCTTTTGCATTATCAAATATTGATGATAAAAATGGTTCCGTAATGTTGCAAAATACAGCAGCAAAAAAACTTACCTATGCCTTAAAATCATATGCTGATTATAAAGCGCAAATTCTTGAAAATCAATTGTCGGGTTTGTTGTTAAAGATTAATAACAATGAAGTTTGGGTGAAACTGATTGGTACATTCAACGCATATAATTTATTGGCAATTTATGGAACTGCCGTCGAATTGGGAATGGACAGTTTAGATGCACTCCGTTTATTGTCTGATTTAGAAAGTGTATCCGGACGTTTTCAATTTATTGTATCCAATAGTTTAAATATAATTGCAATTGTGGATTATGCACATACCCCAGATGCGCTTGAAAATGTATTGAAAACGATAAATGATATTAGAAGCAAAAACGAACAATTAATAACTGTGGTAGGTTGTGGAGGAAATCGAGATGTGGCCAAACGACCTATTATGGCTGGTATTGCGTCGGCAATGAGCGATAAAGTGATTCTTACCTCAGATAATCCAAGGAATGAAGATCCGGATGTCATTATCGCTGAAATGGAACAAGGTGTTGCCATTCATAATCAAAGAAAAGTATTGTCAATTTCCGACAGGAAACAAGCTATAAAAGTGGCTTGTCAATTGGCTGGACCAAATGATATTATTTTAATTGCAGGAAAAGGACACGAAACTTATCAGGAAATCAAAGGTATTCGTCATGATTTTGATGATATGAAAATAGTGAAAGAGATATTAGAACAACTTCATAAATAGTGAAATATGCTGTATTATTTATTTGAGTACTTAGACAAAACATTAGATATTTCTGGGACAGGAGTGTTTCAATATATCACTTTTAGATCGGCTTTGGCATTTATGCTTTCCTTGTTGTTGTCTACTATTTTTGGAAAAAAAATCATCAATTTCCTTCGAAATCAACAAGTAGGGGAGACCGTTAGGGAATTAGGTTTAGCAGGACAAAATGAAAAAGCAGGAACGCCAACTATGGGAGGGTTAATCATCATATTTGCCACTTTGTTACCGGTTATATTGTTTGCTAAGTTGCATAATATCTATATCGTATTATTGATTGTTACGACACTTTGGATGGGGACTATTGGTTTTGTGGATGATTACATTAAAATTTTCAAGAAAGACAAACAAGGTTTAAAAGGGATCTTTAAAGTGATTGGTCAAGTAGGATTGGGTTTGATTGTAGGTACGGTTCTATATTTCAGCCCAAGTGTGACGGTAAGAACGGATACCGGTAAAACGGACGTTTTTAAAGTTACCACCGAAAATGTAGTTTATCAGGCGCCTCAAGAGGAAAAATCTACGGCAACTACGATCCCGTTTTTTAAAAATAATGAGTTTGATTATGCTGAATTATTGGCATGGACAGGCGAAGGATATGAAAAATGGGCTTGGTTGGTTTTTATTCCGGTTGTGATTTTTATTATCACGGCAGTGTCAAATGGAGCCAATTTAACGGATGGTATTGATGGATTGGCTGCAGGAACTTCTGCGATATCGGTACTGGCACTGGGGATTTTTACCTTCCTTTCCGGAAATATTATTTTCTCCAATTACCTTAATATAATGTACATACCCAATTCGGGAGAAATGACCGTTTTTATCTCCGCTTTTGTGGGGTCCTTAATAGGTTTTTTATGGTACAACTCTTATCCTGCATCCGTTTTTATGGGAGATACCGGAAGTTTAACCATTGGTGGAATCATCGCAGTATTGGCGATTGCCGTTCGAAAAGAATTATTAATTCCATTATTGTGTGGGATATTTTTAGTCGAAAATCTCTCGGTTGTGATTCAGGTGAGTTATTTTAAATATACTAAAAAACGTTTTGGTGAAGGCAGAAGAATATTTTTAATGTCTCCGTTGCATCATCACTATCAAAAGAAAGGATATCATGAGAGTAAGATTGTAACCCGTTTTTGGATTGTTGCCATTATGTTAGCCATTTTATCAATTGTTACCCTAAAATTAAGATAGTATGAGGCTGGTAGTTTTAGGAGGGGGTGAAAGTGGTGTTGGAACTGCGATTTTGGGTAAGAAAAAAGGTTATGACGTTTTTGTATCCGATTATGGAAAAATAAAAGAGAATTACAAAGAAGTTCTGATACATAATGGGATTGCTTGGGAGGACGAAAAGCACACGGAGAATTTAATATTAAATGCCGATGTCGTAATGAAAAGTCCAGGAATTCCCGAAAAAGCGGCAATCGTAAAAAAGCTTATAGAGAAAGGAATTCCGGTAATTTCAGAAATTGAATTCGCGGCGCCTTTTACAAAAGCAATTACGATTGGCATAACGGGAAGCAACGGGAAAACAACAACAACGATGTTAACCTATCATTTGTTGAAATCGGCAGGATTAAATGTGGGATTAGCCGGAAATATCGGAAAAAGTTTTGCCTGGCAAGTAGCTGATGAAGAATATGATTCGTATGTGTTGGAGTTAAGCAGTTTCCAATTGGACGGAATCATAAAGTACAAACCGCATATTGCCATTATTACCAATATTAGTCCGGATCACTTAGATCGATACGATTATAAATATGAAAATTACATTGATTCTAAATTTAGAATCACAATGAATCAAACCGAAGAGGATTATCTCATTTATGATGCCGATGATGAGGCAATCAATGAGTGGTTAAAAAAGAATAAAACAAAAGCAAAATTAATCCCTTTTTCATTGACCAATGAATTCAGTGAAGGAGCATTTATAAAAAACAAAATCATGCAAGTAATAATCAATCAAGAAGAATTTGAAATGGAAACGGAATCAATTGCCTTAGAAGGAAAACATAATATGAAAAATGCAATGGCAGCAACTTCTGTAGCAAAATTGATGCAAATTAGAAAGGCGACAATTCGTGAAAGTTTATCAAATTTTCAAGGGGTAGAACACCGTTTGGAGAAAGTATTGAAAATTCAAAATGTACAATATATAAATGACTCAAAAGCGACAAATGTTAATGCAACTTTTTTTGCTTTAGATAGTATGAATACACCAACGGTTTGGATTGTTGGTGGGGTAGATAAAGGAAATGATTATAATGAATTGATGTCATTAGTACGTGAAAAAGTAAAAGCGATTATTTGCCTTGGTATCGATAACAAAAAAATAATAGATGCTTTCGGGAATGTCGTAGATGTTATGATTGAAGTAAACAATATGAACGATGCAGTGAAGATGGCCCAGCGTTTATCAGAAAAAGGAGATACTGTTTTATTGTCTCCAGCTTGTGCCAGTTTTGATTTGTTCGAAAACTATGAAGACAGAGGAAGACAATTTAAACAGGCAGTTATGCATTTATAGGAGCGCTTAAAGTTTCAAATTTAACCAAGAAAAACTATAACCAAGAATAATGAAACAGTTAATAAACAATTTGAAAGGAGATAAAGGCATTTGGTCATTTGTGGCTTTATTGGCTTTGTTTTCGTTTATGCCTGTTTTTAGCGCCAGTAGTAATTTAGCCTATTTGGGCCACGGAACCGGAAATACTTTAGGCTATTTGGTTAAACATTTAGCTCATATTTGTATCGGTTTTTTGATTATTTTCTGGGTACATAAAATGCCATATCATTATTTTAGGGCAATTTCTAAAGTTGGATTGCCAGTGGTTTGGATTTTATTGGCTTACACCTTAATTAAAGGAACAGTTATCGCTGGTGCAAATGCCAGTAGATGGATTCAAATTCCTTTTGTTGGAATCACATTCCAAACTTCAACTTTGGCGTCTTTAGTTTTATATATTTATGTTGCCAGATATTTATCTAAAACTCGAGAAGAAGCCATTGATTTCAAGGAATCTCTAAAAGAACTTTGGGTTCCTGTATTTATTACTTTAATGTTTATTCTTCCTGCCAACTTTTCAACGACTGCCTTGATTTTTTCTATGGTAATTATGTTGGTGTTTGTAGGTAAATATCCAATTAAATATATTGGGATTATCGTAGGTTCGGGTATAGTTTGTTTGGCCTTTTTTATACTTATAGCGAAAGCTTTTCCAGATTCTAGATTTTTTAGTAGGGTGACTACTTGGGGAAGTCGAATCGAGAATTTTAGTACTGATAAACCGGATGAAGATAATTATCAAATAGAGAAAGCTAAAATAGCGATTGCATCAGGACAAATCTATGGGTTAGGGCCCGGAAAAAGTGTTCAGAAGAATTTTTTACCTCAATCATCTTCCGATTTTATATTTGCCATAATAGTCGAAGAATATGGGCTCTTGGGTGGATTAATGATTTTAGGTTTGTATTTATTGTTGCTGTTCCGATTTGTTATAGCGTCGCATAAAGCCAATACACTTTTTGGGAAATTGGTAGTTGTGGGGCTCGGTTTTCCGATGATATTTCAAGCCATGATTAATATGGCGGTAGCTGTCGAATTATTACCGGTTACCGGACAGACCTTACCGTTAATTAGTAGTGGGGGGAGTTCTATTTGGATGACTTGTTTTGCACTTGGAATCATAATCAGTGTGACCAAAAAAGACGAAGAAATAGAAGAGGAGCTCAAAGTGGCTGCCAAAAGAGAGGAAGCGCTTCAGAAATTAATTGATGCCGAATTGAATGCTCAGGAGGAAACTCAGCAAGATTATTCTATAGAGGATAAAGCCAGTAATCCAATGGATGCGGTTTCGAACAAATAATTTTAAAAGTTAAATATAATTTTTAATTCAAATGAAACACTATAAATTCATATTGAGTGGAGGCGGAACCGGTGGACATATCTATCCGGCAATAGCAATAGCCAATGAATTAAAATTGCGCTTTCCGGATGCTGAATTCCTTTTTGTGGGAGCTCAGGATAAAATGGAAATGCAAAAAGTTCCTCAGGCGGGTTATCCTATCAAAGGATTGTGGATTTCTGGTCTACAACGCAAATTAACGTTACAGAATGCTATGTTTCCATTCAAATTAATTAATAGTTTATGGAAATCCAGAAAAATTATAAAAGAATTTAAACCGGATGTGGTTATTGGAACGGGGGGGTTTGCCAGTGGTCCTTTATTGCAGATGGCGAATAGTATGAATATTCCAACAGTAATACAGGAGCAGAATTCATTCCCTGGAATTACCAATAAATTATTGAGCAAAAAAGCAAATGCAATTTGTGTGGCTTATAATAATCTGGAGCGATTTTTTCCAGCTGACAAAATGATTTTGACCGGAAATCCTGTGCGTCAGGATTTAATTGATATTGATAGTAAAAGAGATGAGGCCATAAAATATCTAGGTTTAGATGCTTCCAAAAAAACACTTTTAGTGCTTGGTGGGAGTTTGGGTTCAAGAAGAATAAATCAGTTAATCGAAAAAGAACGGGGTAAAATTACGGCTCAAAATGTTCAGGTCATCTGGCAATGTGGGAAACTATATTTTGAAGAGTATAAAAAGTACCAAACGGAAAATGTTCAGGTTTTCGCTTTTATTGAGAGAATGGATTTGGTTTATGCTGCTGCAGATGTTATAGTTTCCCGTGCGGGTGCGTCATCGGTGTCAGAATTATGTATTGTGGGTAAACCGGTCGTATTTATTCCGTCTCCTAATGTTTCCGAAGATCATCAGACAAAAAATGCCAAAGCTATTGTAGATAAAAAAGGAGCTTTGTTATTAAAAGAATCTGAACTTGATGCTGAGTTTAGCCTTGTTTTTGAAGCCTTGTTAAAAGATAAAGGAAAGCAACTGCAATTGAGTGAAAATATAAAACAGTTGGCGATGCCTGATGCAACCAAAGTAATTGCAGATGAAATCGTAAAACTGATAAAATAATAAGGTCAAGTTAAAATTTATGTCTAGTGCCTTTTTGGCTAAAAAATAAAAAAATGAATTTAAATCAAATACATAACGTTTATTTTATCGGAATTGGTGGCATCGGAATGAGTGCTTTAGCTCGGTATTTTAAGACAATTGGCAAAAAAGTAGCGGGTTATGATAAAACACCAACACAATTAACCCAAGAGTTGATTGATAGCGGAATCCTAATTCATTTTGAAGATAGTATTGATCTGATTCCTAAAGATTTTTACATAGAAAATACCTTGGTGATTAATACACCTGCTGTGCCAGTAACCCATTCAGAATGGAATTATTTCATTGAGCGCAGATACCAAATTAAAAAGAGAGCGGAAGTATTAGGAATTATTACCCAAGATACTTTTTGTTTTGCGGTTGCAGGAACACATGGTAAAACAACCACTTCCAGTATTTTAGGACATATTTTACATCAGAGTGGAGCAGATGTTACTGCTTTTGTGGGTGGAATTGTTGAGAATTACAACTCTAATCTTATTGGAACCGGAAAGTCGGTAACGGTGGTTGAAGCAGATGAGTTTGATCGTTCCTTTTTGCATTTGCATCCAGATATTGCTTGCGTTACCTCAATGGATGCAGATCATTTAGATATTTATGGTACGAGCGATGCGATAAAGGAATCCTTTGTTCAGTTTGCTAATAAAGTGGAAGATAAAAGTAAGTTGTTTGTAACAAATGAACTGCCTTTAAAGGGACTTACAGTAGCTGTAAACGAAGTAGCGGATTATTCTGCCATTAATGTCCGTATTGAAAATGGTAGTTATGTTTTTGATATAAAAACCCCAACTTCAATCATAAAAGATTTACATTTTGGTTTACCAGGAAAGCATAATTTGATGAACGCTTTAATGGCTGTCGCAATGGCAATAATATTCGGCACCCCAACCGATGCCATTGCAACAGCCTTAGCTTCATTTAAAGGGATAAGAAGAAGGTTTTCGTATCAAATAAAAACAGATAAGTTAGTTTATATTGATGATTACGCCCATCATCCAACGGAGATAAATGCAGTACATCAGGCCGTTAGTGAATTGTATCCTAATAAAAAAGTGTTGGCTGTTTTTCAACCGCATTTATTTAGTAGAACAAAAGATTTTGCTGATGATTTTGCTAGAAGTTTATCCGCATTTGATGAAGTGGTTTTGTTGGATATTTACCCAGCTCGTGAATTGCCTATGGAAGGAATTACTTCGGCTTGGTTGTTGGAAAAAATCACAAATAAAAATAAGAAATTAGTTTCGAAAGAAAATTTAATTCGTACGATTAAAGAAAGTGATGCGCCAATAATTGTAACCATTGGAGCAGGGGATATTGGGGAATTGGTGATGGAAATTAAACAAGCATTAAATGAAACTATTTAATTGGACAAATATTAGATTAATACTCCTTTTTGGATTGGTGATTTTTCTTTTTTCGTTTACTTCAAATCGAAATGAGAGTAGAAAATTAACCAAATCTATTGTTGTTTTTGAAGGGGATAATGCCCTTTTTTTGAAAAAGGAAACGGTTAATAAATTGTTAATAGAAAATAATGAGAGTGCCTCAAGTATTCAAAAAGAAAAATTAGCTTTGAATAAGCTGGAAAAAATACTGGATTCGAATGAAATGATTGAGAAATCACAGGTGTTTGTGAGTATCGACGGAGTGTTGAAAGCTGTGGTGAAACAAAAAACTCCAGTCGCTAGAGTTTTGAAGGAGAATGGTTCTTTTTATATTGATTACAAAGGAGATGTAATGCCATTGTCTGATAATTTTACAGCGAGAGTTCCGCTTGTTTCGGGAAATATAAGCAAGAAAAATAACGAGAAATTAGCCCAAATATTTAGGATCATTTTTGACGATGATTTTTTGAAAAAAAACATCATTTCAATTCATGTTATGCCTAATGGTAGCTTAAAAATGCTCAACAGAAATTTTAATTATCAAATTGATTTTGGTAATATGGAGAAAGTAGAGGTGAAATTTAATAATTATAAAGCTTTTTTTCAGAAAGCGGTTTTAGATAGTTCGCTGTTTAAATATAAAAAAATTGATCTCAGATTTACACAACAAGTAGTTTGCACTAAATAATAGATAATGGAAAAAGAGAATATTGCAGTGGGTCTAGATATTGGGACAACCAAAATTGTTGCCATGATAGGCAAAAAAAACGAGTATGGTAAGTTAGAAATTTTGGGGGTTGGTAAATCCAAAAGTTTAGGTGTGGCTAGAGGTGTGGTCAATAACATTACACAAACCATACAATCTATACAACAAGCAGTACTTGAAGCTGAAAATAATTCAGGTTACAAAATTAAAGATGTTGTGGTTGGAATTGCGGGACAACACATTCGCAGTATTCAACATACCGATTATATCAGTCGTTCTAATCCTGAAGAAGTAATTGGAGGAGGAGATATTCAGTTGTTAATTGATCAAGTGAACAAATTGGCCATGTTGCCAGGAGAAGAGATTATTCACGTATTGCCGCAAGAATTCAAAATTGATGGGCAGTCTGAAATTAAAGAACCTATCGGAATGTACGGTGGAAGACTGGAATCTAGTTTTCACGTAGTAGTGGGACAAGCTTCATCCATTAGAAATGTAGGGCGTTGTATTCAAAGTTCAGGAATTGAATTGTCAGGATTAACTTTGGAGCCATTAGCCTCTTCTGATGCGGTTCTGAGTCAAGAAGAAAAAGAAGCAGGAGTGGCTTTAATTGATATAGGAGGAGGAACTACTGATTTGGCCATTTTTAAAGATGGAATTATCCGCCATACTGCTGTAATTCCTTTTGGAGGAAATGTGATTTCCGAAGATATTAAAGAAGGATGTTCCATTATAGAAAAACAAGCGGAATTGTTGAAAGTTAAGTTTGGTTCAGCATGGCCAGGAGAAAATAAAGACAACGAAATTGTTTCTATTCCTGGATTAAGAGGAAGAGAGCCAAAAGAAATTTCTTTGAAAAATTTGTCTAAAATTATTCATGCCCGCGTGGTTGAAATTATTGAGCAAGTTTTTACTGAAATTAAAGCTTACGGACATGAAGATCCAAGAAAAAAATTAATTGCAGGAATTGTACTTACCGGTGGTGGAGCACAATTAAAACACATCAAGCAATTAGTCGAATATATTACTGGTATGGATACTAGAATAGGCTATCCAAATGAGCATTTAGCAGGGAATTCAGACGAAGAATTTTCAAGTCCGTTATATGCTACCGCAGTGGGATTAGTAATGAATAGTATTGAAAATAATACGCAAAGTGCAGTAAAATTAGACGAAATTGCCCAGCCTAAAGAAGCGGTATATAGAGCGCCAGTTTTTGAAAATGCCGAAGTAAATCAGGATCAAAGGGTAGAAGAAGTGCAGACAATAGCTAAAAAAGAAGAATCTACAGGAGATAAAATAAAGAGATCTTTTTTTGATAGGTATGTCGATAAAATTAAAGATTTCTTAGATAACGCAGAATAGGCTTTGCCACTAAAAATAACATTATAATATTAATATCAAAAACCAAATAAAATGATGAGCAACTCAGAATTTGGAAGTATTTCATTTGATTTACCTAAAAATCAATCAAATGTTATAAAAGTAATTGGTGTAGGTGGAGGCGGTAGTAACGCCATCAACCACATGTTTAGACAGGGAATCAAAGGGGTGGATTTTATTGTTTGTAACACAGATTCACAGGCGTTACAAAACAGTTCAGTGCCAAACAAAATTCAGTTAGGGGTAAATTTAACGGAAGGACTTGGTGCAGGTGCAAACCCAGATGTTGGACAACAATCTGCTATTGAAAGTATTGCTGATATTGAAAAAATGTTAGATCGCAACACCAAAATGGTTTTTATCACTGCCGGAATGGGTGGAGGTACAGGAACTGGTGCTGCTCCAGTAATTGCTCAGCTGGCAAAAGAAAGAGAAATTCTTACCGTAGGGATTGTGACGCTTCCATTTTCATTTGAAGGAAAGGTGCGTCAAGAACAAGCACTTATCGGTATTGAGAAATTGCGTAAACAAGTCGATTCTTTAATTGTTATCAACAACAATAAATTAAGAGAGGTTTATGGAAATTTAGGCTTTAAAGCAGGATTTTCAAAAGCGGATGAAGTTTTGGCTACGGCCTCAAGAGGTATTGCCGAGGTAATTACGCATCACTATACACAAAATATCGATTTACGCGATGCTAAAACAGTATTGTCTAATAGTGGGACTGCCATTATGGGATCGGCTGTTTCTTCTGGTGAAAACAGAGCCAAAGAAGCGATTATTTCTGCTTTGGATTCACCATTATTAAATGATAATAAAATTACAGGTGCCAAAAATGTATTGTTGCTCATCGTTTCTGGCTCAAATGAAATTACTTTAGATGAAATAGGTGAAATCAATGACCATATTCAATCTGAAGCCGGTTTCAATGCTAATATTATTATGGGTGTCGGTGAAGACGATACTTTAGGTGATGCTATTGCTGTAACTATTATCGCTACAGGTTTTGATATTGAACAACAAAACGGTATCGTAAATACAGAACCTAAAAAAATAATACATACCTTAGAGGATGAACAAAAAAGCGTTCATAATCTAACTCAAAATACGGTTACCGCTTTTGATGTAAACAAAGAAATTCCAGGTTCAAATACCGAAGAAAGAATCGTGTTTGATTTATTGGAAGAAGAAGTAGCTCCTGAAGCTATTGCTGCCCCGGTTGTCCATGACGACTTGGTGGTAATGTCTGATTTTATTAAAAACATAGATGTTACTTTCGAAATTGTTTCTCCTATTTCAGATATCGATTTTACTATTGAAGCTCCAAAAGTAGCTGAAATAAAAGAAGTACAACAGCCAAAAGCTACCGAAAGACAAGAGCAAACCACTTTTTCTTTTGATTTGCCAATTGCTAAGCCAGAACCGGTAGCTCAAAAAGAAGAAGCGCCAGTTTTATTCGAATTAACAGAAGAAACAAAGGAAATAAAAGTAAATCAGCCCGTTCAGTTTGTGCCGGTAACAGAATTGTCCGAAAACGGAATCATCAAATATTCTTTGGAAGAATATATGGAAGCAGAGAATGATTTTATGGCTTCTAAACCCGTTGAAAAAGTGGTGGAAGAAGTGATTCCTGAGGAGCTGAATATAACAATGAAAAAGGTGGAGCCTACGCTAAATACACCTTCTCATTTAGAGGAAATTTCACCGATAGAAATGACAATCGAGGAAACATTGCGATTGAGAGCTGATGAAAGAAGAAAAAAATTAAAAGAATTCAATTATAAGTTTCATAATAATGTTTCTAAAATTGATGAGTACGAAAAAGAACCAGCTTATAAACGATTAGGAATAGATATTTCTAATACACAGGCAAATACGACTAATTCAAGAATTTCTGTGGGAACTGACAGTAATAACGATTTGCAGTTGCGTTCTAATAATTCGTATTTGCATGATAACGTAGATTAATAGTTATAAAATCAAAATAGCTAACCCGAAAATTGAATTTAATTTTCGGGTTATTTTTTTTATCTTCGCAATCGCATTTAATCAGAATGATTCATTTGGGCCTTGATCCAGCTGTCGTTTCAAGCTTTTTTCAAAAATGTTTTTTCTAAGGAATTGAATGAGCTTCCGTTGGTCGCTATTTATTCCAAGAAAAAAAGAATTTTTATCAAAAAGGCTTTATACTCCCATCTGGGGCATAAAAAGAATCGTTTATAAAATAGCATTTTAATCAATCGAGACAAAGTCGATTAACCAAATTAACAATAAAGAATATGAGTTTATCAATTCAAATCATGGATGAAATAAAAACAGCCATGAGAGCCAAAGATACTGTTGCATTAGAAGCATTGAGAGCAATTAAATCAGAACTGCTTTTGGCACAAACGGCATCAGGTTCAAAGGAAGAAATCACTGCAGATGATGAAGTGAAATTGCTTCAAAGATTAGTAAAAACCCGTAAAGAAAGCGCTAGAATTTTCACGGAACAAAATCGTCCTGATTTGGCAGAACCAGAATTAGCACAAGTTGCAGTAATTGAAAAATTCTTACCAGCACAATTAAGTGAAGCAGAAATAGAAGTGGTAATCGCAAAAATAATTGAAGAAACGGGTGCTTCAGGTATTGCTTCAATGGGTAAAGTTATGGGATTGGCCTCTGCGCAATTAGGCGGAACTGCCGAAGGAAAAACTATCTCAACAATTGTAAAGAAACTATTAGTTTAACAGTATAAAAATGGCTGCGTAGTTCAACTGGATAGAATATCAGATTTCGGCTCTGAGGGTTGCAGGTTCGAACCCTGCCGCGGTCACAAACTCATAAAAACTTCAAAATAATCAAGTTGTCTTGATATTTTTGGATTTTTTTTTATGTAGATTTGAGTGTAAAACAACATTTAATAAATGGATGTAACTCTAGTGTTTCAAATATTGATTATTCTCTTTTTTGGGATTCTTGTTCTTCAACTCATTGTTTTTAGAATTATCGAACCTGTTTATGTTTTTATATTTAATAAGCCGCTTTTTTTATACGGGTATCCATTTCTCAGGAAAATTAAAAAAAAACAAAAAGATTTTTTAGTCACAGAGTTTCCTTTTTATGGTCGATTATCTTTGAAAAAGAAAAGGTATTTTGAACATAGAGTAAAAGAATTTATAGGTAATTACGAGTTTATTGGAAATGATATTGTTGTTACTGAGCAAATGAAAACACTCATTGCTGGGACCTATGTAATGTTGACTTTTGGGATGAGAAGTTATTTAATTGGTCAGTTCTCAAGGATAATTATTTATCCGACTAATTATTATTCGACTATAAATGATGCTTATCATAAAGGAGAATTCAATCCAAGGATGAAGACTATCGTTTTTTCATGGGAAGATTTTGTTTTGGGACATAAAACAACAAATGATAATATTAATCTTGGTTTACATGAATTCTCACATGCGTTACATTTTCATTGTTTAAGTAATAATGATCCCAGTGCGGTAATTTTTCAAGATGAATTCAATGAGGTTATGAAGTATTATACCGATAGTAATTTGAATACTGAATTGCGAACAAAAGGATATTTCAGGTTGTATGCTTATGAAAATCAATTTGAATTTTTATCGGTAATCTTAGAACATTTTTTTGAAACACCAAATGTGTTTAGAAAAAATCACCCCGTATTATTTACTACAATTTCAACAATGATTAATTTTAAAGAGGTATAGAGGACTTTAATTATTACAGTATTAGACTTCTTTTTTTATATATTTGTCTGTGATTCTAGAATAAAATCATTTGATACTGAAAAGATAAAAGGTGTTTGGTTTTGTAAAAGGATAATTTACTTCACGATTGAAATGACCAATTCTTGATATTTATTTCTTTTATAGAAAGTTTTTTAAAACATGTCTTGTGATTTAAGCACTAAATGTATATTAAGATTCTAATTAGTTATTGCAGTTATTAATTTTTATAATTTATGTTAAGAAAATATACTTCCCTAGTAGTTTTTATTATTATTAATTTTCTGTATTCATGTAAATCATCAACAGATGATGTGAAACCTATTTCCATTGGATTTTCGCAAAGTATTGATCATGATATTTGGAGAAAATCGATGAGCCATGCTATGGAAGTGGAAGCCTCGCTTCATCCAGAAGTGGAATTGGAAATTAGCAATGCTAATCGTAATTATAAAAAACAGATTGAGGACATTGAAAAATTTATAAAAAGAGGGGTTGATGTAATAATTGTTTCCCCTTTTGAATCAGATCGTTTAGTACCAGTAATAGAAAAAGCAAATGCGAATGGTATTATTGTTATTATAGTTGATAGAAAAGTTAATACGTCAAATTACAATGCTTATTTAGGAGCAGACAATATAGAAATAGGTCGAATTGCGGGTAGGCATATTGTTTCGTCATCCAAGGGTAAAGCGAATATTCTTGAAATCAAAGGTGCCATTTATACTTCCCCAGGATTAGAAAGAAGTATTGGTTTTAAAGAGATTGTGGATCAATATCCAGAGATTAAGGTAATTACAATAGAAGCGGATAATGATGAATTGCCTAAAAATAGTTTTTTAAATGTTATAGAGAATAATCCGGATATTGATTATGTCTATGCTTATAATGATGTAATTGCTTATCAGGCTTGGCAAATATTAAGAGGCAAAAAATTAAGAAAAAAAATTAAATTCACTGGTGTTGACGGAATTAATGGTCCAAATGGAGGGATTCAATATGTTAAAGATGGAATTTTGGAAGCGACAGTTTTATACCCAACCGGAGGTAGTGAAGCTATAAAACTCGCCTTGAAAATAATGAATAAAGAAATTGTTCCCAAAAACAATAAACTTAGTACGATACTTATAGATTCTTTAAATGCAGATATATTAAGTAATCAATTCGACAAAATAACTATTCAGCAATCAAGTATAGAGCAACAACAAAGTGTTATACATAAACAAGAGATAAAATATGCAACCCAAAGTAATCTGCTAAAACTCTTAATTTCATTATTGATAATTGTTTTAAGTTTGGCCATTTATAGTATTTATTCTGGTTTCATGATTCGCCGTAAGAAAAAAGAATTAGAAATTACTAACGAGAAAATTCTAAGTCAAAGAAATGAGATAGAACAATTTGTTGAAGAAATAAAGAAAAACAATGAGGCAAAACTTAATTTTTTTACTGGATTATCGCATGAATTTAAAACTCCACTAACTTTAATTTTGAGTTCAGTAGAATCATTAGCGAATGAATTTAAAAATAAAGGACTTGCGGTAAATAATGAGATTGTCCTGATGTATAATAATTCTAGAAGATTACTCCGATTGATTAATCAATTATTGGATTATAGAAAAAATCAAGATAATAATTTTGTATTAAGAGCATCTAAAACCAATTTATATGATTTTTCGAAGAATATCATGTCTGATTTTAATCGGGAAGCCAAAAAAAGGGAAATCGACTTTTCGTTGACTACAAGTAATGAAGATTTAGAAGTTTACATTGATAGGAATTTAATGGATAAAGTGTATTTTAATCTTTTATCAAATGCCTTTAAATTTACTCCCGAAAAGGGTAAAATTTCTATTTCGATAAAAGAAGATAGTATAAATAATACGGTTCATATTCACTTTAAAGATTCGGGGATAGGAATTCCGGAAAAAGAGACAAATAATGTTTTTGATGCTTTTTATCAGGGTTCCAATAACTATAAAAATAGCTCTGGAATTGGACTCCATTTGTCTAAGAGTTTTATTGATTTGCACAAAGGTACTATCGATATCGTTTCAAAAAATGGTGCGGAATTTATCATTACTTTGCTGTTAGGCAAAGAACATTTGGATGAAAACTCAATTATAAAGGAGCCTGTGTTAGATTTTGTGCATCAAGCAGATTATTTGGACTCAGAAGTCATTCAAAAAATGGAACCGAAGCATGCCGATGATAAATATTCCGTTTTATATATTGAGGATAATAAAGATTTATTGGATTTTGTGTCTAATAAGTTTTCAACCGAATACACATTTTTTTCTTCAGATGGAACAAATGCTATTGAACGAGCTTTAGAGTTGATTCCGGATATTATTATTTGTGATTTAAATTTACCGGAATTAAATGGGTTTCAAATCTGTGAAATACTAAAGAAAGACTTAAGAACTTCTCATATTCCAACCATTATTCTTACGGCTTCAGATGATCAAGATTCGTATCTAAAGGCATTAGACAGCGGTGCAGATGCTTTCTTGACTAAACCGTTTAATTTGAAAGTCTTGTCGCAATCAATAAAATCATTATTATTTAATAGAGAAAAATTAAGATATTACTATACCAATAATATCATAAATATAGAGGAAGGTTGTTTTGGTGTTTCCGAACAGGATTTTCTAAAAAGGTTAAACGAACTTGTTGATGAAAATCTCGATGATTCCTCGTATACTGTGGAGGATTTAGCTAAAAATTTAGCTATCTCTCGAGTACAATTATATCGAAAAGTTAAAGCAATATTAGGAATTAGTGTCAGTGATCATATTAATAATATACGCTTAGATAAGTCAAAAGAATTATTGAAAAAATCAGACCAAACCATCTCTGAGATTGCTTATGCGGTAGGGTTTTCTTCTCCAAATTATTTCTCGACCTCATTCAAAAATAAATTTGGTGTTTCCCCGAAGGAGTACAAAATTAAAGTGTAATATATCTTTTATGGGTTAATATAATTGGAAGTATTATTATTATGATATTAAAGGTATGTTTTGCAGTTATACTTAATTGTATTAAGCGAATCAAAATTCAGGGGCAATTTTTACAATAAGGACAAAGTCACTTTTTCTGATTTGAAAAAAATAAAAAGCACGTTTTCAAACCAACGTGCTTTTTTTATAAATAAACTTCATATTTATAATGCATATATAGTTTCTATTTAGATAATAATAAGGAGTCCATTCTATTTTTTGAATGGACTTTTGTTTGTTAAAATAGCTTCCTTGTGACCTAGATTAGTCTTTTAATTTACAGAATTAATAATGACAAATTGTTGTTATGGTGTATCTGTTTCGACTCTTTAAAATTTTAAAATTATCATTTTAGAAAATAAAAAGCTTTAATAAAATGATATTCATTAAAAAAATCACTTTTATTAATAATTCTTAAGTAACATGATTGAATCTTATGTAACATGAGTGTAACAATAATGGAAATTGTATATTTTACCAATAGATTTATGTCTCTGTAAATCAGATAATTACGTGTTATTTTTGTTTGTAATTGTTGCTTTTGTATAAAATGTTACATATTCAAAATCCGAACCTTTTTTTTGCAGATATCTTAGCAATTCAATTTAATATTTTTAGATAATGAAAAAAATAGTTGTTTGGTCTGTGATTGTTTCATTAGCGGGATTCCTTTTTGGGTTTGATACAGTTGTAATCTCAGGAGCAGATAAAAAGTTACAAGTACTATGGGATTCATCAGATGCTTTTCATGGAACGGTAGTAATGGGGATGGCTTTATGGGGTACTGTTTTCGGAGCCATATTCGGTGGGATTCCAACGAATAAAATTGGACGAAAGAATACATTATTATGGATAGGAATATTGTTTTTCTTTTCTGCAATTGGGTCAGCATGGGCAAACAATCCATATGTTTTTGCAGCTTTTAGATTTATTGGAGGCCTTGGTGTAGGTGCTTCAACAATTGCTGCGCCAGCATATATTTCAGAAATAGCACCTGCAAAAGACAGAGGGAAATTAGTGGCTTTTTATCAGTTCAATATCGTTTTTGGAATTTTGATGGCCTTTCTATCTAACTATTTGTTGAGAAATACGGGGGAGAACTCTTGGAGATGGATGATGGGGGTGGAAGCCTTTCCTTCTTTTATTTATACTCTGTTCATTTTTACTATACCAAAAAGTCCAAGATGGTTATTTTCTAAATCCAGAAATGAGGAAGCTCGAAAAGTGTTGGCTTTAATGGGGCAAGAAGCTGACTATGAACAAATGCAAAAGGAAATAGAACTCGACAATAAAAATGCTGCGAGTGCAAATGACAATATCTTTTTAAAAAAATATCGTACACCTTTAATTTTGGCTTTTTTGATGGCTTTTTTTAATCAGTTATCCGGTATTAATGCTTTTCTATATTATTCCCCTAGAATTTTTCAAGAAGCTGGATTGGGTGAAAGTACAGCTTTACTAAGCAGCATAGGTATTGGTGTTGTTAATTTGATGTTTACTTTATTGGGTGTCTTTTTAATTGACCGATTAGGAAGGAAAATATTAATGTATATCGGTTCTATAGGTTACATTATTTCACTTAGTCTGGTTTCTATAGCTTTCTTTATGAAATGGGAAGGAATGGCTGTGCCAACTTTTTTGTTCCTTTTTATTGCCTCACATGCTATTGGACAAGGAGCAGTTATATGGGTTTTTATCTCAGAGATTTTTCCAAATCACCTCCGAGCTTCAGGACAATCTTTTGGAAGTACAACCCATTGGGTTTTGGCCGCCTTAATTCCATCACTAATTCCATTTTTATTTTCTTCAATTGGACCAGGTGTAGTGTTTCTGTTTTTTGCGGCAATGATGGTTTTTCAACTTTTGTTTGTGGCCTTTTTAATGCCGGAAACCAAAGGAATTTCTCTAGAAGAATTAAGTAAAAAATTAATAAAATAATTAGAGTCATGAATAAAAGTAGTATAAAAAAATATTTAAAATTTATGTGTTGTATTGTTGGGGTACTTAGTTTATCGGGCTGTAAAGAGTCGTCTTCAGATGATAAAAAATCATATACGGAAGAAGAATTATACCGACCAAATTTTCATTTTACTCCTAAAAATGCTTGGATGAATGACCCTAATGGGATGTTTTATTACAATGGATATTACCATCTGTATTTTCAATATTATCCAGATTCAAATGTCTGGGGGCCGATGCATTGGGGGCATGCAATAAGTACAGATATGGTAACGTGGACAGAAAAACCAATCGCTATTTATCCGGATGAAAAAGGATATATTTTTTCAGGAAGTGCAGTTGTCGATTTAGAAAATACTTCAGGTTTTGGGAGTCTAAAAAATCCACCTATCGTAGCAATGTTTACCTATCATAACCCAGAAAAGGAAAAATCGGGAGAACCAGGAGTACAATCTCAGGGAATTGCCTATTCCTTGGATGAAGGCTTGACATGGACTAAGTATGAAAGTAATCCTGTGATTGAGTTTCCGAGTCTTAAAGATTTCCGGGATCCAAAGATAACATGGGACAACATACATAAACAATGGTTGATGGTATTGGCAGCAGGAGATAAAACAATTTTTTATGGTTCCAATAATTTAAAAGAATGGAAAATGCTTTCAGATTTTGGAAAAAGTATAGGAGCACACGGTGGTGTTTGGGAATGTCCTGATTTTTTCCCAATGCTAATAGGTGATTCTGATGAATACAAATGGGTGCTTTTACTGAGTATCAATCCAGGTGGTCCAAATGGAGGATCGGCTACCCAATATTTTGTAGGAGATTTTGATGGAAAAACCTTTGTGTTGGATGAATCTTTTTCTAAAGATATGGATGGACAAAAAGGGTTGTGGATTGACTATGGAAGAGATAATTATGCTGGGGTAACTTGGTCAAATATTTCTGAAACAGATGGAAGAAAGTTGTTTCTAGGATGGATGTCTAACTGGCAGTATGCCAATAAAGTTCCTACCGAAAAATGGCGTGGTAGTATGACTATTCCTAGAGAATTATCTCTGATTAAAAATAATGGGCATTATAGGGTTACATCTCAGCCTGTGAGAGAGTTGCAGAATTATGTTTCGAAAACAATTAAAAAAGATATTCTACATATAAAGGATAAAAAAACGGTGTTGGTGGATAAGTCATCGGTTGATTTATCAAGTTTGGATATTCGATTTACATTGAAGAATTTGAAAAAAGACGTGTATACCTTTTCTCTCTCCAATAGTTCTAACAACAGTATAAGTTTTGGTATCAATAAAAAGGAAAATTACTTTTTCATTGATAGAAAAAAATCAGGGAATTTGTCTTTTTCAGATGCTTTTGCAAAGCAAATTTCTAAAGCTCCATTTACGGAAGATTTCGATAAAATTGACGTGAGAGTAATTATTGATAAAACGTCTATCGAAGTTTTTTATAATAATGGCAAAACAGTTATGACAGAAATATTTTTTCCGGAAAAACCGATGCAAACATTTTCTGTCAATAAGGAAAATTTCAATTTTACTATTGAAGCTTTAACAATTAACCAATTAAATTTTAACTAAACTATCTAAATTATGAAACGAAAAATCATTTTGTATTTAATTCTAATGGGTTCCTTTTTTTCTATTACGGCCCAAAACATTGGAATAAAAGGAGTGGTAACTTCTTCTGAAGACGGGATGTCACTTCCTGGTGCTTCAATTGTTATAGAAGGAACCAATAATGGTACTACCACGGATTTTGACGGTAATTTTTCACTAAATGTAGCTAAAGATGCCACTTTGGTAATTAGTTATACGGGTTATGTAACCCAAACTATAAAAGTGAATGGACAAACAACTATAAATGTTGTTATGAAGACAGAATCACAACAACTAACAGAAGTGGTTGTAACTGGTTATTCAAGAGAACGTAAAGTCGATGTGACCGGTGCAGTTGTCGTGGTTGAATTAAAGCCTGTTACAGGACAAAGTATGAGTTCAGGTAACACTATGCAGGCGTTACAGGGTAGGGTTGCTGGTTTATCTGTTGAAAAATCTGGAGATCCAAGTGGTACTAGCAGCAAGATTTTAATCAGAGGGGTAAGTACTCTAGGTAATACTGATCCTTTGTATGTGATTGATGGAGTTCCCACTGTAAGACCGGAGGTTTTTGCCAGTTTAAATCCAAGTGCCATAGAATCTGTACAAGTGTTAAAAGATGCTTCTGCTTCTTCTATTTATGGTTCCAGAGCGGCAAATGGAGTTATTGTGGTAACGACAAAAAATGCTTTTAAAGGGGAAAAAATGAATGTATCTTACAGTACTAGTATTTCCTCTATGTCAGAGAAAAAACAAAGGTATAAAATGTTGAATGCAGTCGACAGGGGTAAAGTGCTATGGCAGGCATCAGTAAATGATGGGACACCTCCTGAAGATGGTTATGGAGAAATCTATAATTTTGACTGGAATAATAATCTGAATGATCCTGTTTTAAATGGTGTAACAGTTCAACAGTATGTAGGAGGAAATACCAATGTTCCTGCAGGAGACACCAATTGGCAAGATATAATGTATAAAACAGGATTTGTCAGCAACAACGATTTGTCTGTTTCGGGAGGGACTGATAAATCTAATGCGATGTTAAATTTAGGGTATTTGTCCAATACAGGTATGTTGAAATATACTGATTTCGAAAGATACACTGCCAGATTAAATGCCAATTTTAAATTGTTTAATGACAAAGTTCGATTTGGAATTAATTCTCAATTCACCCAATCTAACGAAACATTAGCGTCTACGGATGTAGGTAGTGCTCCTACGCCAGCTCTAGCGGTTTCATTAGTGCCAACTATTCCGGTTTATACAAACTCTGGAGATTTCGCAGGTCCTTTAGGATCAGGTTATTCGGATAGAAATAATCCTTTGTTGATGCAATATTTGAATCGATGGGACAATACGAAGAGAGTGTCTCTTTATGGAAATATTTTTACGGAAATTGATATCGCAAAAAATCTTACTTATAGAAACAGTATCGGAATTGATTTTAATGATTACAGTAAAAAAGATATTGAGCCAAGAGTAGACAATGGATTTGTTACAAGAGGAAATAATAGTTTGACTTTTGATACCAATAAATATTCTAGTTTGACTATTTCGAATACATTAAGCTATAATGTTAGGCTTTCTGATCATAAAATAGGGGTAATCGTTGGTACCGAATCTGTTAAAACAGATTTGAACACTTTATTTGCTCGTGGAGAGGGATTTGCTGTAGAATCGGAAACTTACTTTGTTTTATCGGCTGCAACTGGTTCCAGAACATCAAATGGACTTTCGACAGGAAGCAGGTTGCTTTCACAGTTTGGTAAGTTAAATTATTCTTTTTCAGATAAATATTTAGCCACTTTTACTATCAGACGAGACGGTTCTTCCCGATTTGGGGCAGATAATCGATACGGAATTTTCCCAGCTGCAACTGTAGGTTGGAAAATAAATAATGAAGATTTCTTAAAAGATGTTGAAGAAGTTTCGTTGTTAAAACTTCGTGCCGGTTATGGTGAGGTAGGAAATCAATCTATTGGGGATAATGCCCGTTTTGGTTTATACGAAACCAGATACGGTTCTAATCAAAATGTTTTTGTTCCAGATTTTTTCAATATTTATTATAATGTTGGAACGGCTTATGATTTGAATGGGGCGAATACAGGAAATCTACCTTCAGGTTTTGTTTCCATCCAGGCAGCCAATTCTGGATTGAAATGGGAATCTACAAAAGAGATTAACATAGGTTTGGATTTTGCTTTTTTAGAAAATAAACTATCAGGTTCGTTTGATTATTTTTCTAGAAAAACCGACGGGATATTAATTAAACCACCAGTAGCTTCAGCTGTAGGGGAAGGACAACAACGTTTTGTAAACGGAGCTTCTACTAAAAACAAAGGTTGGGAATTAGTTTTAGGTTATTCGGACACTTTTGAGAACGGATTGAATTTTAATGTGACAACCAATTTTGGTGCTACGAAAAACAAGATTACACAACTACCGGAAGAAGTGAGATCAGCGTATCCTGGAACAGCTTTGAATTCAATCGTTGGTCATTCACAGTTTGAAGTTTTTGGATACAAAACTGATGGTTTGTTCCAATCGCAAGAAGATATTGATTCTCATGCTACTCAGGTAGCTTCAAGATTAGGAGGTATTAAATATGTTGATATCAATAATGATGGAGTTATCAATTCTGATGATAGAACTTTTATCGGTTCGACACAACCAAAATTGGAATATGGTATTAATATTAGTTTAGCATATAAAAATATTGATATGTCCATCTTTGGTTCTGGTGTTACAGGACGAAAAGGAGTTGACCCTTATATCAATTGGAATAATTTTGTACAAGGTAGAGAGAATGCTGGTCCGGGAACACTTAATGCTTGGACTCCAACGAATACTAATACAGATGTTCCATCACTTTCATTGGCACATAATGATACGCAGATGTCTGAATATTTTTTAAGAAACAATTCTTATTTCAAAGTTAGAAACATTCAATTAGGTTATACCTTACCAGAAGAGATTATCAATAAAACTGGGTTTTTGACAAATTGTAGAATATATGCCCAAGGAGAGAACCTATTCTGGTTTACTCCAAAAGGATATATCGGCTCTGATCCGGAACGTACAGATGTAAATAGAATTCCTGTGCCAACAACATTCTCTTTAGGGCTAAACTTAAACTTTTAAATAATTCTCATGAAAAAATATAATAAAATAGTAATTAGCTTCTTGTCAATTTTATTTTTGGCATCATGTAGCTCGGATTTTTTAGATTATGAACCTACAGGAGTATTGTCTTCAGGTAATGTCGCCACGGCTGAGAATGCCGATGCTCTTGTAACTGCGGCTTATGCTGCAATAGGAAATGATGAAATGGTTGGTCCAATCACGAATCAATGGGTTTATGGTAGTGTGCGTTCAGATGATGCCTACAAAGGCGGAGGAGGACGTTCAGATGTTGATGTAGTGGATACTTATGAGCAATATAATTTAACTATTCCTGATTATGGAGACTGGATGTTGCCAAGAACTTGGACGAATCACTATAAAGCAATTTCAAGAGCAAATTTTGCTTTGTCGGTTATAAATCCATTAACAGAAGCAGAATATCCGCTTCAAAAACAAAGACAGGCAGAACTTCGTTTTTTAAGAGCTCATTCTCATTTTATGTTGAAATTGTTATTTAATAAAGTACCTTTCATTACAGAAGATCTTACTAAAGAACAAATTTTGGCAACTTCAAATGATTTAACTTCAGATCAATTGTGGGATAAAATTGCCGAAGACCTTATTTTTGCACATGATAATTTACCTCAATCACAAGATCAAGTAGGTAGAGCAGATAAAAATGCAGCTTCTGCATATTTAGCAAAATTGAGATTGTATCAAGCCTATGAGCAAAATCCCACAACTCATGCCGTAACGAATATTAATCCAGCCAGATTACAGGAAGTTATCGATTATGCAGATGAAGTAACTGGAAATTTGGAGACTGATTATGGGTTTAATTTCTTAGATGGTCACGATAACGGACAAGAATCTATTTGGGCAGTTCAGTTTTCTATCAATGATGGAACCAATACAGGTAGAGTAAGTTTTGTTACAGGATTAAATTCACCTCATGGTACAGCCCTTTATGGATGTTGTGGTTTTCACCTAGCAAGTCAAAATATGGTAAATGCATTCAAAACAGATGCTGTTACTGGTTTGCCATTATTGGATACTTTTAATAATTCGGATATATATAATACCGTAGGTACAGATGGTAAATCATCACTTGCAGCTGGGGTAACACTTGATCCAAGAATTGATCATACTGTAGGTGTGCCTGGTAGACCATTTAAATATAAAAACACATTGAAAGATGCGGGTGATATGGTTTATAATTTTAGTTGGGCCAGAGATCCGGGTGTTTATGGGTATTTTGGAAATATGAAAGAACAACAATCTCCGGACTGCTCTTGTTACGTAAAAAACGGACCATTCGTGGGTACTTCTAAAAATGTTGATTTTATTAGATATGCAGATGTTTTATTGTTCAAAGCAGAGGCTTTAATACAATTGAATAGACAAGATGAGGCTTTGCCAATCATAAATCTAATTAGAGCAAGAGCAGCTGCAAGTACAGCAATGACTCTAGCAGCAGGTGCGTCGAATGTATATAAAGTGGAGCCTTATGTTTCATTCCCAGATAAAGCTTATGCTTTGAAAGCTCTTAAGTTTGAAAGAAGATTGGAATTTGGAATGGAAGGACCTCGATTTTTTGACCTTGTTAGATGGGGTGAAGCTGAACCAGTATTGAATGCTTATCTAAATGTAGAGAAAACTAAAAGAAGTTTTCTTTCAAGCGCAAAATTTACGGCAGGTAGAGATGAATATTATCCAATACCTCAAAGAGAAATTGATTTTACGGGAGGATTATATACACAAAATCCTGGGTATTAAAAATTAAGTTGGTAATGGTTATTAATGTTTGTTTAGGTTCGGTTAAAGGCAAGTGTACAACTTGCCTTTAACTTTTTTTAATATTTTATTAGTCTGGTTTTGTCTTTAACGTATTGATGTTTACAAATAAATATTCCATATTTTTATATTAGAACTAATGACCTCATTTTAATGGTGCGTTATGTTTGTTTAATATATTTCTTATATGAAATTATAAAAGAGAATTATGAAAGAGAAAAGAATAGCTTATTTTGGGAGTAATAAAATTAAATTTCTTTTTGGTTTTATTTTGTGTGCTTATCATTTAACGGCACAAACAATCATTCCCATTACCACTGAAAATAACGTGTTGTTATTGCAAACCGATAGTAACAACAGGTTGAGAATGGTTTATTTTGGGAAACCATTAGAGCATGAAAATGAATATGGGGCAGTGGCTGCAAATTATAACTATGACGAATCCAATGCAGGGATTTATAATTCTGCCTATACGCCTGCGGGAACTTGGAATTTATCTGAGCCAGCAATTCAGGTCAAACATGCAGATGGAAATCCATCACTAGAGTTGAAGTATATAAGTCATAAAAAAGAAAAAATTGATACCCATATTTCCCTTACCAGTATTCTTCTGAAAGATCCTGCTTATCCTTTTGAAGTGACTTTGTTTTATAAAGTTTGGGAAAAAGAGAACATCATCGAACAGTGGACAGAAATAAAACATAAGGAGAAAAAACCGGTTGTATTGCAAAAATATGCTTCGGCCAATTTATATTTTGCCAATAAAGACTTTTATTTAACGAGTTTTCAAGGCGAATATTTAAAAGAAATGCAGCCGACAGAAACGATGTTGACTCAAGGGATAAAAACTATAGATTCAAAATTAGGTACTAGAGCAATGCTTTTGCAAACGCCAAATTTTATGGTGTCTTTTGGGAAACCTGCTTCCGAAAATGAGGGAAATGTGCTGGTAGGTCAGTTGGCCTGGAGTGGCAGTTTTAAGCTAGACTTCGAAGTCGATTCACATAAAAATCTTCGTCTTATTGCAGGGGTTAACCCGTTTGCTTCAGAATATTCGCTGGCTCCCAACGAAACATTTAAAACTCCGCCACTAATTTATGCTTTGTCCAATAATGGAACTGGCGAGGCAAGTCGAAATTTACACGATTGGGCGAGAAAATACAGAATATTGGATGGACAGGGAGAACGTCTTACTTTACTGAACAACTGGGAGGCAACTTATTTTGATTTTGACGAAAATAAAATAAAATCGTTATTTAAAGATGCAAAAGAGATTGGTGTTGATCTATTTTTATTGGATGATGGTTGGTTTGGGAACAAGTATCCGAGAAATAATGATGATGCCGGACTCGGTGATTGGCAGGAAAACAAAAAAAAATTACCTAGCGGATTGGGTTATTTGGTAAAAGAAGCCAAGAAAGAAGGAGTAAAATTCGGAATTTGGATAGAACCTGAAATGGTTAATCCTAGAAGTGAATTATACGAAAAGCATCTGGATTGGGTCATACGACAACCAGAAAGACCTGAGATTTATTATAGAAATCAGCTCGTATTGGATTTATCAAATCCTGAAGTTCAAGATTTTGTCTTTGGAATCGTGGACGATTTATTTGTTGAAAATCCTGAATTGGCTTTTATAAAATGGGATTGTAATGCCGTAATTTACAATGCGTATTCTGCCTATCTCAATAAAAAAGGTATTCCGCAGTCTAATTTGTATGTAGATTATATAAAAGGCTTGTATAAAGTGCTTCAGCGTATTCGAGCCAAATATCCAAAAGTTCCCATGATGTTATGTTCAGGAGGCGGAGGCCGGGGGGATTATGAATTATTGAAATATTTCACTGAATTTTGGCCTAGTGATGATACTGAACCTCTGGAACGTATTTTTTTACAGTGGAATTATTCGTATTTTTTTCCTTCGATTGCAACGGACAACCATGTTACCGATTGGGGAAAACAACCCTTGAAATTTAGGATTGATGTGGCAAGTATGGGAAAACTAGGATTTGATATTGTAGTGGACCATTTAAATGAGAAAGATAAAGAGTTTTGTAAACAGGCAATAACGAATTATAATTCATTTAAGGATATCGTTTGGCATGGTGATATGTACCGTCTGGTTAATCCTTATGAAAATGATATTGCGGCATTAATGTATGTTAATCAAGACAAAAGCAAAGCTATTGTTTTTAATTATTTAGTAAATAATAGATTTAATATTACGGCAACAAAACGACCTGTAGTGTTTAATGGATTGAATCCTAACAAAAAATATACGGTGAAAGAAATTAATTTATACCCTGGCGTATCCTCAACAATTGGTACTGAAAAAGTTTTTACGGGAGATTTTTTAATGAAGGTTGGTTTTAATCCAAATGTTACCTTACAAAGAACCAGTGTAGTGTTAGAGATAGTTGAGGTAGAATAATTGGAATATAAAATTTTATGAATATGGATAAAAAATATAAATTAAGTTCGGTTTGCTTTGGCGAAGTTTTATGGGATATGTTTCCTACCCATAAAAAAATTGGAGGTGCTCCGCTGAATGTAGCACTTCGAATGAAGTCATTGGGGGTAGATTCAACTATAATAAGTAGAGTTGGACTAGATAAAGAAGGAGAAGAAATTCTTTCCTTTATAAAAGAACACGAGGTGAGTCCTGATTTGATTCAAAAAGGCGAAGATTATAAAACAGGTGTAGTTAATGTTATGATTAACGAAAAAGGGAATGCTTCCTATGATATTCTTTATCCGTCTTCTTGGGATAAAATTACTCCTTCAAAAGAGATGGACAAGAAGGTTTCATCAGCCGATGTTTTTGTTTTTGGAAGTTTGATTTGCCGGGATGAGGTTTCTAGATCTACTTTGTATGCGCTTTTGGATAAAGCCAAATACAAAGTTTTGGATGCCAATTTGAGAGCTCCTTATTACACGTTGGAAATACTGGAAGATTTGATGTCGAAAG
Organism: Flavobacterium sp.; assembly: GCA_023259675.1. GTDB lineage: Bacteria > Bacteroidota > Bacteroidia > Flavobacteriales > Flavobacteriaceae > Flavobacterium. The sequence continues at coordinate 101,738 of JALRGT010000008.1, forward strand.
CCGATTTTATTAAATTGAATGATGAGGAATTGTATGAGATAAGTCAGAAATTAAAATCACCTTATCATTCTTTTGAGCAAAACATTAAATTCATTGCCGAAAAGACAAATACCAAACAAATTTGTGTGACTAAAGGTGCCTTTGGAGCGGTTTTGTATTATAATGATAAATTCTATTACAATAGTGGTTATTTTATCAAAGTGGTAGATACAGTAGGTGCTGGAGATTCTTTTTTAGCTTCCTTGATTGTTCGTTTGCTTCGAGGTAAATCTCCACAAAAGTCTTTAAATTATGCTTGCGCTGTTGGTGCTTTAGTTGCGGGTCAGGAAGGAGCAAATCCTAAAATTTCAGAAAAAGAGATAAAGAAGTTTATGATGGTTTAAATCATGGCGATTTAAAAAAACAGATACATAAAAAAAGTCCCAATTAAGGGACTTTTTTGTTTTTATAAAGTGGTGATTTTTTTTAAATCGGCTACAGTTGCGATTGGGTCCTTGGCTCCAAATACATAACTTCCCGCCACAAGAACATCGGCACCGGCTTGTACTAATTGTAAGGCATTTTTATTTGTAACTCCTCCGTCTATTTCTATAATTGTTGAAGCTCCTTTTCTGTTAATTAAGGCTTTCAATTTTTGGATTTTTGTATAGGTGTTTTCAATAAATGATTGTCCACCAAATCCTGGATTGACACTCATAATACAAACTAAGTCGATATCGTTGATTACATCTTCTAATAAGTCAATATTTGTGTGCGGATTTAGTGCGACTCCTGCTTTCATACCTTCGGCTTTAATGGCTTGTAAGGTTCTGTGAAGGTGAGTACAAGCTTCATAATGTACAGTCAGTACGTCTGCACCTAATTTTTTAAAAGTGGAGATGTAACGGTCAGGATCTACAATCATCAAGTGAACATCTATAGTTTTTTTTGCGTGTCTTTTAATCGCTTCAAGAACTGGCATTCCAAAAGAGATATTGGGTACAAAAACACCATCCATGATATCGATATGAAACCAGTCGGCTTCACTAGAATTAATCATTTCGATGTCGCGTTGTAAGTTGGCAAAATCAGCCGCAAGTACAGAGGGTGCAATTAGAGTGTTTTTCATTTTGAATCGTGTTGTGTGTTGCTGCAGGATGGCTGAAGCGGGATGTTTTTTAGTTTGCTGCAAAATTAGTTTATTTCTAACAAATGCAAAAGTTTTTAAGTGTAAGAACTTCGGGTGATTGTGTGAGGGATTGTAGGTGGTATCCTCGTAACGTAGTGGAGAGATAAAGCCGTAAAGCCCGACCCGGAGTTTTTACGAAGGGGCATACCAAAAAAAAACTCCAGTTTGAACTGGAGTTTTGTGAGTTATTATCCTAAATAGGTTTTTAGTATTTTACTTCTTGAAGTGTGTTTTAATCTTCGGATGGCTTTTTCCTTGATTTGACGAACACGCTCACGAGTTAGGTCAAACGTTTCTCCAATTTCTTCCAAAGTCATTGGGTGTTGATCACCAAGACCAAAGTACAAACGAACTACATCAGCCTCTCTAGGAGTTAATGTTTCTAGGGAACGTTCAATTTCTGTACGCAATGATTCGTGGATTAATTCTCTGTCTGGGTTTGGAGATTCACCAGAACGTAAAACGTCATAAAGGTTAGAATCTTCTCCTTCAACAAGAGGAGCATCCATAGATAAGTGACGACCAGAGTTTTTCATAGACTCTTTT
>JALRGT010000090.1 GCA_023259675.1 Flavobacterium sp.
AATGCTACTTATTCAGCTGACCTATATATAGGTCAGAGAGCGGGGTCAGGACAGTCTTCTTCTGAATATGGCTATTCTAGTGGCGGAATAAATCCTACTGGACTATACGGCAATGTAATTCAAAAATTTCCTTTTGCAGCCGATACGAATGCTACTGATGTTGGAGATTTAACTACTGGAAACTTTTTAACGAATAAAGGGCAATCTTCCGAGACGCACGGGTATGTCACCGGTAGTAGAACGGGTTTTAACGTACAAAAATTTTCTTTTGCATCTGACGGAAATGCTGCTACTTACGGGACTGTGGCATCCTCGGCGGGCGCAGGACAATCTTCTACTGAAAACGGATTTATTTCTGGAGGTGGTGCTGATATTACTACAATACAAAAATTCTCTTTTGTTGCAGACGAAAGCCCAAGCAGTACTGGATACTCTTTAACAGTTGGAAGATCACAGTCCGCAGGCCAACAATACTAGGAAAAAATTATGGCAAATACAATACAACATAAAAGAGGTACAGCAGCAAATTGGACAAGTGCAAATCCTATACTTGGTGCCGGTGAGTTTGGCTTCGAGACTGATACAGGTAAATTAAAACTTGGAGATGGCTCAACTGCTTGGACGGCCTTAGGTTACTTTGAACCCGCTGCTGCGGTTGCTGCTTGGTCTTACGGCGGCGAAAACTATGGGTACGCCATGGGAGGTTCTGGTGATCCTAGTGCTACAATTTCTAATTCTATACAAAAGTACTCTTTTACTTCTGATGGCAGCGGTACTGTCTCGCCGATTAGTCTACATACCAGTGTTGCTAATGGGGCGGGGTCTCAATCTTCTGAGAGTGGATATTTTTCAGGGTCTAACGGCAGTGGTACTTCATACGACTTATCGATAGTTAATATACAAAAGTTTCCTTTTGCTGAAGATGCCAATGGTACGGATGTAGGAGATTTAGCCACAGCTCGTGGAGCTAGTGCAGGTAACTCATCTGAGACAAATGGTTATGTGTCTGGAG
>JALRGT010000091.1 GCA_023259675.1 Flavobacterium sp.
ATTAAGTAAAATATTAGTGCTAATATCGATAACAATGTTATTAACATTGCTTTTTCATCAGGTGTCACTTACGTTTATCCCAATGTCTACTACCAAACCAAAAACCTATAATACTAGCAACAATTGCCATCTCCTCATCAGAGAATACTAATTCCATAGCAGTAGCAAAATCTACACCACTTTTCATTGCCCATATCATTCCGACAACGTCAGTAAATAGTAAGAGAAAAACAAAAATATAGGTGATAATGGGGCGAACACTAGCACGGAGATTAAGAACCCAAGCAGACGCATTTTGCGACATTTTCGCATCATGCTCATAAAGTGCGACTCTTTCTTGTGCATATGTTTCCATCTCCACTTGGTCTGTTCTAAACTCTTCTATGCGCTCTTGACTAGCAAAACCTTTTTCTGCCATTGCAAGACTGCGCTCCATATCTAACTTTGCCATTTCTCTTTCGTGCTTTTGATCTCCTTTTTGTTTAAAGAAATCTAACACGCTTGGTAAACCACTCGTTGCAAATCCTAATATGCCGGACAATATGCTTAACATTAATAACTCCTATATTTCGTTTTCATCAAAACCTAGTTCATCTGCTATATGTTTTCTTAACTCTTTAAAATGTTTATCATGTCGAATATAAGACTTACCATATAAGTGGTTAGTCATATGTATTATTTCATGTAACATCGACTTAATAACGCTTGTTAAGAATCTATGTCGTTGCGGACATATACCTATTATATCAGGGTCAGGTGTATAAGATGCCATACAGTCCTGATCCATATCTAGCAACTCAAACTCTACTTCATCAGATGGTGGTAATCCTACACTGCGTAATGTATGTGTAGTGATTAACATCTCGTATATTGCTTTTAGAGTTTTAGCATCTAACTTCATCTTCTATCTAATGGGTTTGTAGTAGCACGTTTAATTACTTCTAGTTTATCATTTAATGCTTCTAATTTTGTGTCTACTTCGCTTTGAACT
>JALRGT010000092.1 GCA_023259675.1 Flavobacterium sp.
TGTGTAACGCCTCACCACAGTAGATGCGAATGAGACACCAAAGTCACCAAAGTCACCCACAACGGCCCAGGGAGTATTCAATCAAAAAGTATTGGCCTGAGAAAAACTTCAAGTGGCCCGACGTCGAAGACCCACGCCCGGCGAGGAGGCACCTTCCCCGCCCTGACTGTCACTTGAAGGATAACCTCCAATACCCATGCACGGCCAAGGCCGTCGCCTCCATCGCCCACTGCAGCGCTTTCTTGTACCTACTGCGGGTGGCGTGGACGAAGGATGGGTGGATGGACACCCTTGAGGATGTTTGGGATGAAGACGAGTACTACGCCCACCTCGACAACCTCGATTTTGATGAGTAGGATGCTACAGGTATGTTGTAGATGTAGCTTGCTCTGCATGGATCTTAGGATGATCCGATCTCCCCCCCCCCTGTTAGTTCCGCGTCGCGGGTTTCCAATAAAGACCATCACAAATTAAAATTATTTCCAATAGCGGCCCATCTGGCACCGAGGGCGGTAACCCGTCAGGTAACCCGTAGGCTTTCTAGCATTGAGGCCTCATGGAAACGACCATGCCTGAAGAGTGGAAGACATCGTACCCGCCGTACATCTCGCCCTTATAGCTTGGCGTGAGGCTGCATGTGGTATTACGGTCGCGTCCCGTGAGCAACCTAAACCCCTCGGGGTAGCGGAAGCCGGGGTATGAACCCTAGTGTAAACTGGAGGCCAGTTCTGTGCGGGCGGACCACTATTTGGCATTTGTCGCCAGTGGGCCGGCGAGACCCTTAACTAAGACTCCAGGGAGGAAGGAAGGGGGGCGCCTACCTTTCAAGTTGTCATTAACTACATTACGTAACCGCATAATAGAAACCGACACTTCTGAGGCAAGTAAGAGAGTTTCTATTTTTTCGCGTCTTTCAGCTGCAGGTTAATGCTGCTGCTGCTGCTGCTGCTGCCGCCGCCGCTGCTGCTGCTGCTGCCACAACCACCGAT
>JALRGT010000093.1 GCA_023259675.1 Flavobacterium sp.
AATTATAAAAATTCAGGATATGATAAAGGACATTTATGTCCTGCAGCAGATATGGAATTTAATCTTGAAGCTTTTAATGATACTTTTTATACGTCTAATATCAGTCCGCAAAATCATGAATTTAATTCTGGTATTTGGAACCGTTTGGAGCAAAAGTTTCGTTATTGGGCTGTAAAGCATGATGGTTTAGTAATCGTCACAGGAGGTGTTTTAAAAGGTGATTTAGAAACGATAGGAGATGAAGGTGTATTCGTGCCTAGATATTTCTATAAAATAGCTTTAAATCGCTCCAATGGCAATTATAAAATGATAGCCTTTCTAGTTCCAAACGAAAAAAGCAGCAAACCTATTTTTGACTATGTAGTTTCAGTTGATAAAATTGAATCCTTAACAGGGATTGATTTCTTTCCTAAATTGGATGATAAAGTTGAAAATACTTTAGAGAAAAGTACAGATATAAGTGTCTGGCTTTCGAAATAAATCGAAGCCAGATTTTACCACTCGTTTACTTTGTTGGCGTCCATTTTAAGGAAAATAAACAGCAAAATAGTGAATCCCCATAATCCGGAACCTCCGTAAGAAAAGAAAGGAAGCGGTACCCCGATTGTTGGGAAAATACCAATTACCATTGCGATGTTTACAAAGAAGTGGATAAACAGAATTCCTGCTGCACAATAACCATAAACCCTACTGAATTTTGTTTTTTGTCTTTCGGCCAGGTATATAAGTCTAAGAAATAAAGTTACAAATAAAGCTATAACTATCAAGGAGCCAAGAAATCCCCATTCTTCACCTACAGTTGTGAAAATGTAATCGGTGTGTTGTTCCGGGACGAATCCTCCTTTAGTTTGAGTTCCTTCAAGAAAGCCTTTACCAAACCATCCTCCCGAACCAATAGCAATTTCCGATTGGTTGGTGTTGTATCCAATTCCTTTTAAATCTTCTGTCTTACCCAAAAGGATATTGAAACGGTCTCTGTGGTGTTGTT
>JALRGT010000094.1 GCA_023259675.1 Flavobacterium sp.
TAAGGCATGACCTTGTTAAATTTGTCCGTCGCGCTGCTATTGAGGAAGCTGGCTTTCAGGAGGTTGAGAATGAAGCCAGGACGAATGCTGCTGGTGACCAAAAGCGATCTGATATTGCCTTTGTTGACAGATCGAACCGGCCTGAGATCCATTACATCACCGACGACACCATTGGACATCCGCTTTGTGATTCCCACATCAATTGTGATGTGCTTGCCAAGAAGGAGAAACTGAAAGAGGGTGAGTATGCAGCGAAACTCGCTGAGATGCGCAAATCCCTTTCTGTTGTCCATGGTGGAAGAAGATTGTCTTCTTGCCTGTGCAATGACCTCTCTGGGCGAGTACGGGAAGCAGATGGTGAAGTTCATCCACATCGCTGCCTCGCACCTCAAAAGTAGGAATCAGGCCCCGAGGGACGATGGAGCGTCTGCTGCGTCTCTCACTGCCCGCTTCCGCTTTTCCCTCCGAGCAGAGATCCAAGCGGCCATTCTCAAAGGCAATGGCATGCTGGCGAGCTTTGTGGGTCTATAGTCTAGTTACTGCTAGGCTTGTATATCATAGCGTAGGCTGATTCTCGCTATTTGTGTACATCGATCACAGTGGGGGCTCTAGGTCAGTCATTGATATTATGTGAACATTTCTTGTAAATGCACGAGTATTCAAGTTCCCGTGGTAGTCTACACTAGTTCAATCCCTTACACTTATTTTTATTAAATACGACTTTCCCATTAAAAAGTAAATGCACGAGTATTCAAGTTCCCGTGGTAGTCTACACTAGTTCAATCCCTTACACTTATCTTTATTAAATGCGACTTTTCTCATAAAAAAAAAAAAAAAAAAAAAAAAAAAAAAAAAAAAAAAAAAATAACTTTCAAAAAAATGACTTTCCTCCAAAAAAGTATGGGAAGCAGATGGTGAGATTCATCCACATTGCTGCCTCGCACCTCAAGAACAGAAATGAGCTCACCCTGAGGGACGATGTGGCG
>JALRGT010000095.1 GCA_023259675.1 Flavobacterium sp.
AGCCCCATATTCATTGACAACAGGAATCCCGAATTGCGTTTCAAGTAAGATTCGATCTTCTTCAAAAAGCATTTCGGAAGTAACCATGCATACTTTCAAACTAGGACAAATTGCTGCCAAGATGAGGTTTCGCTTTCGTAAAAATTTGGCAAACAACACTATCGAACTAGTGTAACCGTTGAGGTATTCGAATTTTTTACTTTGAAACTTTTGGAGCATTTTTTCTAATATCTCATCCGATAAATCAAAAATAGGAAAACGATAACGATGGGCTAGATAATCTTTGATTCGCTCTTTTTTGTTTCCAATAAAATCCAACGGAATTCCATAAAATCGGGCTTGAAGCGAACGATTAAAATTGATTCCATGTAAACCAAAACGATACATATTAGATGCCCAGGTGAGTGCATGAGCATATTTGTCTTTGGCAAAAATAAAGGGTTCACCGCTCGATCCTGAAGTTTTATTGGTATAGGAATTTTTTAAAGTAAAACCTTTTGAAAGTCTGGATTCAAGAGGAATCTGGAGATTGGTTTTATTCAAAACAGGCAAATCTTCCCAATTGCAGTTTTTTGGATTACCTACTAATTTTTGGTAAAAAGGATTGTTTTCTAAATGATAATTGACAATTGCTTTTTTCTGATTTTCAATAAATTCTTTTTTAACTTCAGGAGAAAGTGTAATAATTTGATCCAAATCGGATTTTGCTTTCCGGATCGGGAAAGCATTCAATTGCAGCGTAATGTCGAAAATGGAAAACATGAAAAGCTTTATTTCTTCAAAAATACTATTCTGCCAGAATTTCAATGAAGGATAACTTAAGTTTTTAAAAAATAATTATATTTTCCGTTCAAAAGCAATTATTTTTGCAGCGTTCTTCGAAAGAAGGTTTTTTGCAACTAAAATTTAAAGACATGAATATATTACTATTGGGTTCAGGAGGAAGAGAGCATGCATTTGCATGGAAAATGGTG
>JALRGT010000096.1 GCA_023259675.1 Flavobacterium sp.
CTCAGTCATATAGCTGCAAGCGTATTATCATTGCAGCTGACTGGGGTTCTTCTACTTACCGCAAGGAGATTAACCCCGAATACAAGCAAAATCGTAAAGATAAATTTGCAGAACAAACAGAAGCAGAACGTATTGCTTTTGAAGAGTTCTTTGAGGAGTTTGAAGCAACTCTCGAACTACTTGCAGAAGACTATGTAGTATTTCGATTTAGAGGTGTAGAGGCAGACGATATTGCAGCACATTTAGTAAAACAACGAAATGACTACGATTTAGAGTATATTTGGTTGATTTCTAGTGATAGAGACTGGGATCTTCTTATTCAAGAAAATGTAGCGAGATTCTCCTATGTTACGAGAAAAGAAGTCACACTAGAAAACTGGAGCACACACTATGATGTGGCTCCCGAGGAATATATCTCCCTTAAGTGTCTAACAGGGGACAAGGGAGACAATGTTCCAGGAATCCCAGGTATTGGCCCGAAACGGGCAATCGGCCTAATTCAGGAGTATGGAAGCGCTATAGATATCTATGACGCTATTCCGATTGAGAGCCGATATAAGCATATTCAAGCATTAAATGATAATGCTGAACAAATTATACAAAACTATGAATTAATGGATCTTATCTCATTTTGTGATGATGCAATCGGGGCTGAGAATATCTCAGCTATAAGGAGTACGCTAAATGCAGCTTAACTACAATCGTGATAAGTATTTATCCGAGTTTAGTTTCAAAACTTTACAGGATCGATACTTAATTGAAGGAGAGACTTCTCCTCAAGACGCTTTTGCTCGTGCTGCGAAGGCTTTCTCTGACAATGACGCCCATGCACAACGTCTATATGATTATGCAAGTAAATTATGGTTTATGTTCTCTACGCCAGTTCTTTCAAATGGTGGAACAAAGCGTGGAATGCCAATTAGTTGCTTTTTGAACTATGTTGATGATAGTCGAGAAGGAATTA
>JALRGT010000097.1 GCA_023259675.1 Flavobacterium sp.
CTATGGATGGTTATGAAGTAAAACGTTTAGATACAGTTGTGGATAACGCGGATATCATCATCACTACAACTGGTAACTTTAACATTGTAAGAGGTGAGCATTTCTTAAAAATGAAAGACAAAGCTATCGTTTGTAACATCGGACATTTCGATAACGAAATTGATATGGCTTGGTTAAATACTAACTACGGTGCTACTAAAACAGAGGTTAAACCACAAGTTGATATTTACACTGTTGAAGGAAAAGAAATCATCATCCTTGCTGAAGGTCGTTTGGTAAACTTAGGATGTGCAACTGGTCACCCATCATTTGTAATGTCTAACTCATTCTCAAACCAAACTTTAGCTCAAATCGAACTTTGGAATAACTCAGCTGCTTACGGAAATGAAGTATATATGCTACCAAAACATTTAGATGAAAAAGTGGCTGCTTTACACCTTAAAAAATTAAGCGTAGAATTGGAAGTACTTTCTCAGGAACAAGCTGATTATATCGGTGTTGCAGTTGAAGGTCCATTCAAACCAGAATATTACAGATACTAGGTCATTGCGAGGAACGAAGCAATCTCACTATAATTTTCAAAACCCTTACAGTCCCGAAGTTTCGGATGTGAGGGTTTTTTGTTTAAACAAAATATATTCATCATTAAAAACACCTTACAATAATTTGATTTTCAACAGTTTTAAACTAACTTTAACATACCAAAAATCAGATTATTATGAGAACTATTCCTAAGATAATCTTAATCCTTTGCATACTGTTTTACTCCTGTAAAAAAGCACCTCAAGAGGAGAAAAAAATCCTTGCAGGCAGTAATAATTATGGTTGCGCACCAGCTACAACAGATGCCAAATGGTTTGAATCCGACAACAAAGCACCGCTTTTTAAAGGAATGGATATTATTGACTATCCAATAAGTACTAAAAATACCGAAGCTCAAAAATATTTTAATCAGGGACTGG
>JALRGT010000098.1 GCA_023259675.1 Flavobacterium sp.
ATATCGGTTTATTTTCAATTGCTGGAATAATGTTCTGGTTAGTAGGTTACAATTTAGCTTATGGCATACCAGAAGGTGGATACATTGGAAGTTTTATTCCATGGTCTGACAGTAGTGCAATTGATACAGGTTATTCAGATGGATCTGATTGGTATTTCCAAATGGTATTCTGTGCAACTACAGTATCTATTGTATCAGGAGCAATGGCTGAAAGAATTAAATTATGGCCATTCTTTTTATTTGCAGCAATTTTAGCAGGAATTTTATATCCAATCGTAATGGGTTGGCAGTGGGGTGGAGGCTGGTTAGCTGAAATCGGTTTTTCTGATTTTGCTGGATCAACTCTTGTACACTCAACTGGTGGTGCTGCAGCTTTAGCAGGTGCATTGATTATTGGACCAAGACTTGGACGATTTACAAAGTCTGGTGGTGTTGCTCCTATTAAACCATTTGCTGCTTCATCAATTCCATTAGTTACAATTGGTGTATTTATTTTATGGTTAGGTTGGTTTGGTTTCAATGGTGGTTCACAACTTGCAATGGGAACTGCTGATGATGCAATCGCTGTGTCAACAATTTTTATTAATACATTCTTAGCAGGTGCGGGTGGTGTGATGGCTGCCGCAATTGTTACAAGATTAGGATTTGGCAAAACGGATGTTCTTCAAATGTTAAATGGATGTATTGGTGGACTAGTTGCAATTACAGCTGAACCTTTAATGCCATCACCGTTAGCTGCTATCTTAATTGGAGCTGTGGGTGGTGTAATCGTTGTGTACGGTACTAAACTATTATTCGCATTACAAATCGATGATGTAGTTGGTGCGATCCCAGCTCACTTGTTTGCAGGTATCTGGGGAACATTAATTGTACCAGCAACTAACCCTGATGCTTCTTTTAGTGCTCAGATCATTGGAGTACTAGCAGTCAACATCTTTATCTTCATTGT
>JALRGT010000099.1 GCA_023259675.1 Flavobacterium sp.
ATACATCAGACATAGGGTTATCCTCGTCCTCTGCTAAAAACGAACCAATATTTTCACTGATCTCAAAAGAAGGGGTTTCTAATGGTTCAGCTCCAAATTTTAAAAAATTTTTTTCAAATGTAAAATTATTAGCTAGACCAAAAGAAAGTAAAAAATTAATTTTTTTTAGTGAATGTTTTTCAAGAACATATCCACCATCTCGCTTATTTCCAACACGAATTAAACTTTTTAATTGAATTGGAGCTAAATAGTTTAGAGATTTTTTTAGTTTTAAATGGTGCATTTAATAAATATTATTAACTAAATTTCTAATTTAAAATCAATGGCATTGAAACTGTGAGTCAAGCTACCAATAGATATTCTATTAACTTTTGTTGATGCAATTTTTTTTATATTTCTCAAATTAACATTTCCTGAGGCTTCTGTTTCATATTTGCTGCCAATAATTTTGATACTTTTTCTAAGGTTTTGAATACTCATATTATCTAATAAAACTGTCTCAAATTTAAGACCTATTATTTTTTTTAATTGATTAGTATTATCAACTTCAACAGTAATTTTTCTTCCTTTTTTATTTTGGATAGCTTTTGTAACTACTTCTTTTATGTTTGAACTGGCAATGTGATTGTCTTTAATTAAATATTCATCACTCAGATTAAACCTATGGTTTGTTCCCCCTCCAACTTTAACAGCATATTTTTGGATTACTCTCATATTAGGAATAGTTTTTCTAGTGCAGCAAATTTTACTTTTACCTTTGACTATTTTTACAAAATGATTGGTTTTGGTGGCTATACCCGAAAGATGAGATAAAAAATTTAAAGCTACTCTTTCTGCTAATAAAATATTTTTTGCTTTACCTTCTATAATTGCTATTACACTGTGCTTTTTAACTGAAGATCCATCTTTTTTTAAAATTTTGAATTTAATTTTT
>JALRGT010000009.1 GCA_023259675.1 Flavobacterium sp.
TGGCGTCAGATGTATAGTGATTATACCAAAAAGATTAAAGCTGAAAAAGCTGCTAAGAAGCAGGAATAAAAAGCAGTGTATTTTGGAAAAAGAAAGAAGCCATCACAATCTAGTATTGCGACGGCTTCTTTTGTGACCCGACTGGGGCTCGAACCCAGGACCCCATCATTAAAAGTGATGTGCTCTACCAACTGAGCTATCGAGTCGTTGCATCAGAAAACGTTTTTCAAGTGAATCACTTAAATTGTGACCCGACTGGGGCTCGAACCCAGGACCCCATCATTAAAAGTGATGTGCTCTACCAACTGAGCTATCGAGTCATATTCTTTCCTTGAATGCGGGTGCAAATATAAGGACTTATTTTTAAGTTTTCAAAGCAATTTTATTATAAATTTGTCTTTTTTTAACAATAAATCTTAACGCCTTAGTTTATAAGGTTTTATTATATGGATAAAATTATATTATTAGGTTACATGGGATGCGGTAAGTCAACAATTGCCGATTTACTATCCAAAAACATTAAAATTCCGTACGTTGATTTAGATCAATATATTGAAGAAAAGTCGAATTTAACCATAAGTGCCCTATTTGAGCAATATGGGGAAATCTATTTTAGGAAGTTAGAACATGAATTGTTTAAAGAACTATTAGATACTCCAGAACCCTTGATTATCGGTTTAGGTGGAGGAACTCCATGTTATGCCAATAATCATGAATTGCTAAAAGGGGAAAATAGACAATCTATCTATCTTAAAGCCTCTATTGATACTTTATTTAATAGATTGTCATCCAATAAAAGCAAGAGGCCTTTAATAGCAAATAAAAATGATTCGGAATTAAAAGAATTCATTGCGGTGCATTTGTTTGAGAGAAGTTACTACTACAATCAGGCACAACATGTCATTGTGGTGGATAATCGAACTGTCGAAGAGACGGTATCGGATGTACTTGCGGTTTTAACTTAAATAGGCATAACTGTCTCCGTTTTCATCAAAAACAACTTGAACATGTTCCAGTATAGAGGTGGAAAGGGAGATGCCTTTAAAATCGGCTTTTACAGGATACTTTTTGTGATTGCGATCTACGAGTACCGCAGTTTTGAATTTTTTCAAAGGAACATCCAAAAAATGGCGAACGGCATAGATTAATGTCGTGCCTGAATTTAATACATCATCTACCAGAATTAAGCCTTTGTTGGCATATTGTTCTTTTGGTAGCGAAGTGTGTATGGGCATTTCAGGTTTTTGTTTGTTGATTTGAACTTCACACAGTGAAACCTTCAATGGGGAAATGGATTGTAGTTCTTGCGCAATCTTTTCTGCAAAAACATAGCCGTTTTTAGCTATTCCGGCGAGGATAACTTCTTCTTCATCAACGAAAGTTTCGTAGATTTGGTAGGCAATTCTCTTTATTTTATGTTTGATTTCTTGATCGGTTAAGATGATATTTTTGTTCATTGTTTTATTTTAAAATTTAATTGATAAGTTCAAGAGCAATACTAATTAATCCATATCGTCTTCATTCCTAATTTCATTGCCATACTCGTCTATATCTCTTCGGTCTTTTTTGGTTGGTCTTCCAGTACCATTCTTTCGATAATGTTCTTTCGATAATTTTAAAAGTTCCAGATGGGCATAGGTTTCGGCAGGAGTGTCATTTCTTCTGTAAATATCGACCAGTTTAGCTCCAACACGACTTTCCGGAATGTCCAAGACGGTAATTATTTGCGTAATTTGGTCTTTTCTAAACGTAATCTTATCTGTGGGAAAAACCTCCTTCGATGGTTTTGCGATCTGTCCATTTACGGTAACATGATTTTTTTTGCAGGCCTCTGTTACCATATTTCTGGTCTTGTAATATCGGACACACCATAAATATTTATCTATTCGCATAAAAATTCTAAAATCAGAGTTAAATAGTTTACAAAAATAAATCAATATTGTATCTTGCGCACCTAAAAAAATAGCTATAATGAACAAATTTAAGTATTATTTTATTTTAATAATTACAACCCTCTCTTTATTTTCTTGTTCTAAAGATGATAACACTGTCGAATCAGTGCCCCTTCGTGATTTTGCTGAGCAATTCACCGCTGATAATGCAACGATAGAGCAATACTTAAAGACTTATTATATAGACATTACAGATCCTGATTTTGCAGACAAGGATGTAATAATAGAAAAAATTACAGATGCGGATACTCAACCCTCTATTTATTCTTATTTAAATAAAGACACTTTTCCAAAGCTTTTATCTAGAGAAGTGAAACAACATGATATTGTATATACGATATATTATTTGGTTTTAAGAGAAGGAACGGGCGATGCTCCATGCAATGTTGATGGTGTTTTGGCTGCCTATAAAGGACAATATTTGACTGAAAGTACTGTTTCAGAAGTGACTACATTGACTTCGACGCTTTTTGAAGAGGTTAAATATCCTCAGCAAGCGAATAAACTAACAGGTGTAGTTCAAGGATGGAGTGAAATTTTTCCGAAATTTAAAACGGGTAGCTATACTGAAAATAATGATGGTACTGTAAGTTATAGTGATTTTGGCGCAGGAGTTATGTTTCTTCCGTCAGGGATGGGGTATTATGCTCAAGGGGCTAGTTCTATTCCATCTTACTCTCCACTGGTGTTTAGTTTTAAATTATATGCCATACAAAGATTCGATCAAGACGGAGATGGGGTTCCTTCTTACCTTGAAGATATAAACGGAGACGGATACATGAGTTATTTGGCCACTGGAGTTGAAAATCCAGATGACACGGATGGCGACGGAATTCCAAATTATGCCGATATAGACGATGATGGTGATGGTTACAATACCAAAATAGAAATTAAAGATCCTTTGACTGGACTGCCTTACGAATTTGATCAAATTCCGACTTGTACATCTGGGGTTAAAAATTTCTTGGACGCAACCTGTCATCCATAAAAAAAACATTGATACAGTAAATTTAAAGTATTAAAAAAGACAGCAATAGTACCGACTTGTTGCTGTCTTTTTTTAGTATTAAGGTCTCAACAGTAATAACTAATAAGCCATCTCAAAATATTTCGAGATGGCTTTTTAAATTTTATTAATGAATCATAAAGTTGTATTAATGCATGGCATCTGTAGGATTGATTTTAGTTTTCCCTTTTTTGATTAATAACATAATCGGGATACAACATAAAAAGAGCACGCCAAGATAAAGGAATATATCCATATAGGACAATACGGTACTTTGTTTCATGACCGAATAATCCATTGCTTGATAGGATTTTTTTAGGGCTTCATTGGCACTAAAACCTTTAGACATAAAACCTTTCTGCATCATTAGGATTCGCTGCTGTACTTCGTATTTGCTCGCATCCAAATTAGCAATCAGATTCACTCTGTGTTCTTGACTAAAACGGGTTATGAAAGTGGTAATAATGGCAATACCGAAAGAACCTCCCAGTTGTCGCATCATCCCTGTAAAAGCGGCTCCTTCACCAATATTTTTTCCCGATAGTGTAGAAAGCGACAAAGTGGTAATAGGAACAAACAATAAACCTAAACCAACCCCTCTCCAGATTAAAGGCCAATATAAATGTTCTACTCCGGTATCTGGAGTCATGTTATTGTACATCAGTAAACAAAAGAAGAAGAAAATCGCAAATCCAACTGATACCATGTAGCCTTGTGGTACTCCTCTTTGAATTAATTTACCAACAATGGGCATCATAAAAGCAGTGGTCAAGGAACCCGGGATCAGCAATAAGCCGGCATCGGTAGCGGTCCATCCCAATACCGATTGGGTATATATTGGAATAATCAAGGTAGAACCATACAAACCAAATCCCAGGATGAAACACATCACGGTACCAATTCTTAAATTTCCATCTTTTAAAACACTTAAATTTACAATGGGATATTTATAGGTTAATTGTCTCCAAATAAATAAGAGCAGTCCAAAAAGAGATACTAAACTTAAAATTACGATCAATTTATTATTGAACCAATCGTCCTGTTGCCCGTGTTCCAAAACAAACTGTAAAGAACCGATGAAAGCAGTCAAGAGAAAAATTCCAATCCAATCTACTTGATTGGCTTTCAGTTTTTCTCCATATTTTGGACTTCTCACAAAGCTTAAGGTTAAAATGGTAGCTATAATTCCCAATGGAATATTGATGTAAAAGATATACGGCCATGAAAAATGATCGACCAAATAACCTCCCAATGGTGGCCCCAAAGTAGGACCAACAATTACTCCCATACCGTAAATAGCCTGAGCCATTCCTCTTTTGGCAACCGGATAACTCTCCGTAATAATGGTTTGTGCCGTTACCAACAAAGCGCCTCCACCCAATCCTTGAATAAAACGAAAGGCAACCAACTCCCAAATATTGGTGGCATTACCACATAAAAAGGAGGCAACGGTAAAAATAACAATCGAAACGGCAAAATAATTTCGCCTTCCAAATTGTTGTGATAGCCAACTCGTCATCGGAATTACTATAACATTGGCAATGGCGTAGGCGGTAATAACCCAAGCCACATCTGTTAATGTAGCACCAAGACTTCCTCTCATGTTGGTTAGTGCCACATTGACAATAGTGGTATCCACAATTTCCAACAAAGCACAGAGTACTGCGGTTATTGTAATAATAACGCGTCTGAAGCCATATTCTACTAAATCGTCTTGTCCTATTACCATTTTATTTTATATGTACATCAACATCCACATTCATTCCGGGACGTAATAGTTTTACTTTTTCGATATCATTATTGGCATCGATATTAATTTTTACAGGCAAACGTTGTATCGTTTTTACAAAGTTTCCTGTAGCGTTATCAGGAGGCAAAATAGAGAAACGGGATCCTGTAGCTGGTGAAAACGAAGTTATCGTTCCTTCAAAATCATAATCGGGATACGCATCTACTTTCAAAGTCACCTTTTGTCCGGCAACCATTTTATTCAATTGGGTTTCTTTGAAATTGGCAATCACCCAAGCTTCGTTATTATTGATGATATAAAACAAGGACTGTCCCGGCTGTACCAATTGTCCCGGTTGGATATCAATTTTAGAAACCTGGCCATCAATGGCAGCCGTGATAACGGTATACGTCAAGTTTAATTTGGCCGTTTCCAATAAAGCTTGCGCTCTTTTGATATTTGCAGCAGCGACTTCTGTTTGTTTATCTGAAACCTTAGATTTTGCTTCAATGACCGATTTTTGAAAAACACTTGCTTTTTGTTGCTGTTGTAAAATACGAACTTGGTTTTCGGCTTCCTGTTTTGCAGCCAAAGCTTGTTCATATTGTTGTTTGGTAATGGTATGACTTTTAAATAAATTACTGTATCGGTTAAAATCACTGGTTGCTAATCCCAATTTAATTTTGGCCGTTTCAATATTTCTAACCGCTGTTTTTACATTGGCATCAGATACCGATACATTGGCTAAAAAACTGCCAATATCTGCTTTCGACATTTCAAAATTTCCTTCGGCTGCGGCCAAATTTGCCGTAGCCTCATCAATTTTTAATTTATAATCTTTGGTATCAATGGTAAATAAAGTATCCCCTTTTTTTACATAATCATTGTCTGCGATATAGACTTTATTCACATATCCAGAAACTCTAGGAATGATTGGATTCATTTTTTTCTCTATTTGAGCATCATCAGTACCTTCATGGGAAAGGGAGTGCAAATATTTATAGGTTCCGTAAGTGATTCCCAGAATAACTAAAGAAGCTATAATTATGGTGAATTTTTTATTGGTTGATTTCGTTTTCATTTGAGTTATCGATTATATTTTTGAAAGATTGAATGTTTGGTTTAATTGTCCGGATACCGAAAGCAAGGCATAATATTTCTGGATGATGTTTGCTTTGGCCAATGTCTGATTGATTTTGGAAGATAATTGTTCTACATCGGCATCCAGTAAATCATTGGTATCCGAAAGCCCATTATCGTATTTGTCTTTGGTGATTCTGTAATTTTCAGTGGCTTGCTCTACAGCTTCTCTATAAACAACACTTTGTTTCAATGCTAAATCGTATTCTTCGATGGCTTTTTGAACTTGTATTTTGATATAGTCTGTTAGCATGGCCTCCGTATTTTGTACTTCAAGTGCTTTGCTTTGCGCTATTTTTACATTAGTGCCATTCTTCAGGATTCCACTTAAATCATAGGATAATCCCACACCCACATTCATCGCGTTTTGAACGGTAACAACATTTTTTAAATTCAATGCCGTATACCCACCTATGATAGAAAGGGAAGGATAATAACCGCTTTTTGCAATTTTGATATTGGCTAAACTGGCTTTTTCTTCTAAACGAATGGCTTCCAAATCTTTTCTGTTTTCCAAAGCTGGAACTTCATTTTCCGGAATATTGTTCATTTGAAAATCTACAAAATCATTTTCTCGTACTTCCAGAATGGTTTTGGGATCTAATTTTAAGAAACGGACCAATTCATAATTCACGATATTTAAATTGCTGATTGCATTGTCTAATGAAAGTTGCAATTTAGAAACTTGCAATTGTGCTTTGAGTAAATCGTTTCTCGGAATGATTTCATTTTTTTCCAATTCGATAAAATCGGTTACTCGTTGTTGGGCGCTTTTCTTGTTTTCTTTAATGAGTTCAACCGTTTTTTGGGCTTTGTACAAACCGGCATAGAAATTAATCACTTTCATGGCTACTTCTTCTTTCGTTTGCAGCGAATTGGCAGCCTCAGCCTGATACAAATTTTCGGATTGTTTTATATTGTTTTTTAATTTAAAGCCACTAAAAAAAGGCAAAGAAGCATTTACTTGGCCCAACATCAATTGGTCGACTACGGGAGCCGGTTCTGAAGAGGAGGAGCTATTACTTTTTATATCGATGGACGCTTTTGTCAAACGTTGGTATTGCCCGGAAGCTTTCAAATCTGGATAGGCAAAATTTTTCACTGCTCGCAGTTCAAGTTTTTTAGTGTTTACCTTATTGTCTGCCAAGGACACTTCGTTACTTTGAGTCCAAGCCAAATGAACGGCATCATCGAGTGTTAAACTCTTTTTTTCCTGCGCTTTCAAGCTTGAAATTCCCAAGAAGGAAATTCCGAGCAGTATTAATGGATTAATTTTCATGTATGTATGTGAAATTTATTTATTAGCTGTTATATGTGGTATCGCCTTTTTATTCATTGGTATTTGCTTTCGCAAACTTGTTGTTAGGGCAGATTTCATAAATCAGAAGTGCTTTTATGGTTTGTTGAATGTGATTGGTAAGTGTCGTTTTAATGTATTCGTTATATTTCTCCTCCGAGTTTAGATCCAATAAATTTTGATAGTAGCTTTTATTCATATAAAAATGAAAAAAAGTGCCTAAAATCGTTGGTATCAATAATTCAATGATAATATCTTTTCTGAAAACACCTTTCCTTTGTCCTTCTTCTATGATGATAGTCAGGTATTTGAGGTGTTCTTTTCGTACTTCGCTGAGTACTTGGAGTTTAATGTCTTTTGAGCCGTTTGCTAATTCAAAATGCAAAATCCTATAAATTCCTTTGTTGCAGTTGACCAAGTTTATGTATAAATAAACCAACTCGTTTATCTTTTCAAGAGGTTCCAAATCTTCGGCAGCAAGATTTCCTATTTGAAACCGTAAATCTTTGGTTCTAAATAAGACTAGAGCTTCCAATAATTTTTCTTTCGAACCAAAATAATAAGAAATCATCGCAATATTGATTTTGGCTTCTTTGGCAATCGTTCGAATGGAAGTGCCTTCAAATCCTTTTTCGGCAAATAAGGATTCTGCCACTTGAAGAATTTGAATTTGTTTTTCGTTGAAATCAGGTGTGATTGACATAGTATTAAAATATTATGGCACAAAATTAAACAAGTGTTTAATTTAAACACTTGTTTAATTTTTGTTTAACATAATATTAACTATTTTAAATAGAGAGATAGAATTGCTTAATCTGTTGGTGTTTAAGGTTTAAAGTGTCCGTTTCTGTGGTAGAATTGGTGTGTTTCTTTTTTAGTTTTAGCAAAAGGATAAGCTTCTCGATTAGTAATTTGTGGAATCAAATGATTTTGGGTTCGTGTAGTTCATGGAAACAACTGCTCTATTTTTTGTGTTTTATGAGGTTGGAAATTTTTTCAAAATGAAATACACAAACCCTTTTGTTTTTTTCAAAACAGAACTTATTTTATAGAATGAAAAGCAACTTTGTTGCCTTCAGTATCTAAAAATTGTGCTATAAAACCATTCATACCGATGGCTGTTTTTGGCATTACAATTTTTCCACCGGCACTTTCTACTTTTGCGAGAGGAACACTCAAATCTTCTCCGCCATTCAAGTAAACAACAGAACCTTTATCAGAAGGGTTCATGCCTTCACCTTGAACGATTCCGCCTCCAACGCCTCCATTTTCCCAGTCGGCCGGTAACATACCATATTTATATTCCATATTGGGCATTTCCTGAATTTTTGTATCCAAAATAGTTTCGTAAAATTTTTTGGCTCTTTCAAAATCTGTTGCCGGTATTTCAAACCAATTAATTGCATTTTTCATGACTTTAAATATTAAGGTTATACTTTTTTATTGTTTGTTTCTGTCTGTGGTTGACTTCTAAATAATAGATTATAACGGTTTTATTCCGAGGTGTTTAACGGCTAAATGATATCGTAATTACATTTTTAAAAGGGCAATTAAAGATACGAAAAAACAAGCTTTAAATTCAAATAAACCAATTGTAAAATAAGGTTAAATAGTCTGATTTTTAGTATTTTATGTTTTTGTTTTTAACGCACTTGAGCTGTTTAAGTACTTTTTTAAAATAGAATATCAGTTTATAATGGAGTTGTCAATTCGGGTTTCCTTTTATCTTAAATTGTGAATATCTATTTTAGGATTTAGGATTTTTTCTTTGTTTAAAATCTATCTTTGGCATCCTTAAATAAAAATATAAGCACAATGTGGTACGAATGCAAAGTAAAATATAGAAAAACAAACGATACGGGAATACAAAAAGTGGTAACCGAACCGTATTTGGTTGATGCGTTGTCTTATACAGAAGCCGAATCTAGAATAAATGAAGAAATGGCAGCTTATATTAGTGAAGAATTTAAAATCACTAATATCAAAGTGGCCAATTTTGCCGAAATTCATCCTTTTGAAAATACCGATCGTTGGTTTAAATCCAAAGTTTCGCTATTAGCTTTTGATGAAGAAAGCGGTAAAGAGCGCAAGACGAATATGTATTTATTGGTTCAAGCCAATGATGTCAAAGAAGCGTATGATAATACGATTCAGGTAATGAAAAATACCATGGGAGATTACACCATTCCGGCTATTTCAGAATCTCCGATTATGGATGTATTTCCGTATTTTTCAGGTGAAGAAGGGGAGCTGGAACAATTAGAACGATTTAACGCCCTTAAAGCGTCAAAACCGGAAGTGTTTGCTAATGCAGCTGCAGAAGACACGATGGAATTTGAAGCCGAAATTGTGGCGGAGAGTTATTAATTCGTAATAAATATTAAAATTGTAAAGAGGCTTTCGGGCCTCTTTTTTTATAGGATTGCTTTAACGGTAATACGTTTTTTACAATTGTACTACTTTTTATAGTTTCCAACTGATAACCTAAATAGTCCACCAATGAGTTGTTGATATTTTTTGATATAAACGGCTAGTTATCATTATTTTAACGTTTTTTAAGTGCTGCTAACCGAATGATAATGATTATATTTACTAGGACTTTTAGCAGGTAAAAACAGCTAATAAACTCTACAAACAATGCTGTTTTTATTATTTATTCATTTTTAAATAGCAGTATTATGAAGAATTCGGTAAAAAGCCTCGATGAATCTAGTATTGAGGATTTTGTTTCCCAAATCAGAGGTAAAGTTATTCGACCTGGTGATCCCATGTATGAGGAGGCATGTAAAGTGTATAACGCCATGATTCATAAGCATCCGGGGATGTTTGTGATGTGTGTGGATGTAGCAGATGTGATATATGCCGTCAATTTCGGTCGTGAAAATAATTTGTTGGTATCCATTCGTGGTGGTGGCCACAACGCAGGTGGACTTGGTCTATGTGACGATGGTTTGGTGATTGATCTATCGGGTTTGAAATTTGTAAACGTGAATACCCAAAACAATACAGTCAAAGTGGGTGGCGGTAACTTATGGGGAGAAGTCGATCATGCAACGCATCCTTTCGGATTGGCTGTTCCGGCGGGTATTATCTCCACTACTGGTGTAGGTGGCTTAACCTTAGGGGGTGGTGTAGGGCATTTGTCCCGTAAATACGGACTAAGTATTGATAATCTTTTGGAAGCCGATATGGTTCTGGCCGATGGCAGCTTTGTCACCGTCAATGCGAACCACCATCCAGATTTGTACTGGGCCATTCGGGGAGGTGGAGGTAACTTTGGTGTTGTTACCGCTTTTACTTTTCAGGCGCATCCTGTTAAAACCGTATTTGGTGGACCAACGTTATGGCCAATTGAAAAAACAGACGAAATCATGAAATGGTACCATGATTTTATCAATAAAGCTCCTGATGATTTGAATGGGTTCTTTGCCATTATGGTTATTCCTGGTCCTCCATTTCCGGAAGAACTTCATAACAAACAATTTTGTGGTGTAGTATGGTGCTATACCGGTCCAATGGACAAAGCGGAAGAAGTTTTTAAACCTATATTGGCTTTGGATCCTATCTTTCAGCATGTGGGAGAAATGCCGTATCCTATGATACAAACGATGTTTGACGGCCTATTACCCCCAGGCCTCCAATGGTATTGGCGAGCCGATTTCTTTTCAGATATAACCCCAGAAATGAGAACAGAGCATTTGAAATTCGGTTCTAAAATTCCAACTCCACTGTCACAAATGCATATGTATCCCATCAGCGGAGCGGCCAGCAGAGTCGCGAAAGATGCAACCCCTTGGGCGTATCGTGATGCCAAATATGCAGGGGTTTTTGTGGGTGTCGATCCAAGTCCCGAAAACGCATCAAAAATTACACAGTGGTGCAAAGACTATTGGAACGCATTACATCCTTATTCCTCAGGTGGGGCTTACTTGAATTTTATTATGGATGAAGGACACGAGCGCATCAAAGCCAGTTATCAGGATAATTTTGAGCGGTTGGTGTCCATTAAAACAAAATACGATCCCACAAATTTCTTTAGCGTGAATCAAAATATACCACCAAAGTAAATCCTTTTTTTAGAAGTTCTGTTGCATCTATACTTTAATTTTCGAAGTATAGATGCGACAGCGCTTAATTTTAAAGTCAATTCGTCCGAGGTAATTATTAAAAACGTCTATTCGAGGTAGAATTTTTATTCTACAAAAACAATATAAAATGATGTGTCAAATGGTTGTTCTATATTTTTGCCGCCTTTGACTGTGGCAGCCGGGTACCTGCTTTTCGAAGATTCTGAAAAAATCCAACACTGTTTGACCCCAAATACTTTCGGGGGAGTTTGTTGGATTTCAGAATTGAGAAAATAGCAGGTCGGCGAACAGTCTTGGGCTAGCCTTTTTTGGTTCTTTTTTGGGCAATGCAAAAAAGAACAGATGATATTTGAAAATACTTTTTTCTATTAGAAGTAGATTTTTAATTAAAATAAAAGAATGTCTTTTTATAATTGTGTTTTACATTTAATTGATATTAAATGCATTAAAAAGAGCTAATGCTGGTGATTCGCAGCGACGGATTCTATAGAGAACAAGATAAATTTCATTAAAAACGATTTTCGATACATTTTTTGTTCCCTCCCTAAGTGTCGGGAGGGAACAAAAAATATTCGAATTGACGTTTTTATTAAAAAGGGCTTCGACAAGCTCAGCCTGACAAAGTATACATCATTTTATATTGCTTTTTTAGATATGAAAAGCATTTGATAAATCTATCTTACTAAGAAAGCTCCTCTACGTTAAGTTCGTTCATGATTTCTGCAAATAATTCAAACGATCGTATTCGGCTTTTTTGATTGTGACAATTGGTCGCTACGATGACCTCGTCTACTTGGGTTTGCTCTAAAAAGCTTCTGATTTGTTCTTTTACGGTATCTTTATTTCCAATGAAGGTGTAACGGGTCATTTGTTGCACCGTAGGATGTTCCAGCATTTCTTTTAAATCGGGAGTCATCTCGCCAGCTTCGTCAAGATATTCTTTTCTAGCACCGGTCAATATTCCTACAATCATTTTGATGAATGAAGTGGCCATTCTTTCGGCTTCTTCATCGGTATCGGCAACATAAACATTGATTCCCGCGATAACATATGGTTTTTGCAATACTTCCGAAGGCATAAATTCATTTCGGTAAATGGCCATTGCATTAAACAATTGCGCTGTTGCAAAGTGACTGGCAAACGCATAAGGAAGTCCTTTTCTTGCTGCCAAATGGGCGCTTTCGGTACTGGAACCCAAAATATAAAGCGGCACATCAACCCCTTCGGCTACTTTGGCCCTTACTTTGGCTTTTTGGTTGTTTATCGAAAAATAATTTTGAATCTTTTCTATTTCTTCCGGAAAGGAATGCGCCATTTCCATAAAATCAGAACGAATGGCACGAGTGGTTTCCGGATCGGTTCCGGGAGCTCTACCAAGGCCTAAATCGATTCGGTTGGGGTAGAGGTTTCCCAAAGTACCAAACTGTTCCGCAACAATAAGCGGGGCATGATTTGGGAGCATAATACCACCGGAACCCACTCGAATTGTTGTTGTTTCCTGTGCCACCCGACCAATTATAACCACGGGAGCGCTACTGGCAACAGCAGCCATGTTATGATGTTCGGCCAACCAGAAACGGGTATATCCAAATGCCTCTGCTTTTTGTGCCAAGGCAATGGTATTCATAAGGGTTTCCCGAACAGAATTTCCTTGGGGAACAATGGCTAGATCCAATACAGAGTAGGCTATGAGTTTGTTGTTCATTTGGCTCTTTTTAGTTTTTATTTAGACTCCACAAAGATACCTTTGATTCCATTTTTACATTGGTAAACCTTCATAAAATAAAACTAAAATTTTAAAGGGGTTAGTTTAGAGAAATATAAAGTGGTTTTTTTCGTTCCTCAGAAGTACTAATGGATTTTTTATTTTTCAAAAACCACTTCATCGGGAGTTGCCCCTAATGCAACCAAAAGAGCGCTGATGCTTTTTACAAAAGCCGATGGTCCGCAGATGTAAAAATGTTGTTTAAAATCGGTAATGTTTTCCATCAGGTAGTTGCGATCAATTCTTCCACTGGCAAATCCGGGAACGTTTTCCCTAGTAAATATTTTCACGAAGTCGTCTTTGAGTATCATCTGTAATTCTTCTTCCATAATAACATCTTCGGCGGTTTTATTGGAATAAATAAGACGGTTTCCTTTGAGTTGATTTTTTTGGTGTAAATCTCTGAAAATAGAAATAAAAGGGGTGATTCCGGCACCTCCCGCGATAAATACTCCTGGACCTTTGTATTGAATGGCACCCCAAACATCGCGAAGAATCAATTCATCCCCTGCTTTGATACGCCCCAACATATCGGTAACCCCTTTGTGCTCCGCATATATTTTAATCATGAACTCGAGATAATTTTTATCTTCCAAACAAGTAAAAGTAAAAGGTCTCTTTTCGTCTTTCCATTCCGGGAGGTTGATGGAAACTTCTGTCGCCTGACCGGGAATAAAGTGATAGCCTTCCGGTTTTTCAACCACAAAACGTTTTACATCGTGGGTGATAAAAACAGCCTGTAATACTCTAACAACATAATGTTCCATAACATTTTTTTTGATGGGTTAAGTTCCCTGCGGATACCGGAACTTTTAGTTCTAGCATTAAATTTACAAAAAAAGGATTAATGTTGTATCAAACCAATTCATTTAAAGTGTTGATTTATAGCGGTTTGGTTTGTTGTTGCGTTGGTAAATAAAGGTTTGTTGAATTTCTTTATGGGTACAGATTATAAATCGCACTATCAAAAATAATGTAATTATTATTGTGTTTCGAAGTCAGGTGACTTCGAAGAGCGTTTTTTTTAGTTTAAGTCACCAAAAATTTTCTGGTCATAATCATAATCAGGTTCATTTGGAAAATGTCCATTTAAGTCTGGGAATATTAATTGTAAATATTTGTATTTTTTATTGTGATAGTACTTTATGGAACTTAACACATATTCTGTTAGAGATTCATTTTGAACTTCAATTAAATAAACTGGGAATCGGTCAATTAAATCATGAATTTTTTTGTTGAGTGGTACAGTTCCAAATCTATATTTTTTGGAATAATTTTTAATTAATTCTGTTGTTAGACCGTTAGGTAATCCAGATATAATTAATTCAGGGATCTTGAAATTTTCGTATATTCCAGTTGAATAACCAAAAGGTGTGAAATCAATATTTTCCATCACATAAGTAGTATGAAATCCACTTTTGCTTATATTTTGATTAACTGTTTTAAAATATTTTTCTATTTTTTCTTCGTTCATTTTTTTAAAATTACATAACGATTAGCAGTGGTTAGCTAGCGTTGATTAAATTTGAAATCAAAATTAAAATTACAGGAAAACCACTTATAACTGTCCAACCCAATTTTTTTAAAAGGTCATTTTTTATGTAAATTAACATAATTGTTGTTAAAATCAGAGAGGTGCAAAAAGTCGGTAAAAGAACAAATAGAGATGGAATTGTTCCCCATTCATAAATCCAATGTTTGCCAGGAATAAATCGGTATGGGGCAGCAAGTTTCGAAATAATTGCGAACAATACAAAAAATGTAGTATTTACAATGGACAATTTTTTTTCAAATTTAAGTAGTTTCAATATCTATAATTTAATACATCCTGTTTGTTCATTTTCTTTATGGTACAGATTGCAAATTCGCTTTCGAACTTTTTTATTCAATTATAAATTTAACGTTTACTTTTGAAGTAAATTTTATTTTATTGAATTCGATTGCTATTGGTTCAATTGCTCTGCTGCCATAAATACTGGATGCTCCTCTAATTTGAACTCCTGCAGCTTTTCCTTGAAGTTGATTTGAAATAGAATTTAAATCTGATATATAAATGGCTTTGCCAACTTTTTGATTTAGTGGTTTGGTCATGCTTTCTGCATATTTTTTTGATTTTAAAATAGCTTTTGATTTTAAATCCAGTATAAGTGCATCAGCTTTTGAATATTCAGTTTTTTCAATCGAAACATTTGAAATTTCTACTTTTTCTAATTCGGCTAATACTTTTCCCGCGGTACTAGCATCTCTTACTAAAAGAGAATACATTTTTGTTTTAAGTACATTTTGTCCGCTTAAAAAATATTTTTTGAAGTCACTATTAAAGTCTAAAAGACTTAAATCTTTTTCAGTATCAATATTCAAAGATTTTAGAGTTCTATCCATTGAAATTTCTAATTCTTCCGTAGATTTTTTATTTCGATTATCAGATTCATTCAGAATGATAGTTAAATAAATTCTGTCTGGAATGATTAATGAATCAACTTCTACTTCAGTCTCTAAAAAAGGTTGGTCTATAAAATTTTTATTTTGAGAAAATGATTTTGAGAATATTAAAATAAGGATTGTAATAAATAATTTTTTCATGTTGTTAATTTTAGATTATTCTTTTAAGATGATAATTTTTTTCAAAAGGTTGGGATTATAAAAAATTATTATGCAAATCTAAAGGCTAATGCAAGATCTAATTCATTTTTTTTTTTGTTGAGTGCACGAGCGTGACGCTCGCGGGAGCTGGGGAATTGCAAATCCGCTATCGGATCCTTGTAGCCGAAGGCCCTACCAAATTTTCCACCATGGCTTATTCTCCACTGGTGATGGAATAATATTTAGACTATGATTAAAATTATTTAAATTTATAGTTGGGACTTCGAAAGATTCTTCAATTATTGATAGTTTTTTTTGCCTACCTCCAAAATCAAAAAGATATGTTTCATTAAGATTATTCACAACGTTTACATTGTCGTATTCTTTGTCATTTAATGAAACATAAGTTTTGACAAAACCTTTTGTTAAGAATGGATAGTTATCTGATTCATTCAGATAATAACCGAAAACTAAAGGCAATTTTTTATTAGGCGTTTTTATGTAACGTATGTAATTCACAGCAAAACAGAAATGATCAAAACTTGGAACATTTGAAAAGAGAATTAAAAACTTATCGGTCTCATTTTCTCTATACAGCTCAATATTATTGACAAAACTTTCGCCTGTGTATTGATTAGCAAAATCCATAAGACCATTTGTAATTACATCTTCAGATATTTCTGTAACGATGATAAAAGATTGTTTCATTTTATTGTATTTTTTGACTGTTGGTAATTGTTTTGCAGCTACACGATTCAAATGGGCTCCGAGTCCGATTTTTTCTGCTAAGTGTGAAACTTAATGCGAAACGGTAATTCCACTAAACTCCAGCTATATCAAAACAGCTGTTGTGCACTGGCTTTGTTATATTTCGGAAAGTTCTTTTCTAATTTCTTTTGTAAGTTCTTCTCTTAAAACAATTGTCTTAGTAGCTAAATTTTCAAGAGTGTTTTTTTGTAAATCTAATTTAGATAGGTTTTTTTCAATAATACTTTCTGCTAAATCTTTCATCATTTGCGATGAAACATTAAATGAAAGTTGAGATATTTCATCTATTTCATTCATTAATTTTAAAACATCTTCGCCAGCAATTAGTTTTAGAGCATTTGTCTCATTTTTAAATTTTAAATATTTGTCTTGAGATTTAAACATTATTTTCTGCATTGAATTTGAAAAGTCTGCTGCAGCTTTAGAGGCTTTTTCCACATTTTCAGCATTTGGTATATAGTCAGAATTAAATTTGGCTAAGATTGGTAGAAATTCTTTATGCGCTTCTAAATTACCATTTTGAGATAGTTCATCAAGAAGATTGAAATATTTCATATATGAATTACTTTTAGTTTCATATTGAATTTTTCGCTTAGTACTATCTAAATTGTATTTTGAAGTAACTTTTTCTCGTTCTTCGGTTATTTGTTGTGTGTCTTCAATTACTGCTTTATTTTTCCCTTTTTCATTAGCATATGAGGTAAAATAACCTAATACGAAACCGCCAATAATTGATAAGAATATTTCCATAATATAATTTAGGTATCTATTTTCTTTTTTAAGCTTGTGCACAACTAGGTGATAGGTCTGACAAAATCATACAAAGCCACCCATTTTGGGTAGATAGGTCTGACGGCAATCAGACTTTATTAGTTATCAAATATATAGAAATAATCTTATAAATTTTAAAAATAAGTGTCATCCAAAAAAAAATACCGCAAATCCACTAATTTTTAAATAGCGAATTGGCGGTACAATAAATTTATATAAGAGTGAAAAACTATCGAATCGCTTTCACAAATTCAGCAATTTTTTTGCTTCCGTTTTCTTTCAGGTGGGTGATAAAAGCACTACCTATAATAGCACCTTTGGCGTATTGTGTGGCTTGGTTGAAGGTTTCGGCATTGTTGATTCCGAAGCCTACGATTTGTGGGTTTTTCAGGTTTAAATCGGCAATGCGTTTGAAATAAGTTTCTTGGGTATTCCCAAAACCAGCCGAAGAACCCGTTACACTCGCCGAGCTTACCATATAGATAAATCCGTCCGAAACGCTGTCGATAAAACGGATGCGCTCGTCAGAGGTTTGTGGCGTAATCAGGAATATGTTCTTCAATCCGTATTTGTCAAAAGTGGCTTTGTATTGCTCGGCATACACATCTACCGGAAGATCCGGAATGATGAGTCCGTCAATCCCGATTTCGGCACATTTTTGGCAAAAAGCCTCCACACCATATTGCAACATGGGGTTAAAATAGCCCATAATCACTAACGGAATCGAAACGGTTTTTCGAATGTCTTTCAGTTGGTCAAACAATACTTGTGTCGTCATACCGTTGTGTAACGCTTGGGTAGAACTGGCCTGAATGGTTGGTCCATCGGCCAAAGGGTCGCTAAACGGCAATCCGATTTCGATCATGTCTACACCGTTTTTTTCTAAATCCTGAATGATTTGTACGGTATCGTTCAAATTAGGATAACCGGCAGAGAAATAGATAGAAAGTATCTTTTTGTCTTCTTGTAATTTTTGATTTATTCTGTTCATTATTCTGGTCTATTTTATCAGATGTACCATCTGTAATTTCTATTGTATGCTTAATTTGTAACCAGGTAAGCCCAAGCTTTTTGGTTTGATTCTAAGGTAACTTCCATACGTTTATAATGCAATCCTTCATAAGTATCAGCCAAATTCAAATCTTGATCACTGATTTCATATACAATTCCGGTTACGATATCATCTGGATTTTCGGTTGCCACGATAATCGGATATTGAGCAATACCAAATTCTTCTTCAATTTTAATGTAGTTGATGACAAATCCAATTAATCTATCAGGTGTACCGTAAAGGCTGCGTCCAAAAATGTTTTCTTGAATGTCTTTTTCTTTTAAAGTTCCGTAAGCGAATAATTTTTCCATTTTTTTCTTTTTTGAAAAGCTATACTATAATCCAATCGTTTTATTTGAATGCGTTAGGGATGGCAGCGGTAGCTCCCGATAAACTAGAAATAGGGTTTAAAAACCTTAATTTTCTAAATCGGGACTTTAGCGAACAGCCCGACCCCGATTTTTTCATCGGGGTAACGCCCTGAAATAAATTCAGGAGCAAACCCAACTATAATTTAAAATAATCGATATAGGTATTCAAATCTTTGTCTCCACGACCGGAAAGACTGATTACGACTACATCGGTAGGTTTGAATTTTTTTTGTTCCAAAACCGCAAAAGCGTGTGCACTTTCGATAGCGGGAATAATTCCTTCGAGTTTGCTAAGTTCCAGTCCGGCTGCCATAGCATCATCATCGGTTACGGAGTAGAATTCACCTCGTCCCGTTTGTGCCAAATGCGCGTGCATGGGGCCAACACCCGGGTAATCCAGTCCGGCAGAGATAGAATACGGTTCGGTAATCTGTCCGTCAGGAGTTTGCATCAACAAGGTTTTGCAACCATGAATGATTCCAACTTTTCCTAATTTGCTGGTCGCTGCACTATGACCGCTATTTACGCCTTTTCCAGCGGCTTCCACGGCGATAATGCCCACTTTTGGTTCGTGTAAAAAGTGGTAATACGTACCGGCAGCGTTACTACCGCCACCAATACAAGCGACTACATAATCTGGATTTTCACGTCCTTCTTTTTCCTGTAATTGCCATTTGATTTCCTCTGAAATGATGCTTTGAAAACGAGTCACCATATCCGGATAAGGATGTGGCCCAATGGCCGAACCAATGATGTAATGCGTATCTACGGGATTGTTAATCCAATCGCGGATGGCTTCATTGGTAGCGTCTTTTAAGGTTTTGGAACCTGACATCGCAGGACGTACTTCGGCACCTAGCATTTTCATACGGGCTACGTTTGGCGCTTGGCGTTTGATGTCGATTTCGCCCATGTACACAATACATTCCAATCCCATCAAAGCACAAACTGTTGCAGTCGCCACACCGTGTTGTCCGGCACCGGTTTCGGCAATAATTCGTTTTTTACCCAAACGTTGTGCAACTAAAATTTGACCAATCGTATTATTGATTTTATGCGCACCAGTGTGGTTAAGATCTTCTCTTTTTAGGTATATTTTGGTGTTGTATTTTTCGGATAAACGTTTGGCAAAATACAAGGGACTAGGGCGTCCCACATAATCTTTCAGTAATTGGTTGAACTCCGCTTTGAAGTCGGGTTCGTCCATGATATCTAAATATTTGCTACGTAATTCTTCTACATTTGGATACAGCATTTCTGGGATGTAAGCTCCTCCAAATTCACCATAATAGCCTTTTTCGTCAACGTTGTAAGTCATTTAGTGTAGTGTTTAAAGTTTTAAGTTATCCTTAAAACTTGATAATTTTTCTATGTTTTTTAATCCAGGTTCTATTTCAAATTTACTGTTTACATCCACGGCATAAACGGGTAAATTGCTTTTCATAATTTCATTTACGGCATCCAGTTCGTCCAGACCAATTCCGCCACTCAAGAAGAAGGGTTTGTTCGAAGGATATTGTGCTAACACTTTCCAGTCAAAAGTGGTTCCGTTTCCTCCCGGTAATCTTCCTTTGGTATCAAAAAGGAAATAATCAGAAACCGGTTCGAAAGGTTTTAGCACACCAAAGTCAAAGGTATCCAAAATTGAAAATACTTTGATGATTTCAATCCCTTTTGGCAGATTTATTTTTAATTCCTGACAAAATGCAACAGATTCTTTTCCATGTAATTGTACGGCTTGTAAATCGTGCTGGATTACTTTTTGGCTAATGATTTCTACCGTTTCATTCACAAAAACACCAACTTTTTTGATAGTTTTTGGCAGTTCAGGAATGACACCATCAAAATAACGAGCCGATTTTTTCCAAAATATAAATCCCATATAGTCGGGTAGGAGCGCGCCTACTGCGACGATATTGTCAGTATATTTCATGCCGCAGATTTTAATCCCCACCCCAGCCCTCTCCGAAGAGGAGGGAGCCGTTGCGTTATGTTTGACCGATTTACTCATATTTAATTTTTTTACCGCCAAGATTCATAAAGTTTACAAAGTGCGATGTTTTTTTAAGCGATACTTCGTAACTTCTAACTTCTAACTTCTAACTTCTAACTTCTGAATAAATTCAGTTGCTGCTTGCCCAGCATTATCTGTTTTCATAAAGTTTTCACCAATCAAGAACCCTTTGTATCCGTAAGGTTGTAATTCTTTAATAGCTTCAATGGAACTGATTCCGCTTTCGGAAACTTTTACAAAATCATTCGGAATCAGGTCTGCCAATTTCTTACTGAAATCCAGACTGACTTCGAATGTTTTTAAGTTTCTGTTATTCACGCCAATCATGTCCAGTGTAGGCATAATCGATTTTTCTAGTTCTTCCTGATTGTGCACTTCCAACAATACTTCCAATCCGAGGTTTTTGGCAAATTCGGATAACGCTTTGATTTCGTCACGCGTTAAAACCGCTGCGATTAGCAAAATCAAATCGGCTCCGTGAGCTTTGGCTTCGAGAATTTGGTATTCGTCAACGATGAATTCTTTTCGCAATAGCGGAATGTTTACCGAAGCTCTTGCCAACAATAAATCGTCAAGGGAACCTCCAAAATACTTTCCGTCTGTCAAAACCGAAATTCCACAAGCACCGGCGCTTTCGTATCCTTTTACGACTTCCTCCACCGTAAAACCGTGGTTGATAACCGACTTAGAAGGAGAACGACGTTTGTGTTCGGCAATGATTCCCGAATTGCTGTTTTTTAAATTCGAACTCAAAGAAATGGTCTCTTTTCCAAAGAAAACCGATGCTTCCAATTGTGAAACTGGAATGATGGATTTCTTAAGTACCACTTCTCTTTTTTTGTCGATTATGATTTTGTCTAAAATGTTCATTTTAATTTAAAGATTGAAAAATTTAAAGATTGAAAAATTTGCTGTTGATGGCGTTTATTTCACATTCTTCGAATTTAGATATTTTATAAAATTGGATAGATTTTGAGATATTTCGATTGTTATATTATAACTTTCCTGAATTTGAATTTGTTCACAAAACCCAAGTTCCTTTGATGATATCAACATACTTCTAACTTCTGCACAACTCCCTTTTGAGATTTTTAAATACCTTATTAATTGTTTATTACTATTATATTCTGAACCTTCTGCAATATTGTTTGTAATTGAAATTACGGCTCTTTTTATCTGATCTTTAAAACTATATTCTTTTTCGAAAGATGTATTCTCTAATAATTTAAAGACTAATTTAGCCAATTGAATTCCTTTTTTATAAACATCAAATTCTTCAAAGGACTTTGTCATAATCTTTCAATTTTTTTATCTACTCAATTCCTGCAACTTTTTCAAAGCAGCCAATCCTTTTCCGGAAAGCAAACTTTCTTTGGCTTGATCAAAACCTTCCAAAGGCGTGCATCCAGTTACGGTGGCAATGGCCATCGCAGCATTGGCGCAAACCACATTTGATTGTGCTTCGCTACCTTTTCCAGAAAGTACATTCATAAAAATGTCAGCCGATTCATCAATGGTTTTACCACCTTCAATTTCGCTTTGCAGCAATTGACGAACGCCAAAATCTTCCGGTTTTAGCATTCCTTCCATAGAATTGGTAATGGTTTTGGTAGGGCCTGTCAATGAAATTTCATCATAACCGTCCAAAGAATGTAAAATGGTAAAATTGATATTGGTGTTTTGGTACAAATAGGCATACATTCGGGCTAATTCCAAGTTGAAAACTCCCACCAATTGATTTTGTGGAAAAGCTGGATTCACCATTGGTCCCAACATATTAAAAAAGGTTTTCACGGCCAGTTCTTTTCGAATTGGACCTACATTTTTCATCGCTGGATGAAATAGCGGCGCATGTAAAATACAGATACCTGCCTGTTCCATGGATTTTTTTAGAAAATCATTGTCATTGCTGAATTTGACACCTAATTTTTCCATTACGTTACTGGAACCTGAAATCGAAGAAACACCATAGTTTCCGTGTTTCGCCACTTTTATTCCTGCTCCTGCAGCCACAAATGAAGCCAAGGTTGAGATGTTAAAAGTGTCTTTTCCGTCTCCACCGGTACCGCATAAATCAATGGTATTGTAATCGGATAAATCGACACGAACGCACAAATCCAACAAAGCTTCCCTAAAACCGGACAGTTCATCGATGCTTACACTTCGCATCATGTAAACAGTCAAGAAAGCAGAAATTTGACTTGGATTGTAATTGCCGCTAGAGATGTTTACCAAAACATTTTTGGCTTCTTCTTTAGAGAGTTGTTCGTGATTGATTAATCTATTTAATATGTTTTTCATTTTCCTCCCCCAACCCCTCCGAAGGAGGGGAGTTCCTATTGGGGTGATAGGAGTTTATTAGTTTGTAATTTATTTAATGGTTTTAACCCATCGTACTTAAAATAGGTCTTGTCTCCCCTCCTACGGAGGGGTTGGGGGAGGAATCAACTATTCACCCAGTTTTCTAACATTTTTTTTCCATTTGGAGTCAAAACACTTTCAGGGTGAAATTGTACACCGCGAACATCATAAGTTTTATGACGCAAGGACATTACTTGTCCGTTTTCGTCAAAGGAAGTGGCTTCGAGTACATCCGGTAAATTGGTATCTACTACCCAAGAGTGGTAACGTCCTACTTCAAATTCGTTTCCTAATCCTTCGAATAAAAGTTCATCGTCGACCACTGTTTTTACCATAGTTGCCACACCGTGATACACTTTGTCTAAGTTGGATAAGGTTCCGCCATACACTTCGCCAATGGCTTGTTGCCCTAAACAAACCCCAAAGATACTTTTGGTTGAACCGTATTTTTCAATTACCGGTTTTAATAATCCTGCTTCATCTGGAATTCCGGGTCCTGGAGAAAGTAATATTTTATCAAAATGGGCAATTTCATCAATATCAAATTCATCGTTTCTATAAACGGTTACCTCACAGTTTAGGTCTTCTAGATAATGCACTAAATTATAAGTGAAACTATCGTAATTATCTATGACTAGTATTTTCCCCCTAGCCCCCGAAGGGGGAACTGTTGGAGAGGATGTGTTGTTCTTTTTCATTTTTTAAAATAGTATTAGTTTTTCCAAACTCGTCTCCCTTCCCTTTGGGGAGGGTTGGGGTGGGGATTATATTGTTTCAGCCAAATCTAAAGCGGTATTCAATGCTCTTAATTTGTTGTAAACCTCTTGCATTTCGCTTTCTTCATCTGAACTGGCAACGATACCGGCTCCCGCTTGTGAATGCAATTGGTGATTTTTACTCAAAAATGTTCGAATCATGATGGCATGATTGAAATTGCCTTCGAAATCCATAAAACCAATAGCGCCGCCATAGAAATTACGGTTCGTTTTTTCGTAATCTTCAATTAACTGCATGGCTCTGTGTTTTGGAGCCCCACTTAAAGTTCCGGCTGGAAAGGTGTCGGCAACGACTTGCAGTGTAGTGGCATTGTCATGCAAATGTCCGGTTACTTTAGAAACCAAATGGATAACGTGGGAGAAGAATTGCACTTCTCTATAACGTTCTACATTCACATTATGACCGTGTCGACTCAAATCATTTCTGGCCAAGTCAACCAACATTACGTGTTCGCTATTTTCTTTTTTATCTTCTGATAATTGTTTGGCCAATACGGCATCTTTCTCATCATCGCCCGTTCTTTTGAAAGTCCCCGCGATTGGATGAATTTCGGCTTTTCTATCTTTTACAATAATTTGCGCTTCTGGAGAAGAACCAAATATTTTGAAATCACCGTAATCAAAAAAGAATAAATAGGGTGATGGGTTGATGCTTCTTAAAGCTCTGTATACATTAAATTCGTCTCCTTTGAATCCTTGCGTAAATCTTCTAGATAAAACCAGTTGGAATACATCTCCACGGAAACAGTGTTTTTTGGCCAACGCTACATTGTGCTTAAACTCTTCATCCGTCAGGTTAGAAAAACCTTCTCCTTCTTTAGCAAATTTATAGGTTGCAATGTTTCGGGATTGTAATAATTGTTCGATTTCGGAGATATTATTTTTATCATCCAAACTATGACAAAAAATATAGGCCTGGTTTTTAAAGTGATTGATTGCAATAATATTTTGATACACGGCATAATACACATCCGGAATGGTATTGCTGTTTTCTTTTTTGGCAATGGTCACTTTTTCAAAATAGCGAACGGCATCATAAGAAATGTAACCAAACAAACCACTGTTGATGAATTTGAAATCATTTTTCTCAGAATGGAATTGTCTGGAGAATTTTTCAATGACATCCGGTACATCGGTAGTTTTGTCAATTGCAATTGTTTCTGAAGAGCCATCAGGATAGTTTTTGAAAATGGTTTCATTTTCTATTTTAATAGAAGCAATCGGATTGCAACAGATATAAGAGAAACTATTGTCATTACCATGATAATCACTACTTTCTAATAATAAACTATTTGGGAATTTATCACGAATTTTTAAATACACACTTACCGGAGTAATCGTGTCGGCAAGGATTTGCTTGTATTTAGTATGGAGTGTAAAAGATTTCAAAAGCTTTAAATTTTATAATGAATATTTTGTGTAAATTTATTAATCTGAACGTAAAAAAGGCTTGTCGTGATGACAAGCCTTTATATATTTATAGTTACTACTATAGGTGCTTTGTTCACGACGACTGACGTAAATTATCCCACCACCAAGTATTGTTTGTAATTACTTTCATTAGATTTTTAATTGTCACAAATATAAGAATGTTAATTGACATTGCAAATCAATTGCATTAATTTTTTAAGAATTTGTGTTTTGTATGTCAAAAGATTAGTCGTTACTCACAAAATTATTGTTAAAGCGCATTCTGAAATCAGGTTTGCTTTTGGAATTTGCATTTATAAATAATTCCTTATTGCTTAATTTTTTAAATTCCAAAATCGAATTATTCAGATACCAATTCGTTAATTCGTTATTTAAGGCGCTTTGTTCGCTTTCAAAACTTCCTTTGCAATTGTTAACTAGTACGTTTGTAAATGAAATTTTAGATAAATTATCCAAATAAGGTTCGATGTTTTTACCCATCAGAATAAAAGGTGCGAATCCAGAAACGACACTGTTGTTTAAACTCAAATGACTGTCTTTTTTTATAAATATAGATTCTCTGACCAATCCTTGATCGTTATTTTCCATATTGACTAAAGTCATATTATTTGCCGTAATATGAGTCATTTTTTTGGTGAAGTCTGCGTTTTCAATTTTATCGTAGGAGTCTATTTCAAAACATCTGGAACCTGAAAAATCAGAACTATAGGGATAACGAATCGCAATACTATTTGAAATAGTGCATTGTGCTCCTTGAGTAAAATCGAAGTCATCATCCGTGCATCGGTAGGAAATAAGATCGTTTAGAATGACATCACCACCATAGCACTCGAATGAATCGTCATTAGAATAGCTTATTTGAATGTTATTTAAGACTGTTTTATTACCTACTCCAGCCATTGATAGGCCATTTAGCTCTTTTAACTCATTCAGTTTTCTGCCCGAATATTCTATACGTACATATTTTAAAACACCTGAATTGTCTTCTGGATTTGTACCTCCATATTGGCACATTGAGGAATCTAAGTTAAAATCTAAAAAGCTAACTCCACTTATTTTATTTATTGGTGCACTGCCCAATAGTATAATTCCTCCCCAATCTCCAGGTTTTCTTCCGTATCCATTTTTGTTTGATGTAAAGATAATCGGATTGGTTTCTGATCCTTCCGCAAGGATTTTAGCACCTCTGGTAATCACTAAAGTGCCACATGTTTTTTCATCACCTCTAATGACAGTGCCGGGTTCAATGGTGAGGGTTGCATTTTTTACATAAACCACCCCGACTAATAAATAAGTGTTTTTATTTGATAAAGTCATGTTCTTATCTATTATGCCGGATAAAATATGAGATGCTTCATTGTATTCTGTTGATGCCGGTTTGAAATTTGTCCAATTATTCAATGAGTTGGATTGTGTTGTGATTCCTTTAATTTCTTGTGCAACAGTAATTAAACTACATGTAATTCCTAAAACAGCTAGAGCAATTTTCTTTTTCATGATTTTGTATCTGATTATAAGTAGACATTACCTTGTCTACTTTAAATTTGGTACTTACAAAATTAGAAACTGAATCCTACAAGATGTTTTCTTAAGATTTTTAAAACGTTACTATAATGTTACTCTTTTTTTGGAATTGAAACGCTTCATTTTGAAATATAAAAAAGCCTGATACGTTAATTTATCAGGCTTTGAATGGGGGGTATTTCTTTGCTTTAGAAAACCAAATTAACATCTAAATCAAAATCATTATAAATGGTTTTGTCTCCCAAGTCTTCAAAAAAACTGCCTGAACCGTATTTGATATCATATTTGGTTCGATCGATGGATACTTTGGCAGTTGCCGTATTGTCTTTGACGAGTAATTCAAACTGTACTGTATCTGTAATTCCTTTGATGGTCAAATCGGCAGTGATGAAATAAACGTTGTTTCCTTTATTTCCAATACTTTTAAAAACGAGCGACGATGTTTTAAAATTATAAACTCCAAAGAAATCATCTGATTTTAAATGACCTTCTAATTTTACTTTAGAGCCTCCAGTTTGGTCCGTATTGGTTAGTGATGTCATATCGGCGGTAAAATTACCTCCTGCTACTTTATTATCTTTAAAAACAAGATAACCCTCTTTAAAATTTATGGTTCCTTGATGTTGTCCCGTTATTTTTTTTCCGGTCCAAACAATTTTGCTTTTAGCAAGGTCAATTTTCTTGGTTTGTGCTTCCGTTTTTGTAAATGCAAAAACAACGAACAAGGCGAGTACAAATGAGTTTAATTTTTTCATTTTTGGTTTTTTTAGTTAATAAATTGACAAATTATTTGGTATAGTCCTTTGAAAAGGAGGCTATTTGCCAAAGTTACAATAAAATCAATTAGATTAAAAAAAAATAAGGAAGTTAAATTGTTATTAAATTAGATAAAAATTAATTTCATTTTTTTGCTGAAATCAAAAAAAAATCCCTCAAGTAAAAGGTACTTGAGGGATTAATTTTAAGCTAAAGAGCTAATTATATTTTTAAAGCTACAGCCAATTCAAATTCGTCAGCGATTGCTTTGTCTCCTAAATTATCAAAGAAACTTCCTGAACCATATTTAATATCGTATTTTGTTCTGTCGATGTTAAATTTTGTAGAAGCGGTATCTCCATTTACAGCGATATCAAAAGTCACTGGATTTGTTTTTCCTTTGATTGTTAAATCGGCAGTTACTGTGTAAACATCTTTAGATTTAGTAGCAATTTTTTTGAAAACTAAAGTTGATGTTGGGAATTTTTCAGTTCCGAAAAAGTCTTCTGATTTTAAGTGACCGTCTAATTTTCCTTGCCATTCTCCTTGAAGGTCAGTAGAAGTT
This sequence comes from Flavobacterium sp., assembly GCA_023259675.1. Classification (GTDB taxonomy): domain Bacteria; phylum Bacteroidota; class Bacteroidia; order Flavobacteriales; family Flavobacteriaceae; genus Flavobacterium. The sequence continues at coordinate 27,949 of JALRGT010000009.1, forward strand.
AATGATGTCATATCAACACTAAATGTTCCTCCAGTTAATTTTTTTCCTTTGAAAACTAATGCACCACTTTTAAGGTTTACTACACCTTCATGTTGACCTGTTACTTTTTTACCAACCCAATTAATAGTGCTTTTTGATGCATCTACTTTTTTTGTTTGAGCAGTTACTGAAACTGTAGCGAATACTACTAATGCTAATGCAATTGATTTTAAATTTTTCATTTTTTTTAAATTTGATTTTGATTAATAATTAAAGTGTAATAAATAATTCTTTTTCTGATTTTCTAACTTTTTTGTAATGTTGGGTAGTGTCTTCTTCGTGTCTGTAGCCTAAAGTAGCTATAAGAGAAGTATTAAGACCTAATTTGTCAAGTCCTAAAATTTCATTTACCTGTTCTGGAACAAAACCTTCCATAGGAGTGGCGTCAATTTTTAAATCGGCTGCTGCATTCAATAGATTTCCTAAAGCCAAGTAAGTCTGTTTAGCTGTCCAATTGTTTTTTACATCAGCTTCCAAAGTTGTTATTTTAGATTTCATAAAATCACCAAATCCTACCAAAGCGTCAATTGGTGTTTCTCTTGTCACACTAATATTGTGTATATAACTGTCAATTGTATTATCATCGACATTCGTTTCATTGGCAAAAATGATTAAATGCGAAGCCTCAACGATTTGTGATTGTCCCCATGCTGCCGGTTGAATTTTGGCTCTTAATTCTGGATTTTCAATAATTAATACTTTGTAGGGTTGTAATCCGTAAGAAGACGAACTTAAACGAATGGCTTCTTTAAGTATTTCTAGGTCTTCTGCTGAGATTTTTTTTGTTGCATCAAATTTCTTTGTTGCGTATCTCCAATTTTGGTTTTCTATAAACGTATTCATGATTTGTTGATTTTATTGTTTTCTGTATTTTTCTAATAATATATTTAGTTGTTCTAATTCCTCAGGATTCAAATTTTCGGCAAAACGATTTTCATGTTCTGTCACTTTTTGATCTAATTCTGCTAAGACATCTAATCCTTTTTGTGTTATTAAAACTTCAATTTTTCTCCTGTTATCTGGGCAAACGTTTCGTGTTACTAAATCTTTCAATAACAATTTATCTACCAGTCGGGTCGTGTTACTCGTTTTGGCAAGCATTCGCTCCTGAATCACGCACATGTTTGCCGGCATTCCTTTTTGTCCCCTTAAAATTCGCAAAACATTATATTGTTCTCCAGACAGATCATAAGGTTTCAATATTTCGTTGAAATTTTCAGCAATTACATTTTGAGTATACATCAAATTCAAAATAATTTTCTTTGAATTATCCAATGCAACAGTTGATTTTATAATTTCTTCAATTTTCATGCTATTGATTACTTTATTTGTTGGTACAAATGTAACACTTTTTTTATTTGTATATACAAATAAAGTAAAATTTTAACATTTTATATTAAAAAAGGAAAGGAGATTAGATTTGTATTTTTTTTAGTTGCTTTAAAATCAATATGTAACAGATGTTTTTTGAAATAAAAAAGCCGAAATAATTATTTCGGCTTTAAATTCAATTTAACAAAAGTTTTTAATCTTTTATTCCAAGCTTAGTTAGGATATCATCCATTAAACACCATTTGGTGATAGAAGATTGTAATAAATTGGCTCCCACAAAAGCAGTAAACCACAACCAATTTTGGTTGACGTACATAGCTAGAAGTAAACTGATTAGTATAAATGTTCCCGCGATGGCTCTGATGATTCTATTTTTCATAATATTTATTTTTTAATTAGACTTTTCAATATTTAAAATGGCGACATGAATTTTTGACTGGCTTTTTTGCTTTGCATTAAATGCATTGACTTTGTCAAAGAAAGGATCTACATTACCATTTTTGACAAATGCATAATATAAGATAGATTCCTGTTCGTTCCTCTCGCTGGCAAACCAATTGCTTTCCAGTTCTTCGTCAGCTAGGTTTTTGTATCCTTTAACTTCTTTATAGGTAAAGGTATTAACATCGGCTTCTTTAAGCATTTTTTTGATGTCCTTATCAAATTCAGCTATGGCAGTTATAATGAGTAGTTTCATGATTTTTAAGTTTTTTCCGACCTCTCGTTAAGGGAGGAAACAGGGTGTTTATAGTTTATTTTCCGTATCTGGCTCCCTTTCCTCCGGAGAGGATTCCCATTTTTTTCTTTCAGTGATATAATAGATCAAAGGCACCACAATCAATGTCAATATAGTGGAAGCAATGGCTCCGAATACCAACGATATAGCTAATCCTTGAAATATTGGGTCAAACAGAATAATTGATGCTCCAATAACTACGGCTCCAGTTGTCAATAGGATAGGAGTAGTTCGCACCGCACCAGCTTCTATAATAGCTTGTTTCAATGGCACGCCATCATTCAGTCGTATTTCAATAAAATCAATTAACAACACCGAGTTCCTCACCATAACCCCAGCCAAAGCTATCATTCCGATGAATGATGTTGCGGTGAAATAGGCACTCAATAACCAATGTCCTAATACAATTCCAATTAACGAAAGTGGAATAGCGAGCATCATTACCATAGGCGTTTTGAAATTTTGGAACCAACCTACAATTAGCATATAAATAATTACGATAACCACCATAAAAGCGACACCTAAATCACGGAAAACCTCTAACGTGATTTGCCATTCTCCATCCCATTTTACAGTGAAATCACTTTCATCTGTTGGCTGTTCCATGTACAATTCGTTTACTTTATAACCGGCAGGTAATTTCATTTCAGCCAGTTTTTCATTCATTCCCAGGATTGCATATACCGGACTTTCCAGTTCACCAGCCATATCCGCGGTTACATACACCACACGTTTTTGGTCTTTTCTATAAATCGTTTTTTGTAATATATCTACTTTTACTTTTACCAAATCGCTTACCGGAATCATATTGCCTTGGCTTCCTTTTATTTTTAAATTCTGAATGTCCTGTAAACTGGTTTTGTCTTTATCGTCAAGCGAAAGCACGATATTCACATTGTCATTGGAGGTTTCGTCATACAAATTAGAAACCGGATATTCTTTTAACATATAGGTCAAATTACCCACTACTTGTTGCGGTGCAATTCCGTTAAGCATTGCTTTTTCTTTGTCTATTTCCAGTTTGTACTCCGTTTGATTGTCTTCAACCATCCAGTCGATATCTACAATATCAGTAGTGTTTTCTAAAATTGTTTTTACCTGTTGGGCTACTTTTATTTGTTCCTTATAATCAGGTCCATAAATTTCAGCCACCAAAGTGGATAAAACAGGAGGTCCTGGCGGAACTTCAATTAGTTTAACATTGGCACCATATTTTTTGGCGATTTTTTGCACTTCGGTACGCATTTCTTTGGCAATCTCATGACTTTGTAAATCACGATCTTCTTTGTGCAATAAATTCACCTGAATGTCTGCCATATTGCTACCGCCACGCATATCATAATGACGAACCAATCCGTTGAAGGTAATAGGAGCAGAGGTTCCTATGTAGTTTTGGTAATTCACCACTTCTGGTTTGGTCGAAATGTACTGCGCAATTTCTTTGGTTACTGCTGAAGTTCTTTCAAGAGTAGTTCCTTCAGGCATGTCAATAACGACCTGAAATTCATTTTTGTTATCAAAAGGCAGCATTTTCACCACTACCGATTTGGTAAAGAACAGTAATACAGAACCCAATAATAGTACTACGGTTCCCGCAAGAAGTAATCTTCTTTTTGGGCTGCTATCCAAAAATGGTCTTTCAATTTTATTATAAACTTTATAAATAAAACTGGTTTCCATTCCTTCAGCTTGCTTGTGCTCTTGGTCTTCTTTTTCCTGAAGTAAATGATACCCTAAATAAGGAGTTACCGTCAACGCCACAAACAAAGATAAAATCATAGCGATGGAAGCACCAATTGGCATCGGACTCATGTAGGGTCCCATCATTCCGGATACAAAGGCCATTGGTAATATCGCCGCGATTACGGTAAATGTGGCCAAAATGGTTGGATTTCCGACTTCATTAATCGCGTAAATCGCCGCTTGTTTAAAAGGCAATCGCTTCATTTTGAAATGACGGTGCATGTTTTCGGCGATGATAATACTGTCATCCACTACAATTCCCACCACAAAAACCAAGGCAAAAAGCGTAATTCTATTTAGTGTGTATCCTAATAGATAGTAAGAGAATAACGTTAATGCAAAAGTTAATGGTACCGAAAAGAAAACCACCAATCCACCGCGCCATCCCATCGCTAGCATTACCAGAATGGTAACTGCAATAATCGCAATTCCTAAGTGTAACAACAATTCACCCACTTTGTCTGATGCTGTTTCACCATAATTTCGGGTTACTTCGACATGAATATCATCCGTAATCAATGATTTTTTCAAATGCTCCACTTTTTCCAAAATCTTTTCGGAAATCTTCATCGCATCAGCACCTTTCACTTTTCCGATCGAAATGGTAACTGCCGGATATTCTGATTGAGCGGTTTTGAATTTTTCATTGGCCTTGCCATATCCGAAAGAAACATAACTGCTATGCGTTGCTGCTCCATCTTTTACTGTCGCCACTTGTTTCAAATACACCGGCATGTTTTTGTTTACACCCACAACCAAGTTTTCTACATCATCGGCATTCGATAAAAATTGTCCGGTGGTAACCAGATATTCTTGGTCATTTTTTACAAAACTACCTGATTGCGAACTACCGTTATTGGCCTGAATCATTTGCATAATGCCCAAAGCATCCACTCCATTCTCGGCCATTTTATCTTTGTCTAAGATAACTTTCAGTTGGCGATTGCTACCACCAATTTCTTTGGTAATGGCTACGTCTTTTACTTTTTCAATTTCTGATGTTACTTCTTCGGCAATTTGACGCAACTGAAAATCATCTATTTTATCGCTCCAAAGCGTCAATCCCAACATAGGGACATCGTCTATAGAACGTGTTTTTACCATCGGTTTATACACTCCTTTTGGGAACATATCTTCGTGTTTGGCCAATTCGTCGTATAATTTTACATACGAGCGCTCTACATCTTGACCTACATAAAATTGCACAATCAACATGGCTTGTCCGTTCATCGCCATAGTATGCACGTGTTCTACGCCTTTGATATTAGAGATGATTTTTTCTAATGGTTTGGCCACACGGCTTTCCACTTCCATTGGACTAGCTCCTGGATAGCCTACCATCACGTCGGCCATAGGTACATTTATCTGTGGTTCTTCTTCCCTTGGAATAAGAAACGAACTGTATACCCCAATTATCATCAAGGCAGCCATTAATAAAATGGTCAGTTTAGAATTGATGAAAAAATGGGCAATTTTACCTGAAATTCCTTCTTGCATGTTATTTTTTGTTTTATCCCCTAACCCCCAAAGGGGGATTAATTGAGGTTAGATTACTAAAATATTTTTTTGATTGTCTTACTCTCCCTTCCCTTTGGGAAGGGTCGGGGATGGGATTACTTTTACTCCGTTATACAATTTTCCCTCGGCAGAAACGATATATTGTTCCTTTGCAGATAAACCGGATAATACTTCGACTTGATTGCCAAATGTTTTACCGGTACGTAACCATCTCAAGATAGCGGTGTTTCCGGTTCCAATGGTATATACTCCTCTCAATTGTCCATCATGAACTAAGGCACTTTCAGGAATTAAAATCGCATTGCTTGCTGTAGTTTGAACTTTGTTTTCAATTGGGAATTGTACATTGACAAACATTCCCGACAATACCGAAGGATTCGTTTTGTCTAAATTGATTTTTACCAAATATTGTCCTCCGGTATTCGTTGCCGATGAACTTACTTCACTTACTTTTCCAGTCAGTTTTTCATTAGATGATTTAACCAGAACTTGCACTTGCATTCCTTTTTGTATAGTTGTGATGTCATTTTCAGAAACCATTGCCGTTACCTGTAGTTTTGAAGCCCCTTCAATACTTACCAATGGCATCCCTGGATTGGCCATATCTCCTTCTTTTACAAAAGTATTGGTCACCACTCCCGAAAATGGAGCCGTAATATTCGAATAATTAAATTGGGCCACTACTTCGTTACGCATTTGTTTGGCACCTTCCAGACCTGCTTTTGCCATTTCGTAACGAGCCGTCATGTCATCCAATTCTTTTTGGGAAGCACTTTGTTGTTTGAATAAATTCACGAAGCGTTCGTAATCTTTTTTGGCATTGTTGTAGCCCGCAGTTGCTTGTAAGATACTGGCATCAACCTGTGCTTTTTTGGCTTGTAAATCGGTATTGTTGATGCTTACCAAGGTTTGTCCTGCGGTCACTTTTTGTCCCACTTTCACCTGAACTTTGGTTACATAGCCCATCATTCTCGTGCTTAAATTGGCACTGTTTTCAGCTTCTATTTTTCCGCTGGCAGTTACAAATTGATTATTTTCATTAGATGAAATTTCGCTTACTTTTACTGTAATTGCTGGTTCGGCCTTAATTGGTTCTTTTTTGTCGCCTCCGCATGAGGTTAAGAAAACGGCCGCTATGGAAAGGATTGCTATTATTTTTTTCATGATTTTTATATTGATTATTTTGTGTCTTTTCAATTATTATTTGCTACTCACTTTTTACTTCTCACTACTCACTTTTCAACTAGTTCGTTAAAAACTGTAAATATTCCTGAGTGAAATTGTATTCGAAAACCGCTTGTAGATACTCTAGTTCTTTTTGAGCCATTTGAGTTTCTGATTGCAATAAATCGGTTGTTTTTTCTAAACCTTGTTGGAAACGATTGCTTCGAATTCGGTATGCTTCCTGAGATTGTTCCAACGCTAATTGGGAAAGACTCACTTTGTTTTCGGCATCATTCAATTGACGATTGGTTTTATTTAAATCCAGTTGGCTTTGTGCTTTGTACTGTTGGTTCTCTATCGCTGACTTTTGATAATCGGCTTTGGATTTTTCCAGTTTTCCAATGGTTTTATACCCATCAAAAACGGACCATGATAATTGTGCGCCCACCAAATATCCTTTGGCATTCATTCCTAAAAAAGTGTTGTCGTACAATTCATAACTTCCAAAAGCATTCAATCTTGGTAGGAAATTCATTTTATTGGATTGAAGCATTTTTTGGTAGGCTTCGGCTGATTTGTCCATAGCCTGAATGTCTTTTCTGTTGCTAGAAAGGGAGGTGTTGAAAGATTCAATTACAATCTTGTTTTCTAAGGTTTCAATAGGTTTGAACACTTTATTGGCTGTGTCTTCATTCAGAAGAAAACCTAAATAATCGGAAGCATTTTGCACATTACTTTTAGCATACTGCAACTGATTTTTAATTTCGTTGACACGTACCTGAACCGAAAGTAAATCGGTTTTTTGTAGCATTCCCTGTTTGAAGTAATTTTCAATTAATTTCAAATTGGCTTGAGCTGTAGTATTGGCTTTTTCTAAGACTGTAACCGCCTGATAGGCCAATTGCAATTGCATGAATCCTTTGTTGACTTCGAGTTCTAAATATTCTTTAGTACGTTCGGTTTGTAATTGGTACGCTTCCATTTTTGCTTTGGCAGCCTGTCTGCCGTACATTCCATCAACATTTATTAAGGGTTGTAAAACTTCAATTTTGGTAGCGAAATTTTGAGTTTTAGCAGGATTATTCAATAAGGCAGGATTAAAATCAGCAGCTGTTAGAATTTCCTGATTCAATTTAGATCCAAAAGCCATTAATGGATTGGTGGTTGAAATTGCCGTATGCGAAGCAGTAATACTTGGTAAAAACAAAGCATTCGATTGTCGGTAATCGGCTTTTGCTGATTTGTATTCTTGATTGGCAATTTTAATTTGTAAATTATTATCCAAAACTTTAGTCGCTATGTCTTTTTTCGAAATAGCAATAGTGTCCTGACTAATTCCACTCCAAGTGATGGAGAGCATTCCAAATAATAGTAATTGATTTATTTTCTTCATCATGTTTATTTCTAATGTTGGCACAAAGATAAATTCACAGAGAAGGGTACACAGTAACATAAGTCACACTAGAAAAAGAAATTGGGTTTAGGATAGATTTAAAGTTAAATACTTGTTATTATTAAGTTAAAATTTACTATTTTTATATTTATATGAACTGATTCATTGCATTTTATGAATATGAAAGAAGAATTACCATCATATGAGGAATTAAATCGGTTGAAATATTTGTTTCAAAATTTAATTGAGAATGAGTCTGGAGTGTATTGGGTTAATAATTTAGAGACTTTTCAAACCTTGTACATAAGCCCGTCTTATGAGACAGTTTGGAAGCGGAAATGTATAGATCTTTATGAAAATCCATCCGATTTTATCAATTCAATTCATCCCGACGATCTACCTGCTTTGTATAAAGCCTATGAAAATATAACGACACTTTCCCGTTTAGAAATATCTTATAGAATCATTCGACCTGATGGAGATATTCGATGGATAATGGCTAAAATTAATGTCATTCTTGATAACGAAGGAAACAAAATAGAATATGGTTTTGCTGAAGATATCACTGATTTTAAGATTTCGGAAGAATTGTATTTAGAAAATGAGAGTTTTTTTAATGAAACACAAAATATTTCCAATCTTGGAACTTATAAAGTTAATATTGAGTCCAAAATCTGGACCAGGTCTAAGGCATTAGATAAAATATTTGGAATTAATTCGGAAGAGGAATTTACTACCGAAAAATGGTTTTCACTAGTTCATCCTGATTTTAAAGATGATTTATTGATCTACTTGGAAGAGGAAGTATTTGGTAGAAATCTTCCTTTCAACAGGGAATATAAAATTATTAGGGCAAATGATAATAAGGAGCGATGGGTACATGGCAAAGGATTTATAAAAAGAGAAAATAATGAGAATCCTAATATAGTTGTCGGGTCGATTAGAGATATTACGCAACGTAAATTCATGGAAATTGAGTTGACATTGGCAAAAGAAAAAGCAGAAAAAAATGAAAGGAATTTGCTTTTAAAAAATGAAGAATATGAATTGATTAATGAGAAACTTCAACAAATCAATAAAGAATTACTGATAGCCAAAGAACAAGCCGAAGCGGCCAATAAATCCAAATCGGAATTTTTGGCCAATATGAGTCATGAAATTCGAACGCCTTTAAATGGAATTGTTGGGTTTACCGAGTTATTGATGAAAACCAATCTAGAGACCAATCAAAAAGAATATATGCTGACTGTCAAAGAATCGGCTAATACTTTAATGGAAATTATAAATGATGTTTTAGATTTTTCAAAAATTGAATCCGGAAAATTAGAACTTCATATTGAAGAAATTGATTTATATGAATTGGTAAATCAAATCGTTGATTTATTTAAATACCAAGCACAGCAAGCACTAATAGAATTGTTATTAACGATAGATTCTAAAGTCCCTCGTTTTGTTTTGGCTGATTCGTTACGGTTAAAACAAATCTTGGTGAATTTGGTTGGCAATTCCTTGAAATTTACAACCAAAGGTAAGATAGAATTAATTATCACTCAGGTTAGCGTTCTAAAAAATAATCTTTCAGAAATAAAATTTTCCGTAAAAGATACCGGAATAGGTATCAAAGAAGCCAATCAGAAAAAGATATTTAATTCATTTGAACAAGAAGACAGTTCTACGACGCGTAGATTTGGTGGTTCGGGATTGGGTTTGACCATTTCGAATCAGCTTTTAGGATTGAGTAACAGCAAATTAAATCTGATTAGTAAATACGGAGAAGGAAGTCATTTTTTCTTTACTTTAAAATTTAAAATACCTGCAAAAAAAGAAGGGGAAGGAGTCATTTCAGATGATTGTTTTAATGACGAATTGATTTCTATTGTTAATAACTCAGAGTCTTTTAAAATTTTAATTGTTGAAGATAACAAAATCAACATGCTGTTAGCCAAAACATTGGTTAAAAAAATTATTCCCAACAGTATTATCTATGAATCATTTGATGGACAGGATGGAGTTCAAAAAGCCAATGAAACTGTTCCGCATTTAATTTTAATGGATATGCAAATGCCGGTTATGAATGGTTGTGAAGCGACTGTTAAAATTCGAAGTTGTAAGTCATTGAGTACTATTCCGATAATTGCTTTGACTGCTGGAATAATGAATGGCGAGAAAGAAGAATGTATTAAATCAGGGATGGATGATTATGTATCTAAACCGATTATAGCCAAAGAACTCCAACAAGTATTGATTAAGTGGGTTGGTAATTCTATTTATTAGATTAATGATGTCGATTGTTTGTTAAGTGCTTTATTCCTTTTTTTGTTTGAATGTAAATCAAGTTATCCATCTTAAGGTATTGTTATTCTTTCTAGAAAAAAACATCTATTTTTAAAGCAAAGTACTAAATAAATATAAAAATTAATATTGAGTTATATTATTGAGAATATCTTATATTTATAGGGTTTTACTAATAGCAATACGGTTGAATTAGAAATATAACAATATAAACAAAAAAAGACAGGAATAAAGCACAATTACAAATATGAAATTAAATACTGGCAAGCATACGACTAATAGAAATTCCCAAATCTTAAAAGTCTATTCAAAAAGTTATGAGCCTAAGGTTGCCGATGAAAAATTCCCAATAGTAGGTATTGGAGCTTCAGCAGGTGGTTTGGAAGCGTTTGAATTGTTTTTTAATAATTTGCCCATAACCACTGGAATGGCTTTTGTGATTATTCAACATCTCGATCCTAACCATGAAGGAATCTTACCGGAATTAATCCAAAGAAAGACAGGAATGAAAGTTTTGCAGGCAAGTGATCGGTTAAAAGTGAAACCAAATAACGTATATGTAATTCCGCCTAATAAAAGTTTATCCATACTAAATGGAATATTACATCTGTTTGACCCCGTAGAAATCAGAGGACTGCGATTGCCAATTGATATTTTCTTTCGTTCTCTTGCTGCCGATCGTAAAGAAAAAAGCGTAGGAATAATTTTGTCAGGAATGGGATCTGACGGCTGTCTTGGTATAAGGGCCATTAAAGAACAAAATGGGTTAGTGATGGTTCAAGAGCCTTCTTCCGCAAAATTTGACAGTATGCCCGCTAATGCAATCCGTGCAGTTACCGTAGATATTATAGCTCCTGTTGAAGAATTACCAGCCAAACTTATTGAATTTTTGAAATTTTTCCCTATAAAAACAACAAAAATTGAGATAAAGGACAAAAGCAATATAGAGAAGATAGTAATCTTACTTCGGGATCAATCAGGACATGATTTCTCAATGTATAAAAAAAGTACTTTAATGCGCCGTATAGAGCGCCGAAAAGGTATCCACGGATTTGAAGATTTAAATAAATATGTTCGCTTTTTGCAGAAAAATCCAAGGGAAGTGGAACTTCTTTTTAATGAATTGCTGATTGGTGTTACGAGCTTTTTTCGCGACACTGCCGTTTGGAAAAAATTTAAAGAGGAAATTCTTCCTAATTACTTAAAAAATCTTCCCGATAATTACATGTTAAGGGCATGGGTAACTGCTTGTTCAACGGGCGAAGAGGCTTATTCATTAGCAATCCTTTTTAAAGAAGTTTTAAGTGAAATGGAAAATGATAGAGGGTTGTCATTACAGATATTCGCTTCTGACATAGATATACACGCCATTGAAAAAGCACGCAAAGGTTTTTTTTCAAGTAATATTGTGGCAGATGTATCTCCTGAGCGCATCAACAAGTATTTTAAACCCGAAGCTGAAGGGTTTCGTGTGAATTCAGATATACGTGAAATGTTAGTTTTTGCGCCCCATGATTTGATTAAGGATCCACCTTTTACTAAATTGGATCTACTCACATGCCGCAATATGCTTATCTACATGGAGCCTCCATTGCAAAAAAAATTAATGGCATTGTTTAATTATAGTCTGAAACCAGACGGTATTATGTTACTCGGTACAGCAGAAACACTGGGACAAAATAACACTGATTTTGAAATAATAGATTCCAGATTGAAATTTTTTAAAAAAACAAAAACCTCAAAATTAGCTGAATTTATAGATTTCCCAAGTTCCTTTAAAGGTGACAAAAAGAAATTGATTATGAATAAGCCTAAGCCTAAAATGACTGAAAACATACAAACTTTAGCAGACCAACTTTTACTTCAAAGGTTTGCACCCGCCAGTGTTCTGGTTAACGAAAATGGAGATATTTTATATATTACGGGAAGGACAGGAAAATACCTTGAGCCTGTTGCAGGAAAGGCAAATTGGAACATTCATGCCATGGCTAGAGAAGGGTTACGTAATGTGCTTCCGGGGGCTTTTAGAAAAGCTAAAAAAACTTTTGAACCAGTTGTCATTTCTAAAATAAAGATCGGTAATGATGGCAGTTTTGTTCTTGCGGATGTAACACTTCAGCGAATTGAAAGTCCTGAAGAAATAAAAGGCATGATTTTCATTGTTTTTAATGAATTGCCCAAGATATTAGAATCTGATTCTTTGAATATGAAATCAAATATTCAATTTGGAAAGGACGAGTTAAAGGAATTGGAAGCAGAATTAAAGCAAAGTAATATCGATCTTCAAATTACCCGAGAAGAAATGCAAACTTCCCAGGAAGAACTTAAATCATCTAATGAAGAGTTGCAATCTACCAATGAGGAATTGCAATCAACGAACGAAGAGCTTACAACTTCTAAAGAAGAAATGCAGAGCTTAAATGAAGAATTGCAAACTATTAATGCAGAACTCCAAAGCAAATTAATTGATTTTGAACAGGCAAATAATGATATGAAAAATTTGCTTAACAGTACTGATATAGCGACTCTTTTTCTCGACATGGATTTAAATATTCGTAGATTTACTGATCCAGTTTGCAAAATATTTAAATTAAGAACATCAGATATTGGAAGGCCTTTTACCGATTTGGTAACCGAATTGGAATATCCGGAAATGAAATTACATGCGCTGGAAGTAATCAAGAATCTTACGCCAATACAAACGAAAGTTTCAACCAAAGATGGAAGATGGTTTTATGTTAAGATCATACCCTATCGTACTTTGGATGACAGGATAGATGGATTGGTAATTACTTTTATAGATATTACTTCATCAAAAACAGCAGAAGAAGCACTTAATTACGAAAATAGATACCTTCGCTTATTTGAATCGACCAAAGACGGAATACTTATTCTTAATGCCGAAACTGGAAAAATTATTGATGTAAATCCATTTTTGATTAAAAAACTGGGCTATTCACATGAACAATTTTTGCAAAAAACAATTTGGGAAATTGGATTGTTTAAAGATATAAAAGTAAATAAAGATAAGTTTTTAGAATTGCAAAGTGAAAATTTTGTTCAATATGAAAATTTACCGCTTGAAACAGCAAATGGGAAAATAATTAATGTTGAGTTTGTCAGTACTGTTTTTGCCGTAAATAACAATAAGATAATTCAGTGTATCGTAAGAGAGATTGCTGATGAACAAAAGATAAATGATTCATTGATAATTTCTCCTGAATCTCATTATCGTCATCTTTTCGAATCCATAAATGAGGGAGTGCTATTCATCGACGCAAATGCTGGGACAGTAATTGACATTAATGAATATTTAATTAATCTATTAGGATATCCTAAGGAATATTTTTTTGAAAAACAAATTTGGGAAATGGAGTTTTTTAAGGCAATAGTTCCCAATAAAGATAAATTTTTGGAATTACAACAAAGAGAATTTATTAATTATGAAGATGTTCTCATTAAAGTTGCCAATGGTAATAAAATATTTATTGAATTCATTAGCAATATATATTACAAAGATTATGATAAGATAATTCAATGTTTTATTCATGAAGTGAACAAACCAAAGCTAACTAAAGCCAGTTTGAAATAAGCAAAAAAAAATGATTTTTTCTATAATATGTCAAATGATAAACAGTATTTTAATAACAGTAAGAAATCATGAAAAATTTAGTGGACAAATTAAAAGTAGCTCAACTTCTTCGAGAAAAAGCCGAAAAAAGTCTTAAGATAAAAATTTCAAAAATGAAATTGAATATATCAGAAGTTGAAGCAATGAGACTTTTTCATGAGCTAGAAGTGCATCAAATTGAACTGGAAATGCAAAATGATGAACTTTTGTTTGCTATTGAGCAAACAGAAATAGCGACTGAAAAATTTATCGAATTATATGATTTTTTACCTTCAGCCTACTTTAATCTCTCTAAAGAAGGGAATGTGATTTCTGTAAATTTGTCCGGTTCACAATTGTTAGGGAAAGAACGGATTAATTTAATTAACAGTCGACTCGGTTTTTTTATTTCAGATGACACCAAACCTGTTTTTAATCTTTTTTTGGAGAAAGTATTTGAAAATAAAATAAAAGAATCATGTGAAGTCGTTTTACTTTCTGATGAAGCTAAACCCAGTTATATATTATTTACAGGCAGGATATCTGAGGATAATAATCAATGCCACATAATTGGGTTAGATATTACCGAAAGAAAATTGATCGAAATGGAATTATTAAAGGCTAAAAGCGAATCACAGGCAGCAAATAAGGCCAAAACGGATTTTCTGGCAAATATGAGTCATGAGATACGAACACCATTAAATGGAATAATTGGTTTTACAGATTTATTAATGAAATCCAATCTGGATGACATTCAAAAGATATACATGTCCACCATTAACGAATCAGCCAATACATTGATTCATATTGTTAATGAAGTTTTAGATTTTTCTAAAATTGAGGCAGGTAAATTTGAACTTGAAATTGCCGAAACAAATCTTTTTGAGTTATTGAATCAGGTCATAAATTTATTTAAATATCAAACTATGCAAAAAAAAATAGATTTGATATTAAATATAGATGATAATGTTACCCAATTTATTAAAGCCGATGGGATAAGGCTAAAACAAGTATTGGTGAATTTATTAAGTAATGCCTTGAAATTCATAAATTCCGGAGCGATTACTTTGGACGTTAATGAAACCCCTTCCTCAAATAAATGTTATTCAACAATTAACTTTTCAGTTAAAGATACAGGCATAGGAATAGAAGAAAGCAATAGAGAAAAAATATTTGAATCTTTTATTCAAGGTGACACTTCAACCAGCAGACGGTTTGGAGGTACGGGATTGGGACTGACTATTTCAAATCAACTTCTTTATTTAATGGGGAGTAAGTTGAATTTAAAGAGTAAATTAGGGCAGGGAAGTAATTTTTTCTTTACCGTTAAATTCAAAAGAGTATGTCATAAAGGAATTAGTGCAGTTGGATGTAATGATCTTGAAAATGATGATGAAAAAAATCTTTTAGAAAATTTAAATTATAATAAAATTTTAATAGTAGAGGATAATAAAATTAATATGTTTTTAGCCAAGACACTGATAAAAAGAATAATTCCTAATTGTAAAATAATTGAAGCTATAGATGGAAATGAAGCCGTCGAAAAATATAGTATGGAACAACCGGATATCATATTAATGGATATTCAGATGCCCAACAAAAATGGCTATGAAGCCACAGATGAGATAAGAAAAATTAATGTTTCTAAAAATACCCCAATAATTGCCCTAACAGCAGGAATATTAAAAGAAGAAAAAGAAAAATGTTTCGAATCGGGGATGGATGATTATTTACCAAAGCCAATTATCCTTTCAGATTTGGAGGAAATATTGCACAAGTGGAATAATAAATAGTTTTGGACTTGATTTGAGACTACATTTTAAATTATTGTTTGAAAGTTTTGTTGGTTCATTAATTCGTTTTCTTATAACTCCAAACAGCAAAACCATTTATTGCAAATGCATAAAAGGCGATAATAAAAAAGGGAGTTGAAATATCTGAAAAAGAAGCTCCTTTTAATAATATCATTCTAATAATTGTCACATAATAGCGAATAGGATTGAATAAAGTTATCGTTTGTGCCCATCCAGGCATACTTTCTATTGGAGTAAATAATCCACTCATCAAAATAAATAATACGGCAAAAAACCAAGCGATAAACATGGCTTGTTGTTGGGTTTCGGTATGATTGGAAATAAACAAACCAATACCAAGAACAACGAATAAATAGACCGAGGTAAACAAATAAATCAATCCAATATTTCCAAGCATGGGAACATTGAAAATGGTCTTGGCAATCAATAATCCAACGGTTAAAATTATTAATCCCAATACCCAAAACGGAAATAATTTTCCGATTATGAATTGGTGTTTTTTTATGGGAGTTACATTAATTTGTTCTAAAGTTCCTATTTCTTTTTCCCGTACGATGTTCATTGAAGATAAAAACAAGGAAAGCATGGTTACCAATAAAACCAATATTCCGGGTACCATAAACGTTTTGTAATTCAGGGTTTTATTGTACCAAAAAGAAGGAATGGCAATGATGTTTTCCGGTTGTATAAAAGTGCCGTCAGTATAACGCATCAATTGGGTTTGAATGTTTTGATTGAAGGAGGCAATAATCTGTGAAATATAAACATTTTCCACTCCGGCAGCCGCTCCATCTATAGCATTAATACTAACCGATAAACTGGCTTTTTTGTCCTTTAAAATTGTCCGTTCAAAATAATTGGGAATTTCCAGAATGACATCTACTGTTCCTTTTTGCATTGCTAGATTGGCTTCCTTTTTAGTAGAAAAATGGGCTATGGTTTTAAAATAGTTTGACGCTTGAAATTTGCTGATTAATTCTCTGGAAGCAGCGGAATGGTCGTTGTCTATATATGAAAATTTGATGTTTTTTACCTCAAAACTGGCCGCATTAGAAAGTATAAGTAATTGGACCAATGGTAGTATAAAAATAATGGGCAGCATCGATTTATTCCTAAATATTTGCCGGAATTCTTTTTGGATGATGAATAATATTGTTTTCATAATTTAGTTTAGAAGTTGCAAAGTCACCATTTTTTACTCCAATCGTATTTTATATTTTTTAATACTTAGCAGTATAAAAAACAAAGTCATTCCCATAAGAATGAGCGTTTCTTTCCAAATGACTGCAATTGTTGCCCCTTTAAGCATAATGGCTTTAATGATGATGATAAACCATTTGGCCGGTATAATATTACTGATGATTTGCAAGGGGAATGGCATACTCGATATGGGAAAAATAAATCCCGAAAGGATAATGACCGGTAACATGAGCCCCATTAGAGACAGCATCATTGCGGTTTGTTGCGAATTTGCCATCGTAGAGATCAATATACCCAGAGACAAAGCAGTGATGATAAACAAAATACTTTCTGATGCCAACAAAATTAAACTTCCTTCGATGGGCATTTCAAAAACAAAAAAGCCCAAAAGTAAAATGATGGAGGCATTTATGATAGAAAGAAAAATATAAGGAAATACTTTTCCGATGATAACCTGAAAAGGTTTTAACGGCGAGACTAAAAGTACTTCCATCGTTCCCAATTCTTTTTCTCTTGTGATAGAAATAGAAGTCATCATGGCCGAAACAAGCATTAATATCACGGTCATGACTCCTGGAACAAAGTTAAACACGCTTTTAAGTTCCGGATTGTAATAGAGCTGGGTTTGGGTTTCTATTTGATAAGTGGGCTGATTTGTTCTGTTGATTTCGCGGGTATAATTTTGTAAGATGGCATTGATGTAATTCGTAATGGTATTGGCAATATTCGGGTCAGTAGCGTCGGTAATTACTTGGACCAAGGCTTGTTTTTGAGTTTGCATTTTTTTGATAAAATTTTTTTCAAAAACCAACACTGCTTTCACTTTTCCTTTTTTGAAAACACCTTCGATTTGATTTTCATTCTGTATTTCCTGTTCAATATGAAAATAGGGGGAAGCACTAATTTTATTGATAATTTGTTGTGTTTCGGTGTCTTTTGATTGATCCAGAATGGCAATGTCAACATTATTGATTTCATTGGTAATAGCAAAACCAAACAACATAATTTGAGCTATGGGCATACCGAAAAGGATAAACATAGAGCGTTTGTCACGAAAAATGTGATAAAACTCTTTTTTGACAAAACCGATAAATCTTTTCATTTTAAAAAATTTGTTTTTCAGTTCGAGCGCAG
Source organism: Flavobacterium sp. (assembly GCA_023259675.1). Classification (GTDB taxonomy): domain Bacteria; phylum Bacteroidota; class Bacteroidia; order Flavobacteriales; family Flavobacteriaceae; genus Flavobacterium. The sequence continues at coordinate 45,924 of JALRGT010000009.1, forward strand.
AGGAAAACTATTCGATATTCCTTGCCAATTTTAAAAATACTTCATTCATGGAATCAACTTTATATTTTTCCTTCAAATTTTTAGGTGAATCCAAGGCTTCAATTTTACCTTCGACCATAATAGAAACCCGATCACAATATTCGGCTTCATCCATATAATGTGTGGTCACGAAAATGGTGGTTCCTTTATTGGCTTCATGGTAAATCATTTCCCAAAATTGTCTTCTGGTTATGGGATCAACACCACCGGTTGGCTCGTCCAGAAATACAATTTTTGGTTCGTGTAATAAAGCTACCGAAAATGCCAGTTTTTGCTTCCAACCCAAAGGCAGTGAACCTACGAGCTGGTCGGCGACTTCTTCGAGATGTAATTCCTGAATTAATTGAATTGTTTTTTCTTTGATTTCTTTTCGACCCAATCCATAAATTCCACCAAAAAAAGTAATATTTTCCTTGATCGTTAAATCATCATACATGGAAAAGCGTTGACTCATATAGCCAATGTTTTTCTTGACCATTTCGGCATTCTTTTTTACATCAAAACCCGCCACTTGAGCTTCTCCAGCTGTCGGTTTTGAAATCCCAATCAACATCTTCATTGCCGTTGTTTTTCCAGCACCGTTAGCACCAAGGAATCCAAATATTTCTCCTTTGGAAACTTCAAAAGAAATGCCATCCACAGCGGTAAAATTGCCGAATTTTTTGCTAAGGTTTTTAACGGATATGATTTTTTCTTTTTCCAAAATTTATTGATTTAGCGTGGATAAATCCATAAAGACATCTTCGATTGTTGTTTTAGAAATATGAATTTCTACATCAGTATGTTTTTTGGATAATAAATAATTTTCCAATTCTGAGGGATCAAAATTTTCTTTTGTATCGATATAATGAATGTATTCTCCAAAAGCATAGACGCTATACTGACTCGGATAATTTTTTAAGTCATCAATCAATTGAGGAATGTTTTTGGCCCTGATATCATAAATCGTTTTCTTGTATTTTTTGATGATGTTTTCAGGCGAATCAATTTGTAATATTTTACCTTTCTGTATCAAAGCAATTCTGTCGCATAAAGTCGCTTCATCCATGTAAGGTGTCGAAACCAAAATGGTGATTCCTTTTTGCTGCAGTCGTTTAAGCATTTCCCAAAACTCTTTTCTGGAAACAGGATCGACACCGGTTGTTGGTTCGTCCAGAAACAGAACGGTTGGTTTGTGTATCAATGCACAGCAAAGTGCCAGTTTTTGTTTCATTCCACCCGAAAGAGCTCCTGCTTTTCTGGTTTTAAAAGGTTCGATCTGAATATAGATATCTTTGATTGAATCGTAATTTTTTTCGATGGTCGTTCCGAAAATAGTGGCGAAAAAATTCAAATTTTCCTCCACCGTTAAGTCTTGATATAAAGAAAATTTTCCGGGCATATAACCAATTGAATTCCGAATGGATTTATAATCTTTAACCACATCAAAATCAGTAACCGTTGCAGTGCCTTCATCGGCAAGAAGAAGGGTTGTCAGGATTCTGAAAAGCGTTGTTTTTCCTGCTCCGTCCGGACCAATTATGCCAAATATTTCACCTTTATTTACATCAAAAGAAATCCCTGCAATCGCTTGGATTTTGTTGTATGATTTAGAAATATTTTTAACGGAAACACTCATTTTTAATTACAATTTTAAAAATCAATAGCAATTCAAATCACTTAGTTTTGTGGTCTTGAATATTTTCTTTTTTCCTCTACTTAATCCACATTTCGGCAGGCATGCCAATTTTTAGACTCCCATCATTTTTAACTTTTACTTTAACGGCATACACCAAATTGACACGTTCTTCTTTGGTTTGGATAATTTTTGGAGTAAACTCGGCCGATGAAGAAATCCAAGAGATTGTTCCAGGATAGGTTTTCATTTCGGAGACCGAATCAATTTTAACGGAAACATTTTGCCCCAGTTTGATATTTGGTAATTGGGTTTCGCTAACATATACTCGCAAAGTTATTTCGGAGATATCGGCAATTTTATAAAGCGGTTTTCCAAAAGCGGTAACTTCATTGGGTTCGCAGTATTTGGCCAACACCGTCCCTTTTATTGGATTGATGATTATACTTTTCTGAATTTGATCGTTTATTTTTTCAATCTGAACGTCGATTGATTTAACCTCGTTTAGTATTGGTGAATTTTGAGTTGCCACGCTTTTAATTTGCTCTTTCAACACATTTACCTTTCCGTTTATTTCGTCTACCTGACGTTTGGTGGCTGCGTTTTCGGCAAACATGTTTTCAATTCTTTTTTGTTCTATCAAAGCAGTTTTGAGTTGTTCTTGTAAAACACTATTTTGAGACAATACATTTTTTGATTTCGAAAAAACAGTGTTTTTTGAAGCAATCAATTGTTTTTTGTTGAAATACAATTGAGTGGTGTCAATTAACCCAACCTGGACTTCGGGTTCTAGAATAGCTCCTTCTTCCAGATTTAAATATTCAATTTTCCCATTGGCTTCAGCCGAAATCGTTACTTCTGTGGCTTCAAAATTACCGTATCCATCCGCTTTCTCGTTGTTTTTATTACAGGAAACCAGTAATATAAAGAGTGAAAATGTAAAGAGTGTTTTCATTTGATGTGAATTATTTTGTTGAATTAAAGTCCTTTGATAACCTGATAATTGGCTTTGGCCAGATTCAATTGCAATTGATGCGTTTGTATGTTTGTTTTGGCTTCGTATAATCGGGTCAAGTCTGTCACATATTCGGATGAGGTGATGACTCCGTTTTTCATTTGTGCCGACGAAGCTTGCAATACCGATTCTCGCAGGGCAATAATTTCGTCATCGGTTGTAATTATTGCTTCCAATTTATTGATCTCATTTTCCATTTCTTGAAGTTGCATTTCCGTTTGCAATAAAAAGGTATCTTTTTCGGTTTGTACTATATTTTCAGAAACCGAGAGTGCTTCTTTGTCTTTTTTTGCTTTGTTCCAATCAAACACATTCCAATTGGCTTTTAACCCCATCATATAAAAGGTTTGAAACGAATTGTCCAGCATGTTTAATCCGGGATTTCCATAACCCGCTTGTGCAAATGCGTTCACTTTTGGAAGTTTGTTTTTTGTAATAACAGTTTTTGAGAGTTCAATTTGTTCGTTTTGTAAATCGAATAATTGAATTTCAGGACGTTGGTTTGTTGACGTAAAATCGGCAATAATGTTGGGAAGAATTAAAATACTGTTTTCATCAATTGGGGTAAGTAGTAGTGTCGATAAATTTTGTAGTATTCTTTTTTTGTTAAATTGAATTTCAGTCAGTTGTTGCTTAATTTTTAAATTTTCGGCTTCCAAAACTTTCTCTGACGCAGGAAGGATGGCTCCAAATTTTACACCCGTTTTTATTTCTTTTATTTTCGAAAGGAGATCTTGCTGTTTAGAAATAAATAGTGCTTTTTGTTCTTGCAAAAGTAAAACCGTAAAATACAATAGATTGATTTTGGTTTTAAGTTGGTACAAATTTACCGTTACTTGTTGCTGTTTCGTTTTGGTCTGTACTTCCTTTATTTTGCTATTGGCATCTATCAATCCGCCATTATAGAGCAATTGATTCATTTCTAAGGTTGATCGATATTGATCTTTATTTAATGGAGTCACATTTGGCATAGGAATCGGAATTTGTGTTACGGCCGATTGGTAGGTTGCCTGTACGTTGAGGTCAATTTTAGGTAATTTCCCTTTTTGAATTGACTCCGTTTCCAAGCTGTTTTTTTGCTGCAACAAATTTGTTTGTTGCGCCAATGGATAATTTTTGTTCGCCAATGCATAACACTCTTCCAGTGTGATTTTTTGTTGGGCAACAGCAAACAAAGGCATGATTATAAGCAATCGTATCAATAGTGGTCTCATCTTTTAATCGAATTAATAATTTGATTGGCGATACTGGTTTTTCGTTCTTCCATCATTTTTTTGAACTCTTCATCTGAAAGCTGTAATATACCCTTGACCATCATTTGTGCGGCAAATGGGAATATGGTCATGGACATAATATCCATAACGAGTTGTTTTGGATGTAATGGGATTATGATTCCTTCTGCAATTTCTCTTTCAATTTGCGTGATTAATGCATTCGGATTCGGTCGGTTTTCATGATTTAAAAAAGACATGACAAACTCCGGATTATTGTTCATTTCCTGAATGATAAACTGTGGTAAGTAGGGATTCTCGATTACAAACGAAATGTAGCTTTGGGTAAATCGGGTAATTTTTTCAAAAACCGATTCATCCGAATTAAATATGGCATTGATTTGTGGTGCCAGTTGGCTAAATGCTTTCATAAAAACCGCTTCAAAAAGGAGTTGTTTGTTTTTAAAACAATAATGCAACATGGCTTTGTTGATACCGGCTTCATCCGCAATTTCTTGCATGCGAGCTCCTGCAAAACCCTTTTTTTGGAATACAATTCGAGCAGCATTAAATATTTTCTCTTCCGTCGTCATTGAGAATTAACTTTTTGGTTAAACCATTTGGTTAACAAATATACAAAAAAAAGTGTGTTACTTTTTTTTATTTGGTACGAACATATTGAATAGTAGTCCGCCCATTAAACTTCCGTATAAAGTAGAGTTTAATGGTTTTGAGGTTATGGCGCAAGTTCCGGAAACACAGCCTATGTTTGTATAGTAAAGATATCCGGCAATTGCGCCTACAAGTACACCAATTCCCGTTATAATGATTTCTTTTTTTGTCATGGGTTGCTTTTTTCGATTATGGTTTTGATGATTGTATTTTTATCTACAACACCCGACTGTTTCCATAATAGTTTTCCTTTTTGAAATAAAATCATCGTAGGAACACCGCGAACTTGATATTGTGCAGCTACTTGTTTGTTTTTATCCACATCGATTTTAATAATAGAAACGCGGTCACCTAAATTGTCTTTCACTTCTTTTAAAATGGGACTTAACATTTTGCATGGTCCGCACCATGTGGCAAAAAAATCTACCAAAACTGGTTTTTCAGAATTGATAATAGTACTAAAATTACTCATCTTTATTTTTTTTAATTGGTGAAACTGCACAGCCGTTTAGTCCACATCCAGTGTTAAATACAGCTTGAAATAGAAAAAATAGCGCCATAAAACCGTATAGGATTTCATGTAACTGAATCGCTTGCTCTATTAAAAACAAGCCAACTATCAGTCGAATCCATCTCATAAGATGCCAATTGCTAAATAGTAATTGTTTCATTTTAAAGTTTTTTAATTTTATATTTTCCGTCATCCGAAATGAGAGCTTGTAGTTCGTCTACCGGAATTTCGTTTTGACTCACCAATAACAGTTCCAAAAAGTCAGAGCTAATACTTGCATTGAAAATATTTTTTAAGGCACTTAATTTTTGGGTTATGGTTTCCGTGCAACCCGTACAAGTAATGCCTTCAAATCCATACAGATTTACGACAACTGAATTGTTTTTTTTAAATTCAATAAACAATTCCGAATGCGCTCTTGGAGCACAGGAATTTTGGGCTATGTCTATTTGTACAAAATCAAATGCGCCTTTGAATAGCTTTAGATACTCTTCTTTGCTTCCGCCAAAAGGAGGACTGATCTCAAAGGTTCTGTTGAATAATAATCCGGCTAGAAATCCATTTTCGTTTAATAGTTGGTGTGTTTTCCAAACATATTTTTGACGTAAAGTAGGAGGTAAAGCACAGAAGAAAGTTTGCTCAATAATAACATCATATTTACCTTGATGATCAAAAAAGTCACCTAAAATGATGTTGATATAATTGTTGTTTTCGAATTTAGCTTTTAATTTTTCAACCAATGTTGGCGCAATATCAATAACCGTAACATTCGTAAAACCTTTTTTTAATAAATATTCGGCTTCATAAGAATTACCGCAGCCGGGAATTAAGATACTGGCGTTTTTGTTTTTTAAAGTATCAATATAATTTTTTATGGGAGGGGCAATTTCGCCTAAATCCCAACCGATGGTTTTTGCTTTATATTGTGCATCCCAGTATTTTTGATCTAAGGGATTTTCGCAAGAAACGACACAACATTTTTCATTGTTCATAATAATCTATTTTGTAATCTCCCACATGTTTCTCATTTTGGGAAATCAACTTTTTGTGTTTAAAATAATTTAAAATTCCCAGCGTTAAAATTATAAACGATAGGAAATAAAATGAAATTTCAATTAAAAGACTATTTTCAATTTTTAATAAATTTCGAGTACTTAAACCGGCAACAGAAAAGTACATTGCTGTACGTACAAAAGCCAAAAAAGTGGTCTGATTAGCTAAAATTGTTCTTTGTAATGCAAGTCGTTCCCTAAGTATTAAGTCTTTGTTAATTGTTTCTTTCATATTGGTAATCTGTATTTATTCTTTCTTTTTTCGTGAACTTAAACCCAATAAAGCATATAGTGGACAAAAACTAACAAAACTGGTTAGCAAAAGTACGATTGCCAAAGCCAACAAAATAAATGCCAGCACGCCACTGATAGTTTCGGTAATATACAATATTGCGATTATGGCAGCAAGTAACATTCTGATTAACTTATCTATTGTACCCAAGTTTTTTCTCATGATAGTATGAATTAATAGGTCTTTAATAAACTGTTTATAGGTGTTTTTTCAATACGGATAATCTTTTTTAATTGCTTTTCTGTAAAACTTTACTTTGGCACACAAAATCGGTTTTAGGGATGTTAGTTTTTGATACAGCATTAAAACCTCCTTCAATTTCTGTGAAATTTCTAAAACCTCTTGCCTGTAAAATAGATGCTGCAATCATGCTGCGATAGCCACCGGCACAATGCAAATAAAAATGTTCTTTTGGATTGATGTCTTTAATCCATTCATTGATATAAGCCAAAGGCATACTGTAGGCATCTTGAATATGTTCAGCGCAATATTCACTTTCTTTACGAACATCAATTACTTTGCTTTTTCCAATTTTAACTTCCTCGGCAAATTGATTGGTTGAAATTCTATGTATCGAGTCTATTTCTTTTCCTGCTTTTTTCCAAGACTCAAAACCGCCTTCAAGATGTCCGACGATATTATCAAAACCTACTCGACTCAATCGAGTCACCGATTCTTCTTCCTGACCTATTTCAGTAACCAAAACGATAGGTTGTCTTACGTCACCAATCAATGCACCTACCCAAGGAGCAAAGTCACCTTCGATACCTATATTGACAGATTGCGGTATAAAACCTTTATAAAAAACACCATTTTTTCGAGTATCTAAAATTAAGGCACCGGTATCTTCAACAACAGCTTCAAAATCGTTAACATTTATGGGTCTCATTCCATTGTTTAGAACGGTTTCAAAACTTTCATAACCTTGTTTATTCATGGCTACATTCATTCCAAAATAAGCAGGTGGAGGCAATAGACCCGTAGTTACTTCTTTGATGAATTCAGCTTCTGTCATATCGGCCCTCAAAGCATAATTCGTTGCTTTTTGGTTTCCAATTGTGGATACTGTTTCTTTACTCATGTTTTTTCCACAAGCACTTCCGGCACCATGCGCAGGATATACGATGACATCATCAGGTAATGTCATTATTTTGTCTCTAAGAGAATGAAATAATATTCCGGCCAATTGTTCTTGTGTCAGATGTGCCGCTTTTTGTGCTAAATCAGGTCTTCCCACATCACCGATGAATAAGGTGTCTCCAGAAAATATAGCATGTTCTTTTCCGTCTTTGTCAATCAACAGATAGGTAGTACTTTCCATCGTATGACCAGGGGTATGAATTGCTTTTATTTTTATTTCACCTAAAGGGAATTCTTGGCCATCTTTTGCAATGGTAGCTTTAAATTCAGGATTGGCATTGGGACCAAATACGATTGGTGCACCAGTTGCTTTTGATAAGTCTAAATGACCAGATACGAAATCAGCGTGAAAATGGGTTTCGAAAATATATTTCAATTTAACGCTATCACGTTCCAATCGATCCAAATAGGGTTGGACTTCACGAAGAGGGTCGATGATGGCCGCTTCTCCATTGGAAGTAATATAATAAGCACCTTGAGCTAAGCATCCGGTATATATTTGTTCTATCTGCATGTTTCTTTATTTATAGTGTGACAAAGGTATAGCAAGATTAAAATCAAAACAGTGACAATAGTTACATAAGTAAAATGTAAAATAAAGATACAACAAATATAGGATTTATGCGGTATGAAAATTATGAAAATTATCAGTGATAAAGTTGTAATTGATACCACTTCTCCTATTTAATTTGGTTAATTTTGCAAAGCTTTTAAAAAAGATACCCAAATGGAAGAGATGCTCTTTTATGATCGAATGCAGTTTGCATTTACAATCACCTTTCACTACTTATTTCCACAATTGACCATGGGACTTTCCTTAATCATCGTTTATTTTAAGTGGAAGTTTCTAAAAACCCAAAACGAAGATTACAATAAAGCGACTCATTTTTGGATGAAAATTTTTGCGCTCAATTTTGCGATGGGTGTCGTTACCGGAATTCCGATGGAGTTTCAATTTGGAACTAATTGGGCCAAGTTTTCTGAACTTACCGGAGGGATTATTGGGCAAACTCTCGCTATGGAAGGCATGTTTTCTTTCTTTTTAGAGTCTTCATTCTTGGGCATGTTTTTATTTGGAGAAAAAATATTGGGTCATAAATGGCATTTTGTTACAGGAGTACTCATTTTGATTGGTTCTTGGGCGAGTGGCTTTTTGATTATCGCTACCCATTCCTGGATGCAATTTCCCGTAGGCTACGAAATTTTGGAAAACGGAAAATTTGTCCTGAATAATTTTGGTGCGCTATTTTCAAATCCGTGGTTATGGCCTTCTTATTTTCATAATCAAGCGGCATCTTTGGTCACCAGCTCCTTCTTTGTTTCCGGAATTGGTGCCTTTTATGTTTTGAGTAAAAGAAACATACATTATGGACGACTTTTTTTAAAGACAGGAGTTGTTTTTGGCTTTATTTCCAGTTTGATAGTTGCTGTTCCAACAGGAGATTTATTGGCAAAAAATGTGGTGAAATACCAACCCGTAACTTTTGCGGCGATGGAAGGCATTTTTCATACCGAGAAAAAAGGTTCCGAAATCGTTTTGATTGGGCAACCAGATGTAAAAGATAAAAAATTAGATAATAAAATTGCGGTTCCCAATGTGTTGAGTTTCTTGACTTATGGTAGCTGGAATACAGAAATAAAAGGATTGGATCAGTTTGAAGAGAAAAATCATCCAACCAATATTTCAGGATTGTATTATGCATATCATATCATGGTAGGTTTAGGAACGGTATTTATCGGATTGATGGCGGCGGCTGCTTTTCAACTCTTTCGAAAAAAGTTAGTTACGACAAAATGGATATTATGGTCTTTACTGTTCATGATGCCTTTTCCATATATCGCCAATACAACAGGTTGGTATACTGCCGAGTTAGGAAGACAACCTTGGCTCGTATATAATTTGTTGCGAACCGCCGATGGTGCTTCGCCAACGGTTTCTTCCGGTAATACCTTATTTACCTTACTTGGGTTTATTGGTTTGTACTTGTTATTGGGAATGTTATTCCTGCTTTTGGTTGGAAAAATAATAAAAAATGGTCCTCAAACAGAAAAAATATAAGTTATGGAGTTTTTTTGGTACGTAGTTTTAATGGGGATTTTAGCGGTTTACATTGTGTTGGATGGCTATGATTTTGGCGCAGGAATTATTCATTTATTTTTTGCCAAAACAGAAAAAGACAAAAAAGCCATAACCAATGCTATTGGTCCTTTTTGGGATGCCAATGAAGTTTGGTTAATTGCAGCGGGAGGTGTGTTGTTTTTTGCTTTTCCAACCTTATATGCTTCCTCATTTAGTGGATTTTATTTGCCTTTAATGATGATTTTGTGGTTGCTTATTTTTAGGGCCATTGGTTTGGAATTACGAGGGCAAATTCATCACCCCATGTGGGAAGTGGTTTGGGATAAAGCATTTGGGATAGCCAGTTTGTTGTTGGCTTTGTTTTTCGGAATGGCCTTAGGAAATGTAGTAAGAGGTGTTAATCTGGGAATGGTAGAAAATGGTATTTCTACCCAAGAAGCACATTTTTTCTTTTTACCGTTATGGAATCCAACCTTTAGTCCAAAAGCGGATCAATTGGGAATTATAGACTGGTTTACTTTGTTTTTGGGAGTGGTTAGTGCCATAACGCTTACGATTCATGGTGCCAATTGGATAATTTATAAAACCAATTCATCATTGAACACTAAACTGAAAGAGGTGGTCTATAAACTCAATTTTGTGTTATTGGCATTGGTAATTACATCCTTGATTATTTGGAACCAAATTGAATCGGAACCCTTTCATAATTTTATTGAAAACCCGTTATTGTGGCTATTTCCTTTGATTTGTTTTACCGGTATTTTTGGTTTGTTTAAGGTGAGAACTTTCAAAAAAGACGGTACAGGTTTTTTCTTCTCCAGTTTATTTCTTGTTGGAGGTTTTGCGGCTACCACGGCATCTATTTTTCCGAATGTGCTGCCTTCCACCAATACGGTAAATCCTTCATTAACCATTTATAATACAGCCGCAGGTGAATACGGATTGACAACAGGAACCTACTGGTTTTTTATCGCTTTGCTTTTGGTAATAGTATATTTTATAATCCAATACAAAGTGTTTAGTGGTAAAATGGACGATGTTGGCTACGGAGAACATTGATTGTTTTAGTGAGTAGAAAGCTGTTGTTTGAAATCTCTTTTGATTTTAAAAGAAGATTTCTTTTGTGATGATATAAATTCCCATTACAAGGACAAACCATCCAAAAATAGGTTTGAGTTTGTTGCCATCAATTTTTTTGGATAATTGAGTTCCAATGATCATTCCGATAAAAGCAATACTTGAAATTCCAAATAGCAAGGAATAGTCAATTGGCGTATGGATATATAAATCTCCGGCAAAACCAATGGAGGAGTTGATGAAAATGATAAGCAGTGAAGTGCCGACCGCTTGTTTCATGGGTAAATTGGCAAAAAATAGTAAGGCTGGAATTATAAGAAATCCACCACCAGCCCCTAGAAAACCAGTTACAATTCCGACTAAAAAGCCAATTAGGCTCAGTTGGATGTAATTGGTACTTGTAGCTTTAATTTTTGGACTTTTTTTTCGAATCATAGAAATAGCTGCCGCTATCATCAAGATGGAAAAAACAATCATAATAAGAAAGTTTTTGGAGACTTTGTAGGAAGCTATCGAAAATAAGGTTGCGGCGATTTGTGGAAAAATTACTTCCCGAATCAACAAAATGGAAAAAACGGAAGGGATGGCAAAATACAGTGCCGATTTGATTTTTAGATTTCCCATTTTAAAATGGGTATAAGAACCCAATAATGCCGTGACTCCAACAATGAATAAGGAATAACTGGTAGCCAGTTCAGGATCGACTTTAAACAAATAGACCAAAATAGGAATAGTTAATATCGAGCCACCACCACCGATTAACCCTAAAGAAAGTCCTATAATTATAGAAGCCAAATAACCTAAATATTCCATGTTTTAAATTTTTTACAAAGGTTATAGATTATAAACACTTGTACAGTAACATTTATCACATGGGATACTATTTTAGAAATTAACTTCAATCAAATTGCGATGGAGTTTGACTAGATTGCGTTGTTCCATTTTTTTGAGTAATCTCGAAATCACTTCTCTGGAAGTATTTAATTCTGTTGCAATTTCTTGATGTGAAAGGCTTAGTTCTTTGCAATTACAAGCAGCTGCATGGCGTTTCAGGTAAAATTCCAAACGTTCGTCCATAGCTCGGAAGGCGATACTGTCGATAACTTCCAAAACCTCTTCAAATCGGGTGCGATAGGTAAAAATCACAAACTCATACCAGCTGTGATAATGCATCATCCATTTTTCCATTAAAGCTAGAGGAACCATGATTAGTTCTACATCATCAACTGCTTTTGCCGTGATTTGACTGGTTTGACTTTTGGTGGCACAAATCATAGAAATGGCACAGGCCTGTCCCGGTTGTAAATAATACATGAAAAATTCACCACCGTTTTCACCTTCTCGATAGATTTTAATTTGGCCTTTGGTTACAAGAACGGTGTTGTTAATATATTGCCCGGTACGCATGATTACATCTCCCGCTTTGTAGGATTGGTAAATCGCATTATTTTCTATTTCTTGAATCAGTTCGTTTGAAAAGGTTGGAAAAATATTTTTGATTGAATCTTCCATTTTAGGGGTGTTTATTTAACAAAATCGTATGAAAATGTAAAAGTACGTCAAAAATTGGTTTTTTTTGGACGGTTTTTAAGAGCATTGTAACAATTATTAAAAAAAATGTAATTTCATATTTACTAATTTCCCCATCGATTTAGCAGACTATTTTTTTGAATTGTCAAGGAATTCTTCAAATGAGTAATTTTTAAATAGACTCGCAAACGTTTTCTTCGAATAATTTCTTATTTCATAAATCGCAATATTATTGTTTTAAAAAAACATTGTATTTTTACAAAAAACACTAACATGAATTTAACACAAGAAGATTGGATTTCTCAACTGGAAGCAGATGAAAATGCAATAATATTAGACGTAAGAACAGAAGATGAATATAATGACGGGATTATTCCTAATGCCATAAATATAGATATTCATAAAGGACAAGAATTTATTTCTGAATTGGAAGAATTGGATAAAAGCAAAAATTATTATGTGTATTGTCGTTCGGGAGCCCGCAGTGCAAAAGCATGCGAAATCATGAATGAGTTGGGTTTTGAAAATGCATACAATCTAATGGGCGGTATTTTAGATTGGGATGGAGAAGTTGTGGCTCCTGACTAGTTTAAAAAAACAATGTGCATTTTACTAAAATTAACAATAATAAATTAACGATGAATTCAATACCAGAAGCATTTCAGATAAAAAGCGTTCTCAATCAAGATACTTATTTAGTAAACGGTGAATTAAAGAAATGGGAAGGAGAGACTACACCAGTTTATTCTACCATTTCCTCTACCGAAAAATATGCACCTACTTTACTGGGTTCTATCCCTTTTATGGGGGAAAAAGAAGCAATGGATGCCCTTAATGCCGCCGATGCTGCTTTTAATAATGGACAAGGTTTATGGCCAACGATGAAAGTGGCCGATCGTATTAAATGTATGGATAACTTTGTTACTCAAATGAAAGCTACTCGAAATGAGGTAGTCAAATATTTGATGTGGGAAATTGGTAAAAATTTAAGCGATTCTGAAAAAGAATTTGACAGAACTGTAGAATATATCTATGACACCATAGAAAGTTATAAAGAACTAAACAGTCGTAGTGCTCATTTTAATAAAGTACAAGGAATTAATGCCATGGTTCGTAGAGGACCTCTTGGAGTTGTTTTATGTCTAGGACCCTATAATTATCCTTTAAACGAAACTTTCTCTTTGTTGATTCCAGCATTAATTATGGGGAATCCCGTGATTTTTAAACCAGCCAAACACGGAGTTTTATTAATATCTCCTTTGTTGGAAGCTTTTCAAACGAGTTTTCCAAAAGGAGCCATCAATATTCTTTACGGTAGAGGACGTGAAGTGGCATCGCCAATCATGAAATCAGGACGTGTGTCTATTTTGGCATTGATAGGAAATAGTAAATCGGCTATTGCGTTACAGGATTTGCATCCAAACAAAAATAGATTGCGTTTAGTATTGGGATTGGAAGCTAAAAATCCAGCGATTGTATTACCGGATGCCAATTTAGATTTGGCTATCCAAGAATGTGTAACGGGGTCTTTGTCGTTTAATGGACAACGTTGTACCGCTCTGAAAGTATTATACGTTCACGAATCAATTGCTGAAGAATTCAATAAACGATTTGCCGCCAAAGTGGATGAATTGACATTTGGAAATCCTTGGGATAATTCACCATTCCTTACTCCGCTACCGGAAAAAGAAAAACCGGCTTATATTCAGGAATTAATAGATGACGCGACCAGTAATGGTGCTCAAGTGCTTAATGCAAAAGGAGGAACACACTATGAAAATTATATTTTTCCAGCCGTTTTGTTTCCTGTAAATAAAAACATGCGTGTGTATCATGAAGAGCAGTTTGGACCGGTTGTTCCTGTTATCTCTTTCAAAAACATTCAAGAACCATTGAATGATATGGCCGAATCAAATTACGGTCAACAAGTGAGTTTGTTCGGAAAAGACATTAAAACAATTGCTCCACTTATAGATACCTTAGTGAATTTAGTGTGTCGCGTGAATTTGAACAGTTCTTGCCAACGTGGACCGGATGTATTCCCTTTCACGGGAAGAAAAGATTCTGCAGTGGGAACATTAAGTATTCATGATGCGTTGCGTTCGTTCTCTATCAGAACGTTTGTTGCTTCCAAAGACAATGAATACAACAACGGAATTTTACAAGAGTTATTGAACAGTAAAGAATCAAACTTTATCAATACCGATTATATTTTATAATCTTTTATTATAAATGATACAAAACCGCAACAGTCATAGATTGTTGCGGTTTTTTTTATGGATTAAAATGAAGGGAAAATGACCCGGTTTTGAGTGTGTAGTATTTGTAGGTATTTTTTTAGACTGGTCATAGGTCTGATATTCTTGCTTTTAAACTGGGTTACGATTCATTTAAAATAAATTAGATTAAATTTATATGTTAAAAAAAAATTAGAACCCATCTTTAGAATGCATTAACTGTATTTCGGATTTAGATTGTAAACCAACCTATTAACTATTGAATCTAACTTGTCTTATTATGAAAAAATCTAAACTGGTATTGAAAATTTTGATGTTAATAACTCCTTTCTTTTTTATGGGGTGTCAAAATGATGCCAATCAAATTGAAAATACAGTCACAGAAGTAACTATAGCTGAAACGTTAAGTGATTTTTCTTCCGAACCTATTCCGGGACAATATATTGTAGTTTTAAACGGAGAGTCTACAGCCAAAAAAACGCATTTAAAATACAGTCAGATGAAAAGTGTGATAACAAATGAAATTGTTGCTAAGTTTTCGAATGCACAATTGGCCAAAGAAAATATTGTTCAAACCTATGGTTATGCTGTAAATGGATTTGCCGCCAAAATTAATAAGGACCAATTAAAAATCTTGAAAGCAGACAGTAGAGTAAAATCAATCGAACAAGATCAAATGATTACATTGGGGAAACCTTCTAAACCAGGAAGTGGTGGAGGGGGATCTACAACACCACCAGTGCAAGAAACTCCTTGGGGAATTGCCAGAGTTAATGGTGGAGTATCTGAAAGCACCAGAACGGCTTGGATTATAGATACCGGAATTGATTTGGATCACCCGGATTTGAATGTTGATATTTCAAGAAGTAGTTCGTTTCTTGGAGGTAGAGATGCAAATAATCCTGATGACGGGAATGGTCATGGAACACACGTGGCAGGAACTATCGCAGCTTATAATAATGATTTTGGAGTCATAGGAGTGGCTTCAGGTGCCAAAGTGGTTGCAGTTCGAGTATTGGATAGTAGAGGAAGCGGAAGCTATTCTGGTGTAATGGCCGGGGTCGATTATGTCGGACGCGAAGGAAAAGAAGGAGATGTTGCGAATATGAGTTTGGGAGGTTCTTATTCCAAAGCATTGAATGAGGCAGTTATTGCTGCTTCGTCAGGAGGAGTAATTTTTTGTATCGCTGCAGGAAATAGTGGTGCTGATGCCAATAATTATTCACCCGCCAGTGCCAATGGAGATTATATTGTTACAGTTTCTGCATCAGATAGCAATGATAATTTTGCCTATTTTTCCAATTACGGGAATCCACCAATAGACTGGTGCGCGCCTGGAGTGAGCATCAAATCAACTTGGAAAAATGGAGGATACAATACCATTTCAGGAACTTCAATGGCTACGCCTCACGTAGCTGGAGTGTTGCTACTAGGAGCCGGACAATCAGGAGGACTTGTTAATGGTGATAAAGACGGAACACCTGATACTATAATAGCACATTAAGAGAAATAGTAATTTGATATTAAAAAGAGAATTCCATAACGGAATTCTCTTTTTTAATTTTAGGAAGTTTTATGAATGTTGGAAATAATTATTTAATTTAGAGTGTTTTAAATTGTGATTGTAAAATGGATTATTCGGGTTGTTTATTTTAAAACCGAATTTTTAAAAATTAAGAGTTATCAAAAAGAAAATTAAAATACTAAAAGGAAATTTTCACGAACGCCTGCATCGTGAACCCTCTTTTTTGCATCCGAAGTTGAAATTCATACCCAATATTATCGTTAACCTGAGCTGTTTTATCATTACGGCCGTGGTAATCTCCAGTTTGTTATACTTGCTGTTTCATTATTTGATTGATAAGTTTTATCATTTGAATTGATATGGGTGATAGTAGTTTAATATTCCCAGTTATAGGCTTGTTTGCAATAGGAATCCCCATTTTTGTAGTATACTTTTTCAAGACTTAGATAAAGCGTGCTATTTATTAAATCCAACAGTAAAAAGTAAATCGGCAGTAAAAAATTAGACATTATAAATGGAAACATACTATTGGATAAAAAATATTTTTCAAATCTAGAAATAGGTCAAAGCGGAAAAGGGTTGTCAAAAAAAGCAATAATTAAAATATGAAAAAAAATAAAATTAAAAGTTCGATTGCAGTTATTGGCTTTGCTTTAACTACTGTAATTGCAAATGCACAAACAACCAAAAAAATAACAGTTGCGCAGGATGGCAGTGGTGATTTCAAAACCGTTCAGGTTGCCATTGATGCTGCCGAAACAGACAATGTTGCAGTTTTAATTTATATTAAAAAAGGAATTTACAAAGAAAAGCTGGTTATCCCGTCATCAAAAGCAGGATTGAGATTGGTAGGCGAGGATAAAGAAAATACTATTCTTACTTATGATGATTATTCTGGAAAACCCAATCCAAATTCAAATAGAAACATTGGAACTTCTGATTCCTATACGCTTTTAGTTCGTGCCGATGATGTTACCCTAGAGAATATAACTATAGCGAATTCTTGGTGTGCGAAAGGGCAGGCAGTTTCTTTGCATGTAAAAGGAACTCGTTTTGTAATTCGAAATGCTAGAATTTTAGGTTGCCAAGATACCTTGCTAACTGATGGGGACGGAAGTTATCAATATTACGAAAATTGCTATATCGAGGGAACTACCGATTTTATATTTGGACCGGCCACAGCAGTTTTTAAAAATTGCACCATTAAAAGCAAAAAAGATTCTTTTATTACAGCTGCATCAACTCCGGAAAATCAAGAATTCGGTTATGTTTTCTTCAATTGTAATCTAATAGCCAATGCCAATGTCTCCAAAGTTTTTTTAGGGCGTCCTTGGCGACCGTTTGCTAAAACTGTTTTTATAGCATGTAAGATGGGAAGTCATATTTTTCCGGAAGGCTGGAATCCATGGGTAGATGAGCGCTTTGCTGATAAGACTAAAACCGCTTTTTATGCCGAATACCATAACAAAGGAAAAGGAGCAAAAACGAATAAAAGAGTATTTTGGTCACATCAATTATCTAAAGAGGAGGCCAAGCGGTATACTTTTCAAAACATCTTTCCTAAGGATGATTTTTGGAAAATAATTAATAAAAAATAATTTAAAAAGCCATTTATTCAATCTAGAATAAATGGCTTTTTAAATTTTAAATCAAAAACGTTGAGGTTTATCATTACGGCTTATGTAATCTCAAGCTTTTTATACTTGCTGTTTCACAATCTGATAGATAGATAGTTTTACCTTTTGAATTGAAAAAAATAATAGCAAGTATTATTTTTTTTCTATAACAGTAAACTACGCACGCACTGATTTTACTTTGTGTCCAAATATACCAAAGTAAAGAATAATCAAAAAGCACACCAACGGAATCAAATAACCTGATTGAATATCATCGTGGTTTAAGTCAATCAAAGTTCCCATTCCGTAAGGAAGGATGGCACCTCCCACGATAGACATCACCAGCCAGGAAGATCCGGTTTCGGTATTCGATTTAAGACCAACTAATCCCAATGAAAAAATAGTGGGGAACATGATTGACATGAAAAATCCGATTCCACCCAGGGCATAAATTACCGTAATCCCATGACCGTAAATGGCCACTGTACAGAGAATTGCACTCAATATAGCATAGATTGAAAGCAAGACAGAATCTTTTATATATTTCAAAAAGAAAGTTCCGATGAAACGTCCTGCCATAAATAAAAAGCCATAGACACCAAGGTAGTATCCGGCGGTTTTTTCATCTAAACCGGCTCCTTGTTGTGCGATTCGAATGAAGAAACTGGTAACACAAACTTGTGCACCTACATAAAAAAATTGTGCCGCTACTGCCCAACTCAAATGGCGATGTTTTAATACAGAGAAAAAACCCGGTTTCACTTCCACTTCTGTATGTTCCGGTTTCATCGAAGGTAGATGCATGAAATAAAACAGAATCGCTACCAATACCAGAATCGTTCCTAAGATAGTATAGGGTAATTTTACGGAAGAAGCTTCTTCCAATAAATAGGCTGCTTTGACTGCTTCTGGCATGGCTGTCATTTGCTCTGCCGTATAATTGGTTCCTGAAAGAATAAAAACCGAACCGATAATTGGCGCGACCATAGCTGCTAAACCGTTAAAAGAAGCTGCCAAGTTCAATCTTTTGGAGGATGATTTAGCTGGGCCTAAAATAGCTGCATACGGATTGGCACTGGTTTCCAATATGGTTAAACCACATCCAATCACAAATAACGCAAACAAAAACAATTCGTATGTTCTCGTATTGGCTGCAGGTATGAATAAAAATGCTCCGGTAGCAAATACTAATAATCCAGTGATGATGCTATTTTTATATCCAAATCTTTTGATAATCATTCCGGCAGGAATTGCCATAATAAAATAAGCAAAAAATACTGCGGTATCTATTAAAGTAGATTGACGATTGTTCAGCTCACATGCTTTTTTCAGTTGTGGAATTAAGATAGAATCCAGGTTGTGTGCCATTCCCCAAAGGAAAAATAAGCAGGTAATTAAGATAAACGGCAATAAGTATTTCGTTCCGGCACCTTTTTCGTCCGGCACTTCGTGTTGATCGCCAAGTTGATTCGTAATTTGCATAAAATATAGGGTGGTTAGTTAATTTAAATTTATTTCTTTTTGACCAATAGTAAGTGGTCGCAAACCATGACTACTTCGCCTTTTTGGTTAATAATTTCAACATGTTCCGTAACGGTTCCCATCTCGGGTCTTTTGGCTTCACCTTTTTCCGAAATCGTAATTTCAGAGTGAATGGTATCACCGATGTGAACCGGTTTTACAAAGCGCATTCTATCGTAGCCTTTAGAAAAAGCTTCAGGATTAATTTCTGATGCTGTTAATCCAATTCCGATACTGAATACCATAGTTCCATGTGCAATACGTTGCCCAAAGGGTTGTGTTTTACACCATTCTTCGTCCATATGATGCGGAAAAAAATCTCCGGTATGTCCGGCATGAACCACAAAATCAGTTTCAGTGATTGTTCTGCCTAAAGTTACCCGTTTTTCGTTCAATTGGTAATCTTCAAAAAAAGTTGATTTGAAATACATTATATTTTTGTTTAAAAGTCAAAAAAAGTTAGTTTATAAGTCGTCAATTGATACGCCGCCACTGGCATTACTAATATAGCAAGCTTCTACGACTTTCATCGTATCCAATACATCTTGAACGCTGGTATGCAATATTTTATCGGAACCCTCTTTAAAACGCATTAGATTTGACATCGTTCCAATGAAAGCTTCCGGAAACCAAGAACCTTCTAAGTCCAGTTTTTTCCATTCGTATTCCGTTGCACCTTCTGCAATAGGCAAAGCATACTCAAATATATCAGGTAAACCGTCAGGGTAATTCATCAATAATCCCATTTTGGCTTTAATAGCCCCTTTGGTTCCTTCCCATTTGATATAACTTTCTTCGTATTTTGGTCCAAAGTTATGGTCATGATTGGTGTTAATAGCCACGTGCAGATCTTCGCCGTAATTTAAAATAATGGTCGATCTGCAGGAAGAGAGTTTCTTTAAGGGATGTTTAGCTGTTTTTGCCCAAACTCCTTTTGGATTTCCCAGAAAAGACCTAATACAATCGATGTAATGCACACTATGAAAAAGGATCTCTAATCTTGGATGGTCTTTGATTAAAGGGAATAATTCCCAAGGC
This sequence comes from Flavobacterium sp., assembly GCA_023259675.1. GTDB lineage: Bacteria > Bacteroidota > Bacteroidia > Flavobacteriales > Flavobacteriaceae > Flavobacterium. Next base: position 66,095 of record JALRGT010000009.1, read on the forward strand.
GTATTTACGGTGACTTTAAATTCAAAGTCATACAATTGACCAATTATTCCTTGATCAATCATATTTCTGGCGGCACTCACAAAGGAAGCAAAGCGCAGTTGGAAATTGATGGCTGCCACCAGTTTTTTTCTTTCACAAACAGCAACAATTTCTTTGGCATGTTGCAAATTATTTCCCATTGGTTTTTGAATCAAAACAGTAGCGCCGTCAGGTAACTGTTCCAATATATCAACATATTGATCGGGAAGTACCGTAATATCATAAACCGCATTTTTGGGTGCATTTTTTACGGTTTCGGCAACACTCTCAAAAACATGTTGAATGTTGTGTTTTTGTGCCAGTTCATGGGCTTTGGAAATAGTTCTGTTGGTAATGCCAAAAACAGTGAATCCGGCCATTTCGTAAGCTGGTAAATGGGCGTCTTTTACAATTCCACTGGCACCAATGATGACTATGGGTTGTTGTGTTTCGGGCAATAAAGGTTTATAAGTGACATTCATGTTTTTTGAATAAGTGACATTCATGTTTGTTAAAATAGTTTTCTAATTGTAATTTGAGTTTCTTCAAGAAGTTGTTCTGAAGGGATAGTTCCGTTAATTGCTTTGAGTACCATTTGATCGATTAATTCTGCCACTTTGGGCCAAATAGGGGTTTGTGGTATCGTTAAAGCGTTTTCATGCAAGCTTTCTAATTTGTGATAATAGGGAATAGTTTGGTTAATGTCCGAATCATTCCAAGTCGATTTTCGACAGCCAATTCCTCCTTCATTGGTTAATAGTTTGTCACTCTCTGGTGTGGTGGCAAAACGTAAAAAATCATACGCTAATTTTTTGTTTTTACTCCCAGAGGCGATGGTATATAACCAATAGACATTTAAGGAAGCGGTAGTGTGATTTTCATCAAAAGGCAATTCGGCAATATCCACTTTTCCTTTAATTTTTGATTCCTCAATAACTTCACACATAGAAGCAAATCCGAACCAATTGATGGCCATCGCCACTTCTCCTTTGGCGAAAGCCATACCGGCTTCAACCGAACCAAATTTTTTCGATTTTGGATGAGTCGTTTTCGAGTTATTGACAGTGGCTCTGTAGTAATCTAATGCTGCTACAGCTGCGAGCTGGTTGATGTCTATTTGATTTTGTTCGTTCAATAGGGAACCTCCTCTGGTCCATAATTGCAGGCAAAAATCAAAAACCATATTGTGTCCATCCGGATAATTGGCAAAAACACAACCGTATAAATTAGCTGACGGGCGATTAAAAAATTCCGCTATTTGGGTGAATTCTTTCCAATTTTTCGGCGGTTGTAATTCGTATCCGTATTGTTTTTTAAAATTTTCTTTTTCTAAATCGTCTTCAAATAAATCTTTCCTGTATATCAAACATTCCGGACCATCGTGAAAAGGCAATCCATAAGTCCCATTATTGATTTGTTGCAAATGCAATAACGATGGATGCCAGCCTTCGGGATAGTCTTGAGGTGGATTTTGAGCAATGAGTGAACTTAAATCTTCCACTGCATTGGCATGTACCGCATCAAAAATCCAATCGGTATTCAAATGGGCAATATCCCAATCTCCATTTTTTAAGCCCTCGTTTGTTAGGGTTTGTTCGTAGAGATCGTGAAGTTCCAAAGGAATCATTTCGACAGCAATGGAAACGTCGTTTTTGATGCAGAAAGAATCCCATAACTTTTGAAGCGTAATTTCAAAAGGACCAAATTTCCGAACAGCAATTTTAAAATTTCCCATTAGCAATTAATAAATTCATTTATAATTCGCTCGTTATCCTGTCCCAATTTTGGAGAACCTTTGGAAGAAGTAAAATACTCCCCATCTATTTTGATGGGGCAGCGGGTCGTTTTATAGGCGTAACCATCAATCATTTGCACTTCTTGAATAAAGTCTAAAACTTGAAACCCTTCTTCTTTAAAAAGTTCCTGATAGTTCAATACTTTGGCACACCAAATATCTGCCGGTTCTAAAATGGCCAACCAATATTCGGTATTTTGAGTGGCTAAATGTGAAGCCAAAATTGCTTTGATTTCATCCCGCAACTCAAATTTATTTGCAGGAAACTGTTTCAGAGCTTCACACTGCAAGAGTTCGGATAAAACAGGAATCGAACCCATGGCCAAAGCCAAATAACCATTTTGTGTTTGGTAAATGCCATATGGTGCACCCAGATAAGCGTGCGCATTATTGTTTTTGGTTCGAACGGGTAATTCGCCACCATCGTTAAAGTAAGTCGTAATAGTTTCAAACTGAAAGTCTATCGCCGATTCCAACATGCTTACTTGTACTAAAGTCCCCGAATTATGTATCGCTTTTCTATATAAAGCCGCTAGGATTCCTTGTGCCAAATGTGCTCCGGCCAACATATCGACAATAGACAAGCCCATCGCCACCGGACCGTCGTCCTGATTGCCCGTTAACCACGTCAAAGCAGTCAAGGATTGCAATAATAAATCCTGACCGGGTTTGTCTTTTAAATTGGGGTGATTGCCATAACCGGATATTTCGGCATAAACCACGTTTGGATTTATCTTTTTTATTTCTTCATAACTCAGTCCCACGCGTTCCATTACTCCAGGTCTGAAGTTGTGCATAACGACGTCGGCTTTGGCGAGCAATTTTTTTAATTGATCTCGTTCCTCCGGTTGCTTAAAATCGATAGCAAAAGATTCTTTGTTTCGGTTTATCGTATGAAAAATGGAAGATTCTCCATTCATAATTAAATCCGAGGTATATAAAGTACGGCAGATATCTCCCGTGCCTGGCTTTTCAATTTTTATGACACGAGCCCCTAAATCGGCCAATCGCAAACTAGCCGATGGTCCCGAAAGGAACTGGCTGAAATCTACAACTAAATAATCTTCTAATGGTTTCATGTATTAATTTAAAAATTGTTCTTGTATTTTTTGATTGTCTTCTCCCACTTGTGGAGCGGCTTTCGAGTGCAGCAAAATTTCGCAATCCAACTGAATCGGACTTCTGGTAGTCACCAAAGTTTCTCCCGCTGCATTTTTAACGGTTTGTTTCAACTGTAAGTCGGTCATGAACGTCTGTTGGTCCAGTTCATTATAATTTAATACTTTTCCACACCAAACGCCTTTACTTTCTAATAAATGAAGCCAATAATCGGTTGCTTTTGTTTGGATTTTTTCACTCAATAGGATTCTTATTTCATCTCTGTAAACAAACCATTGGTGTTTATCGGCATATTTATTTAAAGCAACGTCCAATAGTTCTCCGATATAATATAAATCGCCCATGGCAAGGGAAATGTATCCATCCTGTGTTTGGTAAATTCCATAGGGAGCACTCAAAAAAGCATGTGCACTTCCTTTTACGTCGCCTCTTTCGGGTAATTGTCCACCATCATTTGAAAAAGCAGTGAGGGCTTCGAACTGAACATCCAAAATGGATTCCAATAAACTCACTTCAACCAATACCCCTTTTTTGGTTTTGACTCTTTTGAGCAAGGCCGCTAATATTCCTTGTACAAAATGATTCCCGCACATCAAATCGGCCACTGCCAAACCAAAAGGAACGGGTCCTTGGCTTTTTCGTCCGCTCATCCAAGTCAGTCCCGATAAAGATTGCACCAATAAATCCTGACCCGGTTTTTTTGCCCATGGGCCTTTTTCTCCGTAACCGGTTATGGTTCCGTATATCAGTTTATGGTTTATTTCTAGCGCTTTCGCAAAAGTTAATCCGATTTTGTCCATCACTCCCGGTCTGAAATTATGGGTCATGATATCGGCTTTGACAATCAGTTTTTTTACTAAAGCTAAATCCTCAGGATTTTTAAGGTCGGCTGCAAACGATTCTTTATTTCGATTAATAGTATGAAACAATAAGCTACTGTCATCAATAAATAAATCTTTGATGCTCAGTTGACGGCAAGCTTCTCCTTTTACCGGCCGTTCAATTTTGATTACGCGTGCTCCCAAATCAGCCAATTTCAATCCAGCAGAAGGTCCTGCCAAAAATTGGCAAAATTCAAGTACGACTAATCCTTCTAATGGTCTCATTATTTTTGAATATTTAATGATTTTATATAAAGTGCATTCAATTCTTCCAATACTACATTTTCATCACCACCATTCATCAGGTAATCACGAACGACATCACCGGCATGGTCCTGAAAATACATGTGTCCATAATATCTCGGACGTAAAAAAGCTCTTTCTAAAGCCGGTAACGTATTTTTAAAATAATCATGTGTCAGGTGGTTTATTCTTTCGTTTTTCCAAGCTTGTAAATGCCCCGGTTGTCCACCGTTATCGGCAAAAATGGTTTGTTGTACAGGAGAAGAACCCGTAAATTCCGCATACTTAATGGCTTCCGGAATATGTTCGCTAAAAGAAGAAACAGCCAAACCGGTACCTCCCAATGAACTAATCATCGGTTGGTCATTTAAAGTAACTAAATCATAAAAATGAAGCAGTTTTTTACTGTATCCTTCCCTGGAATAATTGGAATAGCCGTAAGCAAAAGGGCAGTAGGCAATTTCGTCTGTATTGACCATGGTTTCATACACTTGAATCGGATTGCGATTGAAATTGGCTTTATCGATTAGCTGTGCCAATTCTCGGAACTTCTGTAATGCTTTTGTGCCGGTTTCAGTCGAAATCACTTTTTCTTGTGATTGAAAAGGAGCTTCTCCCAAACTACAGCAATACATGTAGAAGCTCATGAGTACATCAACAGGAATTCCTGCAAAAGCAACCAATCCCTTTTTGGCCAAAGCCAATAAATCATCATAGGTTTTAGGTACTTCTAAATCCTTTTTTTTCAAAAGATCTAAACGTGCCGATGCCACAGGTGTAGCCGCATCTATTGGCAATGCCCATAGTTTGTTGTCGAAAACATAACTACCGTAAGATTTACCTACGGTATTGATTTCTTGGTCTTTTATATATTCAGATGAAAGATAATCCGATAGCGGTAAGATGGCATTGGTTTTAGCGCCAAAACCAGTCCAAGGATGGTCGATAACCATTAAGTCAAATCGTTTGGCTAAATCATCAATTGAAGCGTCTGCAAATTCTTGTAAACTTCTTTTCTCCCAGCTAATTTCTATTTCAGGATTTAATTCGGTAAAACGTTGCGCCGTTGCGACCATTGGGAGTAATCCTCTCGTATGATTCCAAGTTATCCCTTTTAATCTTTTCATATTTTTATTTAATCTTTTTTTTATTTATTCCGATTCCGATTGAAAATCAAGTGTTTGTCTCCTCTCTGTTTTTGTCAAATAATTACTTCTTAATGCGTTCACTTTAGTCAAAAAGGAGCAAGCTATACTTTTTTGTTAAGTGTCAATTTGACAAATTAACTTCTAAAATATAATTTATTTTTTAAAAAAGCATACTTTATTTTATTTATAACTCTTTTCTACAGCGATTTAAAGCTTTTTTTATGTAGTTGTATGATTGCTTTTAACCCTTTAAATTTGGTATTGAAATTTTTTTAGTTAAATAGGAATTTGAATTTTTTCAACTAGTTTTACATAGACAAAGTATTATTTGTCATAAAGACACTTAAATAACAGGCTTTTGTCGATATACAGCATAATTGGTTTTCTTTTTTTAAGTTAACTTTATTCTATTTTTCTGTCGAGGTTTATATATACTTCATTGTAATTTTTAACAATTGGATATTTTTTGTGAAATTTTATCAAAATTAAAATATTATAACATTTTGAAAGATATGGATTACATTTTGTTTTTTGGAGTTCCTCATGTTTAAAAGGGGATTTTTTAAAATTTAAATTTTAAAAAAGAGAGGTCTTTTTAATGATTGAAAAGTAGATGAGTTATTCCTGTAGTTATTTAAGTATAATTGTACTATGAAAAAGTATGTTGCTCAAAAAGAGGATTACAAATTTGATTGTGTTATTATTTATTGGTAGGTTAGGTTTTTGTTAATCAGTATTTTATAAAAAAAATGAAACATTATTTTTTACTATTTTACCATCGATGAATAGTGATTTAGTATTCAAATCTAGGATTGAAAATAAAAATAACAAACCTGGTAGAGAATTTTCATTGAGGAGTTTAACTAATCAGAGAATTTGTGTAGCATCCAAGGATGTGCTAAACGATAAAAAAGAATTGTAAATGGGATTAAAACATCTATTCAAGGCAAAGCTAGATTGGAATTCTGCTAAGAAAGAAACCATTTCGACAGCGAAAAGGTATACCAAAACACATACCATCGCGATTGAAGGTAAATCCATTTTGAATGTTTCGGCAGCCAAGGTTTTTAAGGGCGATCCTTCGTTATACAATCCAGAGGATTTACTTTTGAGCAGTGTGGTTTCTTGTCACATGATGTCCTACTTGTATGTGTGTTCCCAAAACGGTATCGAAGTGGTCTCTTATTCGGATGAAGCCGAGGCTACTCTTGAAGTAGATTCTAATGGAAGCGGACGTATTTCCGAAGTGCGTTTGTATCCAAAAGTTGTCATAGCGCAACCTGAAAAAATAAGTGAAGCATTGAACTTGCATCAAAAAGCCAATCAGCTGTGTTTTATTGCTAATTCCTGTAATTTTCCAATTGTACATTTTCCTGTTTGTAGCGCAAATTGAAATAGTGAAAAAAATGGTAATGAAAGAAGCGCTTAAATCAATTGATTACAAGTTTTTTAAAGACGAATCGAAGGGCGTTGAACCTCTAAGTTTATAGAAGGGTTTCAAACGAATTCCTTGGTCCGTGTTTGCTCGTACTAAAAACGCAACGAAAACTAGGCTATAAACAATAGTTTTTTTTGTTATACCTCCTGTTTTAAATCCAACGTCTTACCTTTTTTTTATAATCCGTATAGTCCGTTTCAAAAGTTCGACTTAGGTACTTTTCTTCTTTTAAAATCACAAAATAAGTAATTACCAAAATAACGATTGGGATAAGTATAAATGTCCAATAGTTGCCTTTAAAAAATGCTACGCCAATATAAATGGACAACAGTCCAAGATACATAGGATTTCTAGAGATGGAATAAATACCAGTGGTTTGCAAAGAGTTCGCTGGTTTAATGGTAATAAGGGTGTTTTTTGTTTTAAAAAATTTTATCAATGCCGGAAGTATAAATAGTATACCCAGCATGACAAATATTAACCCCATGATAAAAGAAATGTCAGTTTCAAGAAATGTTGTTGAAAGCGGAATTTTATTCTGAAAAAAAATTGAGATTAAAAATGTCAAAACATAGAAAAGTGGTGGTGGAGGATATACCCCTGGATGATCTTTTTTTGGAGTCATGTTGCAAGCTTTTAGATATTGATTACTTGATTTATTCTTTTTGGATAGTCATTTATAAAATAATCGGCAATGTTCCGATTAAGAAAAAAGGGACTTTTCAGACTGTTTCATTTTACACCTAAACAAAAGTTGATGTAGAGAAATGAACTTGATGTCACCAATATCTATCTCAGATGTAAGCAGTAAACAATGCAGCTAACATTGATTTAGCTATAAATAGCATTTTTTTAAAGAAGATGCTGCCAGTAGTTTTTATTTACATTTTCCTCTAATTGCTATTGCTCTTCCTACTAACTTAATTGAACCATCTGATTCAAATTGTAGTCTTTCCTTAATTTTGTTTTTTAAATCTTTCTGAAGTTCATTATTTAGCGAGGCTAAATAACTTGGAGCGGGTCCTTGTAAACCTAAAAAAGGATTCCAAAAATCATCAAAATCTTTAAAAATAGTATCAATATCCAGTTGAGCAGATTCAATCTCTATTATATCAGCATTTTTGAAAGCGCTTATTAAGTTCTCTGAATTACAAATGGGGAATCGCAATCCTTCATCATGTTCTATTGATTTGGGATCAATTTGATAAGCTGCATCCCAAAAGTGTCTTAAAAAATCCATTCGTCCCGAATAATCCCAAACATAAGCAGCGATAACTCCATTAGGTTTCGATACTCTTTTTAATTCCGATAATGCTTTTTCTAAATCTGGAAAGAAGTTTAAAGCGAGTCCGGATACGATTACCTCAAAGCTTTCCTTTTTAAAGGGTACATTTTCAACACTGCCTACTTTAAATTCTCCAGTTATTGAAATTCTATGTTTCACTTTTTCTATAAAACTTTCTGAGGGGTCAATGCTGGCTAAGTGCTTTGGATTACAATTTTTTTCAATAGCCTCACTTAAAGCACCTGTTCCACAACCAACATCAAGCCAATTGAGATTGGAAGGCATATTCAGCCATTTTAAAAACACAATAGACATTAATGAACTCCATCTGCCCATAAAATATTCATAGGGGTCTCCATCATTCCATTTGTCCTTAATTTTACTCATAGTCTATCTTTTCTCAAATTGCTTATAAAGTCAGTTGAAACCCATGGCATATGGTCACTTGTTGTAGGCTGTGGACTTTATTCAATACACCATTGTTTAGCGTCATCAATTTTATTAAAAGTCTTTGCTTCCCAAAAGGAAGATTCCATTTTTTTATTATACGATTCAATCAATTTTCTAATATTTTTATCGGATGTAACGGTAGCCACTTTTATTTTTTTGTTCTAAACCGTTGCGGCAATATCAAGTTTAGCTATAATTTCAGCAATATCATACGTTAAATCAATACTTTTTATTTGGCTATAATCAAATATTTGAAATTTCATTCTGTCAAATTTTATATTTCCATAAATTAAACCATTCGCCTGCATAATATCATGAAAACTGATGTCTCCCCCAAAAGTGACAATAGCGTCATTATCAAGCCACAGTATTGTAAATTTATTATCCATCCTAAAACAGTCAATTTCTAATTATCTCAAATTTAGGAAATGTATTTTAAAAAACTTAGTCCTTCAATTATTATTCTGCCTTATTTAATTATGGAATTATAATAAGTCTTCTTTTGATGCGGTTTCATTCCAATGCACACAACAGCAGTACGTCTAAAAAACTCCGAATAGCATTTTTTGAGTTTGATTAAATGTAAATGTAGCTGATTTAGTTTATAAAATATATTCTGTTATTCATCACATTTTTCTCCACAATCTTGTCATCTTGACGAAGGAAAGATCGCATCAAGTTGCTTTGAGTTTCTTGACATATTTTGCTTAATCACTGTTACGGACACAGATAAATACCTGAGGAAACGTTTGTGCATTTCTGAACGATCGGGCTAACGGATTGGGCATATGAACCGTAGCGCAAATTACCGCACTACTTTCCGAACCAAAATAGAGTAGATTACATGCTCAAAACCTCCGAAAACTGCCGACCGCGCTATGCTTTATGATGCCGTTTTGGCGGTAGTTTTTATTCCGCTGTCTCAATTTTGATTATTTCTTTTCCTTGGTCGCCCAAATAATGGGTTAATATCTTCTCATAAACTTTGTATCCATCATCCACATTTGTGAAGACTAACAATCCTTTTTTTGTTTTCGGAAATATAAAAACAATGGTTTGAACTCCGTTGTCAGCTCCACCGTGTGATAATGCGTAATCTCCATTTTTAAAATTATAAATTTCAAATCCGAGACCGAAGTGTTTTCCGTTTTTGGTTGCAACTTGATGAGTAACCATATCTTCAAATATTTTTTCGGAAAGTCCGATGCCGTTCATTACACTAACCAAAAACTTTCCATAATCTTCGACTGTTGTCAATAAATCGTCAGCACCATTTGCAGTTTTGTTTTTAACAGTTTCGTAGGTATTTCCTTTTTTGTCATATCCAAGGGCTAATCGAGATTCGTCAATCTTATCGTTCCAAATATATTGCGTGTCGGTCATTGCCAATGGGTCAAAGATTAATTCCTTGGCTAATTGGTTTAAAGGTTTTTTAAATTTATTTTCTAAAGACTTTCTCAAATATTCAAGCCCTTCGCCCGAATATTGATATTGGGTTCCTGGTTCAAATTGAAAGTTCAATTTTTTTGATTTGTTTAAATATCTCCAATTTGGAAATCCAGTTTGATGACTTAAAATATGTCTTGTAGTAAGTTTTTTACTTCTTGGGTCATCTGCAACGTCTTGGTCAGTCCAATATTTATAAATAGGCTCGTCTAAGTCCCATTTGCCCAAACTGACCAATTTTAAAGCAACTATGGCGGTTACTGGTTTTGTTAAAGATGCTACATTGAAAATCGTATTATAAGGAGCGGTTTCTCCATCTATAAGGTTGCCATATACTTTTATTTGTTGAAGTTTGCCTTCATTGATAACACCAAGTCCTAAAGTTGGAATATTGTTTGATTTTAACCATTTTTCAATTTCCTTGTCGTTATCGAAAATAGAATTATCTGTTTTTTGTATTTCGTATGCTTGATGTCCAAAACTTAAGGATGTGGTTAATTTCCAATCGCCGTTTTCCAACATCCAAACGTTTGAGAACTTTGCAGAACCGGGTTCACTTTCTTTACTTTCGTAAAATAAATGTTCTCCGTTTTGAATAGCTCCATACAAAACTCCATTTCTGTAAAGCGGGAAAACCTCTGTACTTTCGGTCACTAAAAATCTTTTTACCTGACGTGTTTCGGGACTTTTACATAGTCCGTTTTTTAGGTCGTAAAGAAATTTTGTTTTATCCGAAATACCATCTTTGTCGTGATAAAATTTTAAGTTTTCGCTTAATAAATTTTCGTACTGTTTGATATCGCAAGTGTTGAACCCAACGTTAAATAGTAAACTGTCTTTTGATAGTATAGTTTTATAGAGTTCCGAATTTTTGTCTACTTGTGCTTTGCTGATTGTGGAAAAAATGAGGGCAATAATAAAGCTTAAGATGATTTTTTTTGCCATAATGAATTTTGTTTGCTGTAAATAATAATTTTGCACAAAGGTTAAAAACTCATTTTCTGTATTCTAAAAATTTGCCCGACAATAACGCGACAAAACCCCGACAAGTGTTATATCATATTGAAATTCAACTTGTAATAAAGGCTTTTACTCTTATCTATTTCAATTGCATTTCGAATGATAATGAATACATTCGATAAAACAATTAGTATCAAAAGGAATAAACTAAACTGGTTTCCAAGTTTCAAAAAAACACCCAACATAAATACAATAGGTGCTAAAATTGTCCAAAGTATTTGTAATGAAATAAGCTGTTTAGTTAAACTGTTATTTTGTTTCATGGTGAACATCAGAACAAGAGGAATGATGATATTAAATGGCGGAATAATGATAAATGGAATTGAGGATAGGTTTATTATTTTTAGAAAAGAATAGTTAATCAAAACCATTTCTTGGGGTTCTTTATTATCTTTGATAATTTCAACTTTTTCTTGTTGAAATTCCTTGTAAATCAATTCATTTTCTCCTATTTCTAATGCTTTTGCTAAAGCCCGAAGCGTGAAGCCTTTGGGGTCTTTTCCTGTTTCAATTCTCTGTATTGTCCTTGCTGAAATACCCGATTTTTCCGATAACTCTTCTTGAGTCAGATTTTGTTGTTCTCTAAATGCTTTTAGTCTGGACATTCTGTTTTTTTTAATTACCGCTAAAGTTCTGGTACTACACTAGGTTTGGAACTAAATTAAGTCCATTATTCGGATTTGCCAAATCATTCAAATACAAAACCATTTTTCCATTAAGCCAATTGCCCAAATCCGTTGTAGTGGCTGTTACCAGCAGTTGATTAGTCTTTATGGCTTTTTGAGTAATCTTCGTTATTAGATAAATAAATTGTGAAGAATTGTGTTTTTTGCATTTTATCATTTGTACCGTTTAAAATAGAAATTATTACTGTAAACTTATCTGATTTATAATAATCTGAAATAACTCTTTCACTTTTATTGGATTTAAATTTTTTGTAATCTGTAGACTTAATTTGGTTTTCGAAATTGTCAAAATCTTCCCCTTTAACTGCGTTATATGATATACAGTTATTTTCTAATTCATAATCATTAGTATACATTAAGGTCAATACTTTTTCATCTTTAGAGCCTTTATCGAGAAAATATTCATTACTTCTGTAATTACCTTCCGTTTCTTTTGAGATAGATTTTTCCCAACCCATCTTAATTAATTCTTTTTCAACAATTTTATAATTTGTTTTCCGCCAAACTGTAAGTTGTTCCAAACTTATATTTTGCGCATAAAGTTGATTAAAGCAAATGAGGAGAAGTAAATATGTCGCTAATTTCATAGATTGTTTTTTCAATTGCTGGTAACGTTATGGCACTTTGAGATGGCTGGAAATTCGTAACCTTTTAGTTTTCGGCTTAACGAAAACTTGATGCGAAACGATAATTCCACTAAATTCCAGCTAGCTCAAAATGGCTGTTGGTGGCAGTTTTTTTATTGTAGTGCTTTAATAAATTTTTTCATTTCGTCCATTTTACCCACAGTAATCCTTGTCCATTTACCTTGTTCTTCATATATTCTTCCTCCTTCAATATTATTGTTTTCTAATTGCTTGAAATAGTCTTTGTTGTATTTTGCAAGTGAAAAATAGATAAAATTTGTATTAGAAGAAATGCACTCACAATTTAATTTTTTGAGTTCGCTGACAGTATATTGTCTTACATTTTCATTTAGTAAGTAGCAATTTGAAACAAATTTATCATCTTTCAACGAAGCTATAGCAGCAAGTTTTGATAATACACTAACGCTATTATTTGTATTGGATTGCGAATTTGCCAAATTATCAATTATTGTTTTGTTCGCAATTGCATATCCAATTCGTGCTCCAGCCAAACCGTAAATTTTTGAAAATGTTTTAGTGATAATAACATTTTTGTTTTCATTTACCATATTACTTAAAGATTGTTGTTTAGTAAATTCCAAATATGCCTCATCAATTAACACAATTGTATTTTGTGAAATCTTTGTTACAAATTCTGCTAATGCTTCTCTTTCACAAATTGTTCCTGTTGGGTTATTTGGATTACAGATATAAACAAGTTTAGTATCCTGGTTTACAGCTTCCAACATAGCTTGCAAATTAATTTTCTTATCGGTTGTAAGTGGTACTTTATTTTTAGTTAAACCAAAATTATCTAATGTAACAGTCCAATAATCATAGCTTGGGTCTGCGATTACATAATTTCCTTTGCCTATTGAGACAAATTTTGCAACCAAATCTAAAATTTCAGTTGAACCGGCACCCAACATTATGTTTTCGTCTTTAACACTATTCTTTTTTGCAAGATCAGAAATTATTTGTGCTTCTATATCCCAATTATATCGATTACTGATATTCGCATTATCAACAAATGCTTTCCTTGCTAATGGTGATGGACCATATGGGTTTTCATTTGAGCGTAATAAAATTAAATTAGTATCATTTTCAAAAGTATCAATTAAATTTTCTGATACAAGAGGTGAAGCAAATGAATTGAAGTTTGTAAGTCCAATACCAGCAACTCCAATTCCAATTTTTTTCAGCCAAACTCTTCTGTTCGGTTCCATATTTTCTTTTTCTTAATTGGTCTTTAAAAAAAATGTTTGTTACAATTGCGGTTCGTTAAAATTGCCACCAACTACTTTATACACGCATAAAACAAACAAGTTTAGTTCCGAAATGGCATGTTATACGCAAGTTTCTGTTTGTATGCTTGCGTTTTATTTTATGGGCACTTCACAAATATATAAATAATACTTTACAAATTTGTAGATTGATTTTTTTGAGCAAAGGCCTTTTGATTAGGCTTTTGGATGATTTTGATGGGGAAATTCATTTTCAAAAAAGTCCTGCTCCTAAAAAAATTAATCGGTGTAATTGGGACAACCAAAACATTTGTGGTCGAGGTTGAATTGGTAGGTCAACGAGAGTTCGTAGATGCCTCCGGTTTTGCCAATTTTGGAGGTGTTTAAATCATAGGAAACACCCAAACGCAAATGATCGTATTGCAATCCTGTAAACAGATTGATGGAGCTGAGCAGGTGGCTGTCCATTCCGTTTTTGGCCGGATTGGTCACGGCAGTAGCTCCAAAAAACATTTTTTCGAATAGGATAGAAGTCCCTAAATCCAGTCGGTTATAGCGCCCTTGTTGCATATAATTGGCGGTTACAAAAAGCTTGGTCGCATAAGGAAAGAATATCACATCGACATAATCGGCCAAACGGAATTCATAACCGGTACTTAAAGAAAAGAAGGTGTTCAGCGGTAAGTTGCGGTTGGAGCTAAAGGAAATATTAGGTTTGTTGAGGTGTTTCACCGAGAGTCCAATCCAAAGATCATCGGTATTAAAAACCATTCCGGCGCCCACATCAAAAAAACTGATTTTATCATTTTGCAATAAAGGATCCATCGAGCCCGAATTGATGTTTCCGGTTCGGATATTAATCTGGTCTTCGAGCAATAAATTTTGAAAGCCAAACGATTTGTAACCAAAACCCACTTCTATGGCGGGTCTAAAATCCCAGTCGTCACTCACGCGTACTTTGTAGGCATAATTGGCATTGATTTCGGTAAAATTATAATTGGTGGCATTTTCTCTTTGGTTTAAAACACTAACGCCCAATCCACTATTCATACTTTCGCTCCAAGTATTGAGGAAAGCGTAGTCGGTGTCTATTTTTAAATCTAAATCCGGCCATTGTTCCCGATGGATAATTCCGGTGTAGGTGGTTTGCATAAAACCGGAAAAACCTGGGTTTAAGGTCTCCGGGATTAAAAAATATTGTGTAAAAACAGGGTCTTGTGCCCTTAATTTGGAGCAAAAGCAACACGAAATAAGTATAATAAATAGTTTAATTCTCATTAGTCAATCCGTTGCTTTTATTTAATTAATGTAAAGGCACCACTTTCGATAATAGTGTGATTGTAAAAGGTTTTGGCAGTCAGTTTGAAATAATAATTTCCGTTTTCGGCTTCTAAATCTTTTACTTTTCCATTCCACCCACTGATGGTTTCACCGGTTTCACTGTGGATTAAACTCCCCCAAGTATCGTAAATATCCAATGTCATTTCGACCAATCCCAAGAATTGCGGTGCAAAGCTGTCGTTGACTCCGTCTTGGTTAGGCGTGAAGGCATTAGGTACAATCAGACTGTATCCTTTTTCAATTTTTAAGGTTGTCGTAAAAAGGTACGCACACCCAAAAGGATATTGCACCGTTTGTTTGATAGTATAAGTTCCTTCTCTCGTATAAATATGTTCTGGGTTTTCTTCGTCAGAAAAATTGCCATCACCAAAATCCCAAGAAATGGAAGTGTAATCTCCTGTGGCTAAATTGGTAAATAACACGGGATCGAAAATAGAATAAAGTCCATATAACGTATTTCCGTAGGAACTGGTTGTGAAGTTGGCTTCGCCTAAAACGGGCGTGTTTACGTTAAAATTGATGTCGGCGGTACAGCCAAAACTATCGGTTACGCTAAAGATAATGAGTCCGTTGTTTTGGGTATTCATGATTTCGTTATTGGCTCCCGTAATGACTCCGTCAGACCAACTTAATTGGTAGGGAGGCACGCCGCCTTTGACATGTCCCACGAAAGTTTGTTTGACATATTTGGTCTCACAATTAAAATCGGTTATGGTTTGAATAGTTGGTGTCAATTGATCAAATCGGTTGATTAGCCAAGCTGCGGTTTGTTTACAGCCATTGGCATCGGTGACCACAACGGTATAATTATCCGGTGGCAGATTGCTTAAGTCTTCGGTAGTCGCCCCATTAGACCAAGCGTAGGTAAAGGGTTGACTTCCTCCCGTTACAACCAAATTTATAGCTCCCGTATTGGGGTCATCACAACTTAAAGAGTTGGAAACATCGGCTTTTAAAGCCAGAGGCAATGGCTCGGTAATGATAAAGGTTTCTTTTATTTCACAGCCTTTGGCATCGATGATGGTTACCGAATAGGTTCCGGGACCGATGTTGTTTCTTTCGATTCCGGCATTGGGATCATCGTTCCATTTTAATGAGACAGGTTGGGAACCTCCGACAAGATTCAACCTGATATGGGCGTCTTTTTCTCCAAAACAGCTTATTTGTTTCACATCGGGATCGATAGTGAAAATAGGTGCATTATCAATAACAACAATGAACTCTTTGGGACAGCCTAAGGCATCGGTGATGGTGATGGTATAAGTTCCCGCAGATAAATTATCTTGAACCCGACCAGAACCTAAATTGCTCCATTTTATCAGGTAAGGTTCTCCTGTTGTAAATGGAACTCCACCCGTAATCGCGTTTATGGTAATGGAAGCATCGGCATAGTTGTAGCAGGCAATTTCTGTTTTGGTATAATCTAATTTTATTTCGTCGTTTTGGGTCAATACGACTTGTAATTTTGCGGTACATCCCGAATTATCCGTAACCGTTAAATTATAAGTTCCGGCTGCTACATTACTTAAGTTTTGATTGTTGCTACTGAATCCGTTAGGACCTGTCCAATAGAATTGGTAATTGAAAATTCCAGTAGTAATTTCGGTCGCTCTACCTCCAGTGGCATTTACATTTATTGCACCAGTATAGTATCCATAACAGAGAATATCTACTTTATTAACGAGACTGACCTCCAATAAAGGTGGTTCTATAATCGTATAGGAACCTTTTAAAATATCACAATTGTTCGGTTCGGTAATGGTAACTTCATATACGGCAGGAGTTAAATTACCGAGGTCTTTGGTAGTTGCAAATGGGGTTCCGTTTTTGGTCCAAACAAAAGTGTAAGGTAAATTTCCACCGGAGACGTTCAAAGTAATCTTTCCATCGTTCATTCCGAAACAGCTGATGTCATTTTTAAATCCCGAAAAGGCGAATTTACCGGGTTCGGTAACCGTGTAGTTAACAGTGAAAGGGCAGTTTCCATTATCAATCACTTTCAAGTTATAATTTCCGGGTGCTAAGTTTAAAATATCTTCATCGGTACTGCTAAATCCATTTGGTCCTGTCCATACAAACTGATAGGGTTTACCGGTTGTAAAAGGGATTCCACCAGCCACGTTGATTGCAATAGCGGCATCGTTGGCTTCAAAACAAGTATTGTTTTTTATAGTGGGAGTTACTCGAATTAATGGATCTACGATGACGGTGACGGTAAAATTGGGGCCCGGACAACTGCCTGATACTGGTGACACCGTATAAGTAACCGTAGCGGGATTAGTAGTAAGATTGGTTAGGGTTTGACCAATATTTGTTCTTGGTGAGGATTGCGATGATGCACCACTCACGGCTCCCGAAGGAGAAATGATAGGATTCGACCAAGTATAGGTTGTTCCTGTCGGGACATTGTCTGTTCCGTTGGTTTTGGGCGTAATCAAGAACGAACTGCCGCTACAAATTTCGGCAGATTTGGGTGATATGATGGGTGAAAGCACCATGTCTACTGAAAAATTCGCTGTTTTGGTTGTTGTACCACAACTGTTGGTTACGCTAAATATAGCTTGATAATTACCGCTTTTGGTATAGTTGATCGGTCCCGGATTCAACAGCGTAGAAGAAGAGGGGGATCCTCCCGGAAAACTCCAGAGATAAGTGATCTCGGAACTTGGAGAACAATTTTCCACCACTTTTCCGACGGGTTTGATAGTAGCCGAATTGCAATAATCGGAAATAGGTTCTAAAGTGGTAACAGGCAGTTTCTTTACCTGTATCACTTTGGTAATGGAGTTATCTATTCCGCAGGAATTTCTGGTGGTCAATCGAACAGAATAGGATCCAGGGGTTACAAAATTAAAGACAGGCTCTTTGGAATAGGAATTGGTTCCTGCGGTAAAATACCATTGTGAAGGTCCTTTACCGCAAAAATCTTCATAATAATTGGTTACTTCCCATCGGTACGTTTCTACACCACAACTTAATCGGGTGTCCGTGGTATTAGTCATTTGTACATTACTGGAAGCACAGGCTTTGCCAAAGGTAAAATTGGGTTGCAGTATCGGTTCTACACAAATGGTTCTGGTAACTGTACCCCCTTTTCCACAAGGTGTTTCTGCAGATAATTTGATGGTATAGGTTCCCGGAGTAGAATAGACATGACTAGGGTTAACTACTCTGGATAGAGGGCTTCCATCGCCAAAATCCCAAGTATACACATTATAAGTACTACAATCATTGGTGAATCCCGCAATGGTGGTGTTGCTGAAGAAAACCGATGTATTGGCGCAGACAATTGGATTGACGTTAAAACTGACTATTGGCACATCCAAAATTATAATGGGACCCGCTGTAAGAAAGGTGCTTCCACAAGAAGTGGTTATGGTTAAAGTAACCGTGTTTCCTCCCGGACAGTTGAATCTTGTAAAGGCATGCGGAATGGGAAAATTAAGTGATGCCTGCGGATTGGCGGCATTAAAATAAACCGAACTTTCTAATTGGGTTTGCGTATAATTTGCGGTAGTTCCATCACCATAGTTGATGAAATATTGGGTATCTGAGGGATTAAGTCCCCAAGAGCCTATCGCAAAATCCATGGAAGGAACGGGAATACATAAATTGGTGGTGTTTCCCGGTGCAATTAGCGCACCGATGGGGTTATTGGAATTTTTGACCACATAGGTAATTTCGTTACTGCAACCATTATTCCCTATTCCCGAAATAACCATATTATAAGAACCCAATTTGGTATACGTATGTGTTTTGGGGAAAATAACGTTGGCTTCGGTATTTCCATCGCCCCAATCGACCGTATACGAAGTAATACAAGAAGCGGAACCCGAATTGTTTCCCACATTAATCGTGTAGTTTGGGTCGGAATTATTATCACCACATTTTTCAAACGAAGCGCTGGTTCCAGAAGGGGCATTTAAGTTTACAAATTTCAAATCGGGTTTTTGTAGGACCGTGATCACTTTTGAAACCGAATTGCTCAAGCCATTAGCATCAGTCACCGTTAGTTTTACCGTAAAATTTTGAGTGCCACATCCTGTCGCACTATAGCTGTGTGTGGGATTATTTTGGGTTGAAGTGGTAGTGTCTCCAAAATCCCATACATATTTAAAAGGAGCATCTCCAGTTATAATAGGAGTAAAGAGTACTGGAGAACCGGAACAAGTATTGTTGTTAAAATTAAAATCAGCGCTAGGTGCTAATGAGAGTGCTGCATCATTTTTTAAAATAATTTCTTTTTTATGATGAATGCTGTCAATAGCACTCCATCCATAAATGGAATTAGCAAAAATTAATAAGCATATATGCGCAAGAAAAACAGTCTTCCTCATGTAATACAATCCGTTAATTGGGGTGTAAAAATATACTTTTTTTTCAAAAAAAATACAAAAAAGTATTACAAATTAAACAATTAACTTTTTGATTTAATTAGGATTAGAAAGGATGCTAGGTTTTAATTTTATAGAAACGATTATTGGAAGAAATAGGGGAGCGGGTTTCTAAAATCGATTCATATATTCAACAGTTCGTGGAGCTAGATTTTGGACAATAATAAGAAAATTAATTTCTTCATTCGCGAGTTTCCAAAAAGATACTCCGTTTTGATATTTCTTATTGTTTTGTATAGATTTTGAAATCTTTGTACCGTGCCGATCGCGTAAACATATGTCTCAGACCAATCCGACCTGCAAGGATAGGAGCTTGATTGGTAAGATTCCATGAGAATAGTTTGGAGCTGTTTTTTCCGGCTACTTTAAAATAGAGTTTTTTATCTGTTTTGATTACCGTTATTTTGTAGGTTTGGTCCGGGGTAAACAATCCCGTTTCAAAAGTGGCCTCTGGAATCTCAGTTGTTGTATTAAAGTTTTGTCCTGGAAGGACCGGATATTGTCTGACCCTGATATAATCTTTTGTACTATCTGTATTTGTATTGTCGAACGAAGCATAGCTTATATGAAGTGCTTTCATGGTATTAAAATAATGTTTCATTGCCGGAATTTCTCTTAAGTTATTCCATTCGAAAATATCTTCAGAATAAGGTGAGACACCGATACCTGTTGCTTGAATATATAAAATCGTTGCCCATGTTGTTTTGGTATCTGTCCTTGTATAATTGTATTCGATTTTCACATCTCCTTTAAATGAATCTTTTGTCCATAATACCGCATGATACGCATCGTCTCTCTCTACTGTTCCCGCACTAAAAAGCATCCCTTTCTTTGTGTTTTTAATATTGGCATGATGTCCGTCTAGAGACCATTTGGATTGCCAATTTTCAGTACCGTTATCCTTAAATTGTAAATGCCAATACGAAGATTGATTAAGGAAATCGAAGTCTTTATTAGCGGTGTTTTGTCCTCGCAGTGCAGCTGATAAGAATAATATCAGAAGTAGAAAATGGTTTTTAGACATATTGATTTGTTTTAACTGTAACTAACAGTTTAATCCTATTTTATCGTTTTTTTAAATGCATATAATTTGATTCAAAAACTATTTTATGGGATGAATTGTGGTATTGTCCTTTTTATTTAAAATGTTTCGGATATTTAATTTTGAATTTATGGGCAAGTAAATATAGGTTATTTATCGTATAATTTTATTCTTTCTGTAAAAGTAGCTTTTGTATAGAATAACCCATGAAAAAATGTGTGCTAAAAATCTAGCCACGCTGTAACGAAGAGAGTATTATTAACTGCTGTAAAAGATCTCCCTGGTTTTGGAAAGCAACATGAATCAGATTGTGTTTAAGAGTAACAGCCAGCAAATTTGCATATTGTACATGATTAGTATCCTAATTAGAAAAGTTTTTTTGTAACCCTTTTCAGGACTAGACAATAATGAAAAATGGAGACACTAAAAGGTCTCCATTTCATTTTTGTTTAATGTTAAAAAAAGTCTTTTTCAGGAAACAAAAGGCTTTAGATTCCTAGTATCTTTTTTAGTTCTTCTTTGTTGATGGCAGTTCCTGCAAAATCATCAAAACTTCTTTCTGCGGCTTCAATAATGTGATTCTGTATAAATGGAGCGCCTTCTCGAGCACCTTGTGAGGACGATTTTATACAACATTCCCATTCCATTACTGCCCATACCTCACATTCATATTTCGTTAATTTTGAAAATATACTTTTAAAATCAACTTGACCATCACCCAACGATCTAAATCGTCCTGCTCGATCTTTCCAATCGCTGTATCCACCGTAAACGCCTTGTTTTCCGGTGGGATTAAATTCGGCATCTTTCACATGAAAGGCTTTGATACGTTCGTAATAAAAATCAATAAAACTTAAATAATCCAACTGTTGTAAAACAAAATGGCTGGGGTCGTATAAGATGTTTACTCGCTTATGATTTCCCGTTGCTTCCAGAAAACGTTCGAAAGAGATTCCATCATGCAAATCTTCTCCAGGATGAATTTCGTAGCATACATTTACATCATGTTCCTCAAAATGATTTAAAATAGGCAGCCATCGCTTCGCTAGTTCTTCAAACCCCATTTCCACAAGTCCATTTGGGCGTTGTGGCCAAGGATAAACCGTGTGCCATAATAAGGCTCCCGAAAATGTGGCATGTGATTTTAAACCTAATCGTCCGCTGGCAGTTCCTGCATTTTTTACGGTTTGAATCGCCCATTCTGTTCTAGTTTTTGGATTATTTTTGACAGCATCAGGAGCAAAGCCATCAAACATAATGTCATAAGCAGGATTTACGGCTACCAGTTGTCCCTGTAAATGGGTGGACAACTCCGTTATTTCCAGTCCGTATGCGTTTACTTTTCCTTTTAATTCATCACAATAAACTTGACTTTCGGCAGCGGTATTGATATCGATTAAACTACTTTCCCAGGTTGGGATTTGGATCCCTTTATATCCCAAATCCGAAGCCCATTTACACATCCCCTCTAAGCTGTTGAACGGAGGTTCATTTCCTGCAAATTGAGCTAAAAAAACTGCTGGTCCTTTAATTGTTTTCATATATGTAAAATTTGTTTTTTTAGCGGTCATATATGTTATTGCCTTTTTATTTATTGGTGTTTACTTGCGCAAACTTGTTGTTAATGGCAATTTCATATATATTGGTTGTTAATTTTAGCAAAGCGTTTGCGCTCTGTTATTGGAATTTAGTCCAAGTGGAGTTGTTTTTATCACTTTCTACAGCTGCATAAATAAATTTCATTCCTCTTACTCCATCAGCAACAGTTGGGTAGTCAGTTTTTTCAATCGTATTATTGTCTAATAAAGCCATTAAATGAGTGGCGAAATTTTTATAAATGGTTGCAAATGCTTCCAGATAACCTTCTGGATGTCCTGCGGGAATTCTGCAACTATTTAAAGCCTCAGGATATAAATCATTTCCATTTGTGGTAAATATTTTTAAAGGAGCTTTAAGCCAATGCGTAATTAATTGATTTGGATTTTCTTGATGCCATTCTAAACTTCCTTTTTCTCCATAAACTTTAATAGATAAGCTGTTTTCTTCCCCTACAGCAATTTGAGAAAAAGACATTGTTCCTTTGGCACCATTCTCCATTCGGAGTAATAGATTTCCATCATCATCTAATATTCTGCCTTCACCAAATCGCCCTAAATCAGCGGCTAGTTCCTCGATTTTCAAACCTGTAATATATTCGACTAAATTTTCGGCATGCGTTCCAATATCTCCCAAAGCCCCACCAATACCGGATTGTTTAGGGTCAACTCTCCAAGAGGCTTGTTTATGGTCCGTTTTTTCCAATGAGGTCGCTAACCAACCTTGTAAATACTGAACTTGAATTTTTCGGATGTTTCCTAAATCACCATTGGCAACCATTGCTCTAGCTTGTTTAACTAAAGGATGTCCAGTGTAATTATGGGTTAAGGCAAATAATTTACCACTTTTAGTTACAATTTTTTCCAGCTCAATTGCCTCCTCTAAAGTTAATGTCATTGGTTTATCGCACACTACATGAAAACCATTTTCTAATGCTAGTTTTGCGGGTGAAAAATGCCTGTGATTTGGGGTTACAATCGCAACAAAATCCATTCGTTGCTCTGCGGGAAGTGCTTTTTCCTTCATGATCATTTCCTCATAATTTTTGTAGCATCTTTCTTCAGGAAGATATAGTGCTTTTCCCGATGCCATCGATTTTTCGGCGCTACTGCTAAAAGCCCCACAGACTAAGTCTATCATGCCGTCCATGCCAGCTGCTTTTCGATGTACGTCGCCAATAAAGGAACCGATTCCACCACCAATCATCCCCATTCTTAATTTTCTTTTCATATTTTTTATTTGCAAGCCCATTTGAAGCCTCTAGTTAATAATTGCCATGCTTCAATAGTATCAAAATCTTTTGGATCGTGTCCTAATGATAAGTAAAAAACAGCGCCTTTTCCGTAATTTGTTGTCCAACATACTGGCATCACAGTACCTTTTATCCAGTAATTATGAGCATCTGAAAAAGTTGTTGTAGCCAGCACTTTTATTTTGGGATCAATATGCATATAATATTGTTCCGTGTTTTTGATTTGAAAGTTGGAGATTCCCTTTGTAATAGGATTATTGTCCTTAACTATTGCAACATCGTAATCAATTAATCCTCCAGGATGCGTGACAAACTGCCCACCAATCATGTATTGATAATCGGTATTGTTTCTAAATGAATCTCCTAAACCACCATGGCAACCAGCTATTCCAGTACCGTTTTTAACGGCATCTAAAAGTCCTTTGCTTTGTTCGTTTGTAATTTGACCCATCGTCCAATATTGGATAACAAGGTCGGTATTGTCCATAATTTCTTTTTGAGTATAAATCCCCAATGAATCACTTAAAGTTACAATGGCCCCTTCTTTTTCAAGCCATTGGTGAACTCTCTCGGCAAATTGTTTGGGTTGATGTCCTTCCCATCCACCATAAACGAGAACTACTTTTTTATTTTTAAGTGAGGTTAAGCTAGTCTTTTTCTTCATTTCTTGTGAAGTGCCGGTAAGTGCAAAAATCAAACAAAGAAATACGGTAAATAAATGCGTGTGGTTAAATTTCATGGAGTTATATATAGATTTAATTAATAATCATGTTTTGTAATTTACTACCTCTGTAATTTGTTAATTATTAGATTTGTAGCTAATTGGTTGAATTTCCTGTATCATCAATAATAACTGGTTTATTTCCGTGACTTATCCATCTTAAAAGGTCTACTTTAAGCGGAAAGTATTGTTTATCAAATAAACGATTAAAATTATCGGGAAGCAGTACTTTGGTTTTAATATCTTGTGTCTTAATAGTTGTAACATTATTGTTATTAACGATAATAATATCTTTTACTAAATTAGATAAAATATTGGTTGTATCTGAAATTGATTTTATTGTTATCTGGTTTATTTCAAAAATAGGAATTACACGATGCCACAGTTTTTAAATTAACAACAATCAATTTTTATTATTTATTTTTACACTTGTCCTATTTATTCACAGTAGGGTTTTAGCTTAGATAACAGCTATAAAGGTTTATGAAGATTATTTATTAGAGTATTCTCCAGCCACCTTATTTGGTTAAATTTTAAACAAAAACAATAGGAGCGCTAACAGGTATGGCGGGAAATATTTAATTTAGAAAATATCCAAAACGAGATTTATTGTCCAGGAGTTTTCATCATTGGCTTTAAACAAAAAGAAATAATTATTATTAAAAAACCGAAACTATCAATTGTAACATTTCTTTAATTTCTTAAGAAAATCAATTAAAGAGTTTTTAATTTGTAAAAAAAAACATGAGTTATAGTAGGAAGAAAATAGTTAAGATAGTATTTATAATGATTATTCCTTTAGTTGGATTTTTATATTTTTTGATGGGTTTTATGACTTCAGATGGAGAAGGAGTGGATATAAATAAAGAAGTTGAAAATCTCGATTTGGAGCCAAAGTTCGAATTAACAATTGAGAATAAAAATAATAAACCCCAAAAGGAATTTGTTGGAATGGTATGGGTGCCAGGAGGGGAGTTTTCTATGGGAAGTAATATTGAGGATGAAAATTTATGTAGTATAAAGGGCGTGACGAATGATGCTAGACCAATTCATAGAGTATATGTTGATGGTTACTGGATGGATAAGACAGAAGTTACCAATAAAGAATTTGCTGAATTTGTAAAAGCTACCGGATATATCACTGTTGCAGAAAAAAAACCATCCGAAGAAGAATTTCCAGGTGTCCCTTTGTCAAAATTAATTGCAGGCTCTGTGGTATTTTCCCCCACTGCTAAAAAAGTTAGTTTAGATAATTTTTTACAATGGTGGGAATATATAGAAGGGGCAGATTGGAGACACCCCACTGGTCCTGATAGTAATTTGATGGGTAAGGACAATTATCCTGTAGTGCAAGTTTCATATGAAGATGCAGAGGCCTATGCTAAATGGGCAGGGAAGCGATTGCCTACTGAAGCGGAATGGGAATTTGCTGCAAGAGGAGGAAAAACAGGTAGTTTGTATTCGTGGGGGAGTATTCTCAAACCAGACGGAAAATTTCAAGCCAATATATATCAGGGGGAATTTCCGGTTGAAAAAGGCGATACCGGTGAAGATGGTTTTGTAGGGATAGCTCCAGTAGCACAATATACACCAAATGGATATGGTCTCTATGATATGGGGGGCAATGTATGGGAGTTGGTAAATGATTGGTATGATAAAAACTATTATATTAAATTATCAGAAAGCAATAAAGTCGCCAGAAATCCTCAAGGACCAGACTCTAGTAATGATCCTAATGAACCTAATGCATTAATAAAAGTTCATCGAGGAGGTTCTTTTTTATGTACAGATGAATATTGCACTAGATATATGGTAGGTTCACGTGGGCATGGAGAAATAAAGTCCTCGGCAAATCATATCGGGTTTAGATGTGTTCGGTAATATTTGATAAAAAAACCGTTTAAAAAGTAATTTTTAGACGGTTTTTTTATTTTTTCTAAGTAATTGCATACTCATGATAAAGGGGTCTTGCTGCTCCATTGTGTAGCATGAAGTCAGGAGTGATAAAGGTAGTTTTAGTCATGTTTTTGGAGTTACGATAGTTTTAAAATAGGGTATAACGATATTACCGTTAAGGATTTTAAATAAAAATCCTTAACGGTAATGTTATGATAGTTGTTTATACTTTTTATTCAAATATTAAAAAGTCTCTGGAGAAAATTAAAGACTTCTTTTAATTCCTAATTCCAGACCTCTTAATTCGGCTAAACCTCTTAGTCTACCTATCCCAGAATATCCAGGGTTGGTTTTTTTATTCAAATCATCTAACATTTGATGTCCATGATCAGGTCGCATCGGGATATTTCTTCCCGTTTCGATTTGTTTTTTCAAGATTGATTTAACAACTTCATACATATCTACATCGCCTTCCAGGTGATTGGCTTCATAGAAATTTCCTTCGGCATCTCTTTGAGTACTTCTCAAATGGATAAAATTCATTTTATCACCATGACGATCTACAATTCCTGGTAAATCATTTTCTGCAATTACTCCATAAGAACCCGTACACATTGTAAATCCGTTTGAAGGAGAATCAATAGCGTCAAGCAATTGTTTCAAATCAGCTTCAGTACTTACGACTCTAGGCAATCCTAAAATAGGATAAGGAGGGTCATCTGGGTGAATAGCCATTTTTACTCCTACACTCTCGGCAACAGGTATAATTTCTTGTAGAAAATAATATAAATTTTCTTTTAATTTAGCAGCATCAATACCATCATACCCTTTCAATACTTTCAAGAAATCTTCTACTGAATAGGATTCTTCTGCACCTGGTAAACCTGCAATAATATTTTGTTGTAATTTGATTTTATCTGCGTCAGACAGTTTTTCAAAAGTTGCTTTCGCTTTAATTTTTTGAGCTTCAGAATAAGTGTTTTCTGCTCCTGGTCTTTTTAAAATAAATAATTCAAAAGCGGCAAACTCATTAATGTCAAAACGTAAGGCTTTAGAACCATCAGGCATTTCATAAGACAAGTCTGTTCTTGACCAGTCCAAAACAGGCATGAAGTTGTAACAAACTACATGTATCCCACAAGTTGCCAAGTTTTTGATGCTTTGCTTATAGTTTTCTATATATGTCAAATAATCCCCAGATTGTTTTTTTATGTCCTCATGAACCGGAATACTTTCTACAACCGAAAAAGTCATTCCAGCCGCTTCAACTTCATTCTTTCTTTTCATGATTTCATCTACTTCCCATACCTGCCCATTTTTTATATGATGCAAGGCAGTAACAATTCCGGTTGCACCAGCTTGTCTAGCATCCGATAATTTAACGGGGTCATTTGGTCCGTACCATCTCCAAGTTTGTTCCATTTTTATATGTTTTTAAAATTAATGTTTAATTTTTAGATACTTGATGCTGCAAATCCACCGTCAACATTTACGACAGTTCCAGTTACAAATTTTGATAAATCGCTACACAAGAATAATAAGGCACCATCAAGATCTTCAGGAACGCCAAATCTTCCCATTGGGGTATGGTCTATAATTTTTAATCCTCTAGGTGTTAATTCGCCTTCTGGAGTCAATAGTAAAGCACGGTTTTGTTCTCCAATAAAGAAACCAGGTGCAATAGCGTTTACACGTAATCCTTCTCCATATTTAGAAGCTAATTCAACAGATAACCATTGCGTAAAGTTATCAATTGCCGCTTTTGAAGCAGAATATCCTACCACTCTAGTCAATGGTCTTTTAGCAGAAGCCGAAGATATGTTGATGATGTTTCCTGATTTTTGTTTTGCAAAAATTTCAGAAAAAACTTGAGAAGGCAATACTGTTCCAATGATATTAAGGTCTAATACCTTTTGTAAGTCGGCAGTTTTTAAATCGTATATCGCTTGGTCAGGTCCAATAGTTGCTCCTGGCATATTTCCACCGGCAGCATTAATTAAGATGTCTAATCGACCGTATTTTTCAAGGATAAAATCTCTAATTTTTTCTAGGTTTTCTTTATCCAGTACATTTCCTTGTACAGCATAAGCTTGTCCACCAATTTTTTCGATAGCCTCAACAGTTCGTTCTGCTTCTGCCAATGTAAATCCAACAATACCAACAATAACGCCTTGTTTTGCCAAAACGGTTGCCATGTTACTTCCTAATACACCTGCACCCCCTGTAATAAGAGCTACTTTTCCTTTTAAATTAAAGATTGAATCCATTTTTATAAATTTATAATTGATTTGTTTTATTAATTTTTGAATGCTTGAAAATAAAATTCCATTGATATTATAGTGATATCAGAATATATTTTTTAACTTGCGTGTTCGCACACGGGATATTACAAATGTATATAAAAAATCAACCGGAGCAACTTTTTTTAGAAAAAAAAATTAAATTTACCCTTTTTGGAGGCATTATAATTTAAAGACCAACAGTATCATAACAATCAAAGAAATAGCCCGATTAGCTAATGTTTCAACAGGAACAGTAGATCGAATTATTCATAATCGAGGGCAAGTAGCACAAGAGAATATAGATAAAGTAAATGCTATCATTGAAGAATATGGTTACAAGAGAAATATTTTTGCCAGTAATCTCGCTTTCAATAAAAAATTTAAGTTCGCTGTTTTCTTACCTCAATTTAAAGATTTAGAATATTGGGAAACACAAATTAAAGGAATAAAGAGAGCAGAGCAGGAGTTTAAGCAATACGGGGTTAGTCTGGAATATTATTTATATGATTTTGATTCCGTTTCTTTTAATAAAATGGCCAAAAAAGTTTTGCAATCAGATTTTGATGGCTTGCTGTATGCCCCTATTTTTTATGATGAATCGGTACATTTTTTGAATGAGTTTCAAAAGAAAAATTTACACCTTGTAATGATTGATTCTAATTTTTCAGAGAGTATAGACCATGCTTATGTAGGGCAAGATGCTTTTAAAAGTGGCTATTTGGCAGGTAGACTTACTAGTTTTGCTGTTAAGGAAGAAAGACAAGTTTTGATCGTTAAAATTACAAGAGAAATCGAAGCCACTTCGGTATATTTACAGCGAATAGATGGATTTTATTCTTTTTTTAAGGACAATAAAGAGCTTACCAATTTTAATTTTTCTGAAATTACAATTAAAGATTCAAGTTTAGATCAATTAGATAGCGCTGTTTTTAAAGGTATTAACAGTGTTTTTGTGCCTAATTCTCGGGCCTATATTGTAGCACAATTTTTAGAAGATAATCATATCAAAGGTATTCGTATTATTGGTTATGATTTACTGAAAAAAAATGTCGAATATCTTAAGAAAGGAGTTATTGATTTTTTGATTAATCAAAAACCCGAAGATCAAGGGTATATGGGGATTAATCATTTGTATAAAAAGTTGGTTTTACAAGAACCAGTAGAAGAAACGTATTATATGCCTCTAGAAATTATAGTCAAAGAAAATTGTAGTTAACTGAGTTGGATAAGTAACTTAAATTTAAGTCACTTATCCATTTTTTGTCAAATTTACGGTGTTGCCAAGTAAATTAAATGCTTTTTGCACCAAATCCACCATCGATGTGTACAACAATTCCTGTAACAAATTTAGAAGCATCACTACACATCCATAATAAGGTCCCTTGTATATCATCGGGAGTTCCAAAACGCCCCATTGGAGTATGGGAAATAATCGATTCGCCTCGTGGTGTTAAATTTCCTTCCGGTGTTAATAACAAGGCACGGTTTTGTTCTCCAATAAAAAATCCTGGAGAAATTGCATTCACACGAATTCCTTCACCGTATTTCGAAGCCATTTCTACAGCTAACCATCGAGTAAAATTATCAACAGCCGCTTTTGAGGCAGAATAGCCTACCACTCTTGTCAAAGGGCGATCAGCTGTTGGGGAAGAGATATTTATAATCACTCCGCTTTTTTGTTTAGCAAAAATCGCTGAAAAAACTTTGGATGGGAGTATTGTTCCCATAATATTTAAATTAACAACTTTTTGTAAATCATCTGGATTAGCGTTGAAAAAATCTTGTTCCGGTGTAACTATTGCTCCGGGTATATTTCCTCCTGCAGCATTTATTAAAATATCTAATCGGTTGTGTTTTTCCAGAATAAAATGCTTGGCCTTTTCTAAATCTTCTTGATTTAAAACATCAGCTTGTAAGGCGAAAGCTTGTCCTCCTTCGTTTTGAATTTTTTTGACAATAACTTCAAGTTTATCAATAGTTCTGCCAAGGACACCTACTATTGCACCATTTTTTGCCAAATTTAGAGCCATCGCACTTCCTAAGACTCCACCGCCACCGGTAATTAAAGCTACTTTACCACTCAGAATTTGTGTTTGATCCATTTTTTAGATTTTTATTTTAAAAATTAATTTTTTGATTTCACCTTCTCCCATCATTGAAGCATGACAATCTTCAGGATATAGAAT
Organism: Flavobacterium sp.; assembly: GCA_023259675.1. GTDB lineage: Bacteria > Bacteroidota > Bacteroidia > Flavobacteriales > Flavobacteriaceae > Flavobacterium. Next base: position 96,204 of record JALRGT010000009.1, read on the forward strand.
AGTAAATTGATTGTTTGTTAGTTTAAAATAAGTGTCAGGGGTATCATGCCAAAATCGGACATCTTTTTCTATGTTGTATTCTCCATTGGGTTGGTTGCATTTTTCTCTTGGCTTCCAAGCAAAAATTTCGACGCCACTTACACAAAACTGTATGTCTATATGTTCGTCATGGCATTCAAAAAACTTAAGAGCTTCTTCTTTGTTATTCCCATTTCCGGTATTGACAATTACGCGCAATCCCTCTGATAAGGTGGTTATTCCATCAGGAAGATTGGCATTGTCATTTTGTTCGATAAAATCAAATGCTTTTTTGAAATTGGGATGCAAACTGTAATATCTAGAGGCATTACTTAAAGTGTCAATTATCATATTTTTCCTTTTTTAGTTTTATTTTGGAATATTTAAGATTGCTGCTAATATAACCTTGAGTTTAGAATTTAAAAAATATAAAATACAATTTTATGATTTTTTAGATGAGGAATGTTGATTCCTATTCAATACAAAAGCTATTCCTGTTTAATAGAACCATTAATCATGTGTTGCTTGAACCCAAAAATAATTTATTTTAATATTTTGTTTTGTTTTCTTTTTCTACTTAAAAAACATAATAAAACTACTTCAGAGCTATAATTGCAACAAATGGGGCAGTGTTTCGACACAAAAGGACACCATAGAGTAATAGGGTTTTGTAGATATTTGTAACTGAGTTTTTTTAAGTATTATCTATTATAAAAAAAATGCTGTTTTTTTTATAATAAGTATAATTAACTTTTTAGTTATCTTTTAAGTCATTAATTATTTATATTTCGTTTAATTTTTTTTTACATATTTAAAACTGAACATAAAAAACTGTTATAATTAGTATAAATAATATTTAGTTTAAAATTAAAAATGACTAGATAAGTGAATGAATGCAAACGATATTCTTATTAAAGCGAAAGTTTTTAAAACAATTACCGTTTTTAAAATAAGAAACATTTTTTTAAATAGATCAAATTTCGATAAGTAAAAAAACACACTTTCAATACAGATTGCATAGAATAATAAACTTGGTTAGTTTGAAAACTGGGAAGCTTTTAATTGTTTCCCTATTTTATTTTAATTTCTCGTTAAAAATAAAAAATGATAGAAAATTACTACTCCTTATCGACTTTTATTGTAACCTTGTATTTAACCAGATAAAAAAATAGATATGAAGTAATTTCGCCTGATGCTAGATAGTAGGATCAAGTTTGATTCAGGTAAAAACAAACCTAAATATGCCGTTTCTCATAGTAAAACAAAAGTATTATCAATTTCTGATATGGGATTTATATTAAAAGACAAAGATATATTTGAAAACTTTGAAATTGCAAAAGAAATGAAAAGTAAAATAACGACAATAACATTATAATAATAATTAAAGAATGCTAAATATAAATTTCATAACAATGAGTAAATTCCAAATAGTAAAGCTGTTTTTATTTATGGCTTTGTGTCTTTTTATGACACCAAAAGTAGCATCGCAGATTCAAAATATAGATGTCCTCAATGCACCAATTGATATTAGCAAGGATTTTCAAAACTATCAAAATACATTTTACTTTGCAGATGAATTAGTCTCTTTTGATCCTCAAACGGGAAAAGGAACTATAAAATATCAAAGGTATAATTATAAAACTCGTCAGGCATTCAATAATATGATGATGAAGCCTGACACAGTTGTAGCAAATGAATTTCCAACTACAGAATACGAAGCTTCCCCGGTATTGCCTTTTGAAATTCAGTTTGTTTCGGATAGAACAATAAGAATCAAAACAACTTCTGGGCCTCAATTTCATCCTCAAAAAGAATCTTTAATGCTGGTAAACGGTGTTGCTCCAAATCATCCGGAATTATGGAAATATTCTAAGATTGGTGGAGGTCATAAATATACAAGTAAAAATGGGGTAGTTGAAATTTTAACTAAGCCATGGCATGTGAAAATTTATGATGAAAAAGGAAAGTTATTGACTAGTACACTTCATGATGCCGATTTAAAAAATACATATACCCCAACACTTCCATTTTCATATGTTCGTAGAAGCAGTGATTATTCCAGAAGTATGGGGGCAGCTTTTAGTTTAGAACCTGATGAAAAAATATTTGGTTGTGGTGAATCTTTTACACAATTTAATAAACGCGGGCAAAAAGTTGTTTTGTGGGCAGATGATGCAAATGGAATTCAGAACGAAACCATGTACAAACCGATTCCATTTTATATGAGTAGTCGTGGTTATGGTGTTTTTATGCATCATTCAACTCCTATTACGGTTGACTTTGGAAAATATTTTGGAAGTGCAAATGAAATGTATATTGGAGATGACGAAGCAGATTTGTTTTTCTTTATCGGAGAACCCAAAGAGATTTTGGATCAGTATACTGATTTGACAGGAAAAGCTGCGATGCCACCGCTTTGGTCATTTGGTTTTTGGATGAGCCGTATTACTTATTTTTCAGAAAAAGAAGGTCGTGAAGTAGCAAAAAATTTACGTAAATATAAAATCCCAACGGATGTAATTCATTATGATACAGGTTGGTTTGACGTTGACTGGAGAAATAATTATCAGTTTGCAAAATCCCGTTTCCCGGACGCTGAAAAAATGATGTCAGATTTAAAAGAAGATGGTTTCCATGTTTGTTTATGGCAATTACCTTATTTTACACCAAAAAACACTTTGTTCAATGAAATCATGGACAAAAATCTTGCAGTAAGAGACCGTAAAGGAAACCTTCCTTATGAAGATGCGGTATTGGACTTTTCTAATCCAGAAACGGTTTCTTGGTATCAAGCTAAATTGAAGCATTTATTGGATCAAGGTGTGAGTGTTTTCAAAGTAGATTTTGGAGAAGCGGCGCCACCTGATGGAATTTATCACTCTGGGCGTACTGGTTTCTATGAGCATAATTTATATCCATTGCGTTATAATAAAGCAGTTGCGGAAATCACTCAAAAAGAAAAAGGGTATACTTTGATCTGGGCAAGAAGTACATGGGCTGGAAGTCAGCGTTATCCATTGCACTGGGGAGGTGATGCCGAAACAAGTAATGGAGCGATGTCTGCCGAATTAAGGGGAGGGCTTTCATTAGGATTAAGCGGTTTTAGTTTCTGGAGCCATGACGTAGGTGGTTTTGTAACTAAATCTCCTGAAGATTTATACCGCAGATGGGTGCCGTTTGGAATGCTTACTTCGCATGTAAGAAGCCATGGTGAACCACCAACAGAGCCTTGGTTATACAGCAAAGATTTTTTGAATGGATTTAGAAATGCCGATAATATGCGTTACGAATTGATGCCTTATATCTATGCTCAGGCAAAAGAAAGTTCTCAAAAAGGATTACCAATGATGCGTGCTTTGTTTGTTGAGTATCCAAATGATCCAGGAGCATGGTTAGTTGATAATGAATATTTGTTTGGTTCAAGTATGTTAGTGGCTCCTTTATTTGAAGAAGTAACCGAAAGAGATGTATACCTTCCTGAAGGAAAATGGATAGATTACCAAACTAAAAAAGTTTACCAAGGAGGATGGCATAAAATTAAAGCGGGGGCAATTCCAATTGTGGTTTTAGTTAGAGACGGTTCAGTAATTCCTCATATTGAATTGGCACAATCTACTAAAGATATGGATTGGAGTAAATTAACATTAAAAGTGTACGCTACAGATACAACGACAACAGCTACTGCAAAAATATTTTTACCTGAAGCAGATTCTGTTCAGACAATTACAGTTTCAAGAAAAGGAACTGATAATGAAATTACTCCAAACAAATTGGGTAATACAACTTTTAAGTTGGAATGGATTAAATAAGGTTGTTTGGCTCTTGGACTAGGGAGTATTATTCTCCCTAGTTTTTTTTACTTTTTTTTTTAAGGACTAATTTGTAAATACACTCCTGTTCAGGAATTCCCTATTTCAGAAAAACTATCTTCATCAAAGTCTTGGTAATCTTTTCACTATTTACATATTAAGACATCTTGAATACCAAATTCTCAGACTAAGTCTTATAAATTGTTTTTTTTTATTCCTTCATTCTACAGTTTTAATGTTGAAAACTGTATCGTAAATTTTTCTTTTTTTCATGTGTTAAAATTAAGATTTTAGTCTTAACCCACATTGCACGCTAAATTAATATACCCCGAGGTTAAGCAGGAATAGCTTTTACTGATTCATCTTTTTTTTTAGGAAAGTGCATACGCTAATTATTTAATTAAGGACGCTTCTCATTGTTGAATAATCTTGTTTCAACGCTATAATAAATTAGTGCATCTATAATTTTTATTTCTTCTGGGAAATTTAAGGCAATGCTGCTTTAAGGCTAAAATTGCAACAAATGAGGTAGTGTTTGGACACAAATGGACACCTTGAAGTTATGGTGTTTTGTTGATATTTGTGATTGTAAATTCAGTGATAAATAGTAATTATTAAAAATAAAATACAATTAAGAATAGATGTATTAAATAATTAAGTAATTATTTGTGGAATTGTTAATTGTTTACGATTGGTGAAAGTTTGATGAATGTATTCAGGATATAGAATTATTGTTTATCGAAAAAAATGATAAAATCGATGTTTTTTCTTGTTTAATAGTATTCGTAAATATTCTTTCGTTTGATTTCAAAATAAGAAGTCCGAAACTGAAAAATTAAAATTAAATGGAATATACAAATAAACTTGTGGTTAGTTATTAAACTGGGGAGTTTTAATGGTCTCCCTGGTTTATTTTTTATTATCAAAAGTTTAAATGGTTTACTAAAAAACAAATTATGTTATTTCTGTTTTTTGATTTTTATGAAATAGTATGGGGATATATTAGCTAATTCAATTTATGTAGAAACAGTACAAAATAATTTTTTTAGCTATAAATAAATTAAAGGAAAAAATGACGGAGATTCAATTTTCATAAAAATAGTCTCAATTGGTTCAGAAGGAAAATACAATAAGAATTTTGAAATTAAAGAAAACGATTTGGTATTGATGAACCTTATTAAAATGTAATAAAAAAACAACCCGGAATAGTGAAAATTTCTATA